>CAZGYE010000054.1:0-22855 GCA_964530165.1 uncultured Planctomycetaceae bacterium
AGTTTGCGTCGCAGTCGCGGATTGGCGTCGGCGCCGCAGCCGATCGTCACCAGAGCGACGGCCTCCGGGTGGTCTCGCTCGATGTACTCCTGCGCGTAGCCGGCCCAGTCGCCGCAGATGCGGTTGAACTCGCCCCCCAACACCGTACAGTGACACGCATAGCTCACCACGATCGCCCGCAGTTTACCGTCGGCGTCACGCACCCGCAGCATCGGCAGCGAGTGGTCCACCGGACCTCCTTTCGTCCGCCGGTTGTTGGCAAAGCCAACCTTACCGACGGCCCAATCGAGACGGCTTGGACGGCGGTTCGCCAGCGCGCTCAGTGCCACCTGCTCCAACCGATCGGTCAGCTCACGCGTGTAGCGATCAATTCTGGCCTGGTGCTCCGGCGGGATCGGCATGCCGAACAGCAGCGGCAGCACGCCGGTCAGCATCGGCGCCGTGTGAGAGTGACTGGAACAAACGGCAACACTTTCTCGGCGGACGTTTGTCTTCTTTGCGAGCCGAGCGGCCACCTCATCGGTCATACTGCCGGGCACGCCGCAATTGTCAACGGTGAACAGCACAGCCGGTCCATCGGCGTCGGAGCCGATCGCCAGGGCCTTCGCCCAGATCTTCTGCTCGATTCCCTCGGCCTCGCTCCGCCGGTTTCCGTATCCGCTGAGCCTGATCGGGTAGTCGGGTGTGATGTCGACCTTGGCAACCCCCACGGGAACCAGCGGCTGTTCGCCCAGACCGGAACGTGCAGAAAACGCCGCAATGACGAAAACGATCACTCTACTCATGTCGATCTCCCGACTCAAAAATGGCACACCAGAATGGATCCGTTGCGAGACCTTCTCATTGAAAACGTTCTGATTGATTCTAGTGGAAAAGAACATGTTTTCGAAGTGACTCGTACAAGAACTGATGCCGGGCGTTGAACAACCGGACGTAGCTCAGCAGCACGGCGCTGATGGTCCCCAATGCCGTGCCGGCGGCGATGAGGAACATGATCACGATCTGGTATTTGACCGCGCCCAACGGGGGGACTCCGGCCAGGATTTGACCGGTCATCATGCCGGGCAAACTGACCAGCCCGACGACCATCATCGAGTTGATGATGGGAATCAGGCCGGTGCGAACGGCGTCGCGTACCGCTTCACGAGCAGCTTCCCAGCGGGTCGCGCCGAGCGTGAGCAGCATTTCCACCTGTCCGCGCCGGGTGGCCAACTGCTCGCTCAGCCGGTCCAACCCCAGCGAGACGCCGTTGAGCGTGTTGCCCAGAATCATGCCCAGCAGCGGAATGGCGTACTGCCCCACGTGACCCTGCCAGACGCCGGGTCGAATGATGGCCGTCAACGCAACGGCCGTCGCCAGCCACGAACCGGCCATCACCGCCACGATGCTGTTGAGCCAAATTCCCGGATAACGCCGCTCGACCCTCCGCACCGCGGAGACGCCGGCAATCAGCGACATGACGAGCATCAACCCGGCGACCGCAACCCAGTGTGTCTCAAAAATCCATTTCAGGATGGCGCCGATCAACAGTAGCTGCACAACGGTTCTGACCGCCGCAACCAACAATCGCCGCTCCAAACCGAGCCGCAGTCCCAGCGAGATCAAGCCGTTGACCAGGATGAGAGCCGCGGCCACCGCAACGTCGACAAACTGGAGGTCGTAGTACTCACCTGTCATTGGAACACTCCCTGATCCGCCCCTGTTCGAGCCGCAGCGTCTTGTCGGCCACGCGGTTGATCTGTTCCGCGTTGTGACTGACCCAAACCGCCGCCCGGGCGTCGCCAGTCTCGCTCAACCAGCGGCCGACCAAAATTTCGATGGCCGTACCCGCCTCGGCATCGAGCGCGGCCGTCGGTTCGTCGAGCAAGAGAACCGACGGGTTCAACTGGACGGCTCGCAGCAGGGCGACGATCTGCGCTTCGCCGCCGGAGAGGTCTCGGCTCTGTTTTTCCAGAAACTCGGCACCACGGCCCAACACACAGAGCCGCTCGATGATCCGGTTTCGGTCGAACTTTTCCTTTGCGCAACCGCGGAGTATGTACGGCAGTTGCAGGTTCCTCTCGACGCTGTCCTCCACCAGCACCGGCCGTTGATGCAGGTAAATCACCTGCCGGCGAAACTCGGGGACCACGTCGCTTTGGACCTCTTGTCCCTGCCAAAGGACGCGCCCTTCGTCCACCTGGTCCAGCAACGCCAAGGCCCGCAGCAACAAGCTCTTGCCGGAGCCGGTCGGCCCGATGATCGCCCAGCGTTCTCCGGCAGCGACTTCCAGCGAGACGTCGTACAGCAACCACCGGCCGTCATCGACTCGCCGGCTGATTCCAGAGGCTGCCAGTATTGGTGCGGGCTTCATCGGATCAAATCGCAGCATACACCACCGCAGCCGCCTTGAGAATGATCCGGCCGTCCGGCATCGTGCCGGTTCAGGGGCGGGGTGGGAATGCGGTGGTGTTTCAGAGGTGTTTGTATAGAATACTAGTGAGAGAGTTCGCAGTTGGGAGCTTATCTTTCTAGAGAGGACGCCCTTTGATGAACCGATTACAGAGTGATCGTCGCGCAGGCGGAGTGAGCCTGCCGGCGGTGTTGTTGTGGGTTCTCACGTTGGTCGTGCCGGTTTTCGGTGATGCGACGACGGAGAGCCAAACTCGCTTGCTCAGCGCGATCAAGTACCTGGCCTCGGACGATCTGGAAGGACGTGGGGTCGGCACGAAGGGGCTGAACCTGGCCGCCGATTTCGTCAAGCAGAAGTTCGCCCAAGCGGGTCTGGAAGTCCCCCACGTCGAGGGCGGCCCTTTCCAGACGTTCCAAATGGTGACTGGTTCCGAACTGGGCGCTCCCAACACGCTGCAATTTGTCGGACCGGATGGCAAGACGAGCGACCTGAAGTACGACACCGATTTCCGCACCTGTTCCTTCGGCGGGTCCGGTTCGTTCGACGCGGGGATTGCTTTTTGCGGCTACGCGATCCATGACAAGAAGTACAACGACTTCGACGGCATCGACATCAAGGGCAAGATTGTGATCGTGATGCGGCGCGTCCCGCGGCAGGGAAATCCGAAGCCACCGTTTTCGGGCGCGCACGGCGGCATGTCGCGGCACGCCGAGCTGCGGACGAAGGTCAGTGCGGCATTCGGACAGGGAGCGGTTGCCATCCTGTTCGTCAATGACCCCTACACCTCCCGCAAGGAGCTGAAAAAAGCCGACCAGCAGGTCGAGCAGGCTGCCAACGCGCTGAAGAACGCCCAGAAGGAGCTTGATGCCGTCGATCCCCAAGACGTCGACAAGTCGGCCGAAGCGAGAAAGAAATTCTCTTCCGCCACCGCGAAACTCGAGGCGCAGCGGAAAGCGAAGGCGAACAGGAACACCGATCCGCTGATGAAATTCGGCTACGGCGGCATGGGCAAGGACAAGACGGTGCCCATCCTGCACATCACGCAGAAGGCGTGCAACAAATTGCTACAAGCCGCGCTGAAGAAGCCGCTGGAGAAGATCGAAGCCGAGATCGACAAGGACCTCAAACCCCAGAGCGCTCTGCTGGCGGGCTGGACCGCCAAGGGTGCGACGACGCTGAAGCGGGTTCGGACGGACGTGAAGAACGTGATTGGCGTGTTAGAGGGTCAAGGACCGCTGGCCGACGAGACGATTGTCGTCGGGGCGCATTACGATCACCTCGGCATGGGTGGCCGCGGCTCATTGGCGCCGGGCAAGAGGGAAGTCCACAACGGCGCCGACGACAATGCCTCCGGTACGGTCTGTCTGATCGAGCTGGCCCGCCGGCTGGCCGCCCGCAAGGAGAAACTGCCGCGAAGAGTGGTGTTCATCGCGTTTACCGCCGAGGAGCGCGGTCTGATCGGCTCAGCCCGGTACGTTAAGGAACCGATCTTTCCGCTGGAGCAGACAATCGCCATGTTCAACATGGATATGGTGGGCCGATTGAAAGACGACAAACTCACGGTATTCGGGGTCGGTACCGCCGGGCGGTGGAAGGGGCTCGTCGAGAGGCTGGGCAAGCAACACGGCTTCAAGCTGGCTTTGAAGATGGACGGTTTTGGTCCGAGCGATCATCAGTCGTTTTATGTGAAGAAGATTCCCGTGCTGCACTTCTTCACGGGGACACACCGCGACTATCATCGGCCGACCGACGACTGGGACAAGATTAACGTGAAGGGCATGTCGCGAGTTGTGGACCTGGTGGAAGAAACCGTCATTGCGACTGCAAAGAACCCCGATCGTCCCAAGTATTTGGCGGTCAAGCGGAAAGAAACGGCGCGTCGCAGCGGCAACCGCCCGTATTTCGGAAGCATTCCGGAATTCGGAAGTGACGCACCGGGCTACAGTCTGTCCGGCGTTGCGCCCGGCAGCCCCGCAGCCAAGGGGGGGGTGAAGGGGGGTGATCGCATCATCCAGCTCGGCTCGATCAAGATCAACGACTTGAACGACTTCGATTTGGCCCTGCGAAAGTTCACACCGGGCGACACAGTGGACGTCGTCGTGATGCGACACGGCAAGCAGATGAAATTGCGGGTCACGCTCGCCAAACCGAAGTGAGTGACAATCGGGATGCGGTTGTGGCCGCCGCTTCCTTCGCAAGACAAGCCAGCTCGATAGGTGAATGGCATGGCGAAAACCGGAAAGCGAAAGAAACTGCCCAAAGAAGTGGCCATCATCAATGCCGACAACTGCACCGGCTGCGAGGCTTGTTTGGACGTGTGTCCCGTCGATTGTATCTACAAAGTTCCGGGCGACACTCTTTCGACATTGCAGTCGTGGTGCGAGATTGACGTGGAGCGCTGCGTCGGCTGCGAAGTCTGTGTACACGTTCCGACCAAGAAATCCGACCCGTACGAGCTGACGGTCTGTCCTTGGGACGCCATTGAGATGGTGCCGACCATTCACGTCGCTCAAGAGGTCGCCAACAAGGGCGGGCCGGACGATTACCTGCGAGACAACTGGCTCCGGATCGTTGAGCCGGCCATCCGCATGGCCGAGCTGGCCGCCCAGCAGCAGGTTTCGTGACGGGTCGTGCGGTCCGGCCCTCTTGTATTCCCTTTCATCGGGAAGCGGCCCAGCAAATGCCACCGGAGCAATGACGAATGAGTAATGACGAATGACGAATCAATATCGCGTGCTCATCACCGATCGTGCTTGGCCCGACTGCAATCTGGAGCGGCGGATCCTGGGTGAGATCGGCGCGGAGATCGTCGAAGCGCCTCGCCAGGATGAATCGACTTTTGTTGAGCTGGCCCGCGATGTCGATGCCATTGCCACCTGTTGGGCTCAGGTCACGCCGGCGGTGATTCGAGCGGTTCCCCGTTGCAGGGTGATTGCCCGGTTTGGCATCGGACTGGACAACATCTGCGTCCGAACCGCGACCGAGCTGAAGATACCGGTGACCTACGTCCCCGATTACTGCGTTCCGGAGGTGTCCGACCATACGCTGGCGCTGCTGTTGGCTTGTGCCCGCAAAATTGCGTTCTTCCATCACCGGGCCAGGACCGGCCGGTACGAGCTCCAGTCGGGTCCGCCGCTGCATCGACTGACCGGCCGGGTGCTGGGGTTGGTTGGTTTCGGACGGATTGGACAAGCCCTGTATCCCAAAGCGTGTGCGCTGGGTCTGCAGGTCGTCGCCCACGACCCGACGGGAAACGATCACGGCACCGGCTGCCCTTTGATCGGCTTCGACGCGCTGCTCGAGCGAAGCGACTTCATCTCGCTCCACGTGCCGCTGACGGAACAGACGCGTCGGTTGTTCGGAGCGGCCCAGTTTCGGCGGATGAAATCGTCGGCGTACCTGATCAATACGTCGCGCGGCCCGCTCGTTGATCACGAGGCCCTCAGGCGGGCGCTGGAGCGGGACGAAATCGCCGGCGCCGCTTTAGATGTTTTCGATCCGGAACCGCCCGATCTGTCGGCCCCCTTGTTCCGGGATGAGCGGGTCATTCTCACCCCGCATGCGGCCTTTCTGTCCGAAGAATCACTGGTCGAACTGCGAACACGGGCCGCCCGGCAGGTGGTGCAGGCGCTCCAGGGCCTACAGCCGGAACATGTCGTGAATCCGCAAGTCTACGAGTAATCGCGCTAATCGTTGGGTGCAGATGCGGTGCCGCCGTCGAGTTCCAGCCGATCTCCTTCGTCCGGTGCTGCTGTGAGGTAAACTCTTTCGTGGCGGTGCGCACAGCGTCGGAAAAGGGGACAGGTCCAATTTGTGCGAAGCACCCGTCGGGCCGTTCCGGCAAATTGGACCTGTCCCCTTTTCCGACGCCGTCAGTGGACACGAATCGGCTGAGAGCGGAACGAACGGCATGCAGGATCAGGTTTCCACGCTTGAGGTCCAACTTCGAGAGAAGGAAGAGCTGGTTGCCGTTCTCACCCAGCGGTTGGAACAGGCTGCCGAGCAGTTGGACCGTATCCATCGAACCGGCGGCGACCGGGGGCTGCGGCTGGGTGGAGGGTTCCCGCCGGAGCTTGTCGAGTCGCACAAAAATCTCGTCGGCGAGCTTCAGCAGGCCGTCGAGCAGTGGGAGCAGATGCAGGCCGCAGCGACGCTCGGCCGGCTGGAAGTCCAAATCTCGGAACTACACGACCTGATCGCAGACCAAGGCGGCAAGGCGATCACCGGCGAGGAAACGCCACAGCCACTTCAAGACGCTCGACCAGAGGACGACATCAATGCGGGCGTCGGAAAAGGGGACAGGTCCAATTTGCCGGAACGGCCCGACGGGTGCTTCGCACAAATGAGACCTGTCCCCTTTTCCGACGCCTCAGCCGACGACGAGCCGGACGCCTGGGAGACGCTGAAGGCGGGACTGCTGGCCAAGGATTCCGAGCCTGCTCAAGAAGCTCCCGAAGCAGAAGAGATTGTCGAGTCCCATCAGCCGGAGCCGATCGACTTCTTGACAGCCGATACCAAGGAGCTTCAATGCGCCATCGAGAGCCGCGACGAGTATATCTCGTTCTTGATCAAGAAGCTCCGTATCGTCCAGTCGCGGCAAAGCGTCGCGTTGCCGGATTGGGCGGCACTCGAGAATGTTCCGGAAGAATTGCGGCAGGGACTTCAGGAATTGGAGGGCCGGCTCGAAGAGACGCTGCGAATTTCTGAGGTCGAACTTTCCATCGAACGCGCGAGACTAAGCCGGGAAGAAGTGAGACTACAGCAGATTGAATACCAGGTCGAAAAGAAAATGAATTTGCTGGGCCTGTCGCTGGAAGACGGGGCCCCCGTAGACGGCTTTCAGGCGACCGACGACTCCCACAAGGGCAAGGGACGCCGCTGGTTGCGGTTCCTAGGGGTCGGGAATGGCGAAGAATATGAGGACTAGTGGGCCTGCTGGGGAAACGCACGAATCGTTGTGACGATGTGCTTTCGCTGTTCGAACTGCACACCATCGGAGAGCTGCACGAGCATATCGAGGTGCCGTTCGATCTGCGAATTGAGCGGCAGTCCCGTACACCGGTCGATGAGACAACGACCGAAGGAATGACCGCCCCGCACGGTGACCCGCACGTCCTTGTTCTGCTGGTCCGACGGGCCGTAGGTGGTCGAGCAAGTGATGCCGCCCACGATGTCGATCTCGGCGATGTGGTCGTTCAACGCCTTCAACGTGTATTTGCTGCTCTCGTACATGGGCAGCGGCTGCACGAACTGCCGCTCGCGGGTCCATGTGTCGCCGACCTTGACGACCGCGCGCCGGCCCTTCCCGTCGACGCGGAACGGCAACAAACCGATGCTGTCGTCGACGAAGTTGGCGATTCCCTCATCCCCCGACAGAGCGGCCAGGTTGGTTTGGACCGCCTGACGATGCGCCGGCGCGACACCCTCCACACAACGCTTGAGAAAATCGCCGAAGCCGACCAATTCCACGACTCTGTTGTCCGGACCAATCCAGAACGAAAACCCGTTGTTCACCAAACCATGATAGGCCTGCACCTGGAGCGGGATCGGTGCCGCCGGGGAATTGGAATCGTACTCGACCCTTTGACCGGCCACGTCGTGCCGGTAGCGCACGTGCTGATAACGGACAGCCAGCCGTTTGCGATCGCCGCGGATCTCTTCGACCGTAATGGCCAGCAGCAACTCCAATGTCGAGTGGCTGGTAACCGGACCGTCCGGCGACGCCTGCGTGAGTGTCTGCGTGACGATTTTCTGCAGCGGGAACCGGTCGCCCAGGTTCAACCGCAGATCGAGTTTCTCTTCCGATGTTGGAGGAAGCGGTTCGACAGCCTTGTCGGCGGAGGGAAGGCTGGGAAGCGTCAGGTTCAGCTTCTCTTGCTCCTCAGTCTGCCCCCATTCACACCCTGAAAGACTCACCAACAGGAAGAGAACCAAGCCGGCAATTCCGAGGTTGCGTTGTGTCATTTCCAGAACCTGTGCGGAATCACGCCAATCCGGGCGGAAGATAGCAGCTCCCGCGATGTGTGCCTAGACCGGATCAATCAGACCTGACGTCGAGAGCAATTCGTCAATTGTTCCACCCCTGCTCGGATCTCGTTCACATTTCGCTGCATTTGAAGAGGCTTTGAAACAACCCGACTATTGTCCGCGCGCCGACTGTTCGGCTCGGACCTTTTTTGTCGGTGGGGGCTTGATCTGCTTGACGACCACGTCGTCCCACTCGACGGTTCCCGCCGGCCAATAGGCGTACAGCATCACCCGGCCCCAACGAGGTGTGTATTTGGAATGTTTCGGCGTGAAGTCTTCGGTGTGAGTCGTCCACTTGCCGGCGGCACCTTTGAGGTTCTGCTGGCTGCGGTAAACTTCGCGTTTCTGGACGGCCGAGTCGCCCCGCACGCGACTGCCGCGAAATTCGTCGTAACACTTGACGAACACCTTGACCGCCGAGCCGCTGGTGCGGAACCGGCAGGAAAAACGGTACGTGGCGAGCTGCTGGACCGGGAAGAACTCGCTGTAGTACAGCACGCCGGTCGAACCCGCCACGCTGGCCGGAAAACTCATCTGCAGGTGTCGCGTTCGCCGTGACTTGACCAGCGACACGTATTGAGGCAGGGACTCCCAACCAGTCGGACTCTCAGCCCCTTTTTCAAACGAACCGTTGCTGAGCAGATTGCGGCCTTCCCGCCAGCGCTTCTCGGCCGCGGGATCGGGCGGCGGCGGACCTTGCGGCCGTTTGCCGTCGAGCTTCATCAGCATCTGCTTCACGTACAGATGCGGTATCTCGCTGACCGTCTTGGTACGGTTTTTTTTGTCGTAAAGGACGACCGGCTCGGCTCCGCTGAAATCGACGACCTTAATGTGCAAGTCGTACACGTCGGTCCTGTTCGGCGGCACCCGCTCGACTGAGCCCCAGACGGCAATGTGGGCCTCGAACTCCTCGCGGATGACGGCGCCCATTTGCTTCAGAGACGTCTGAGGATTGGGCCGAAACTTCACCCGCTGACACACGTCCCGCACGTCCAGCATACTCTCGGGAATCACGAATTTCCCTTCGCGATCCAACTTCTTCCAGATCATCTCGCCGACACGCCGGCCAGTGTCGCCCTGGTCGAAACGAGACTCGAAATCGAACGGAATGACCACCTTTTCCGCATCATCGGCCACCGCCACAAGAGAAAAAAGCGTAACGAGCACCGACGTCTGGATCATCGCTCTTCCTGACAATGAGGAACCCAGGAAAACAGGAATTTCGCAAATCGTCTTTCTCGAGTCTTCCTGGGTTCCTAATTTCGTAATGACTGCACTTGGCTCAACAGTTGCCGAATTTTCTATTTCCCGTTGGCGATCTTTTCGAAGTAATTCTTGTTGAGCTGTTCCCAACCGACCGGAGACGCCTCGTTCATGCTGCCTAGGATCTGTTTCCTGATCTCTTGCGGAATGCTGGCGGTGGTGTCCGTCTTGACGGACGCTTCGTCGGTTGTCTGGTTTCGCAGATCGCCGAGCGATCCCAGAACCACGTCTCGCCGCCGCAGCGCCGAGCGGAAATAGCCGGAACGCAATTGCCGTTCGACGCGCTGCATGGCCTTGATCAACGTGTCCATGTCGGCGGTGTTGTAGTTGACAATTTTGAACTGCAGGCGGATGGTCTCGGCCCGGTTCCGCAGCGAGGCCTGCTTTCCCGCCAAACGGCCCAGCTCGCGCTTCAGCGGTGGTGGAATCGGCCCTTCTAAGCCTTCTCCGCCCTGACCGCTTTCTTTGCCGCCGCCCGTCGCGCCGCCGACCGGATCCTTGCTCGTGTCTTTGACCTGTCCTTTTTCGAACGGATCGGGGGTCAGCCGACTGGGCGTTTTCCGTCCCCCCTTGCCGACGGCCGTGTCGCCGACGAATTCGCCGCTCGACTTGCCCTGTCGCCCCTCTCCGCTGCGTCCGCCGATCTCGCTGGTATTGGGCAGCCGGTTGCCGGTGACGCCCTTGGCGCTCATGTTGGAGATTGGCCCGTCCATGGCATCCCAGCCGGCTCCCTTGTCAATCGAGTCGGCCCAGCTACTGCTGACGTCTTCCATCTCGTCGAACAGGTCTTCCTCCTCTTCCATCAAATCGCCGACCAGGTCTTCCAGCTCGTTGGGCAGTTCGGCCATCGGGGCCTCACGCATCGCGTCGGTCAACGGCTCCTCCTGACTCCACTTCTCCCGATCGGGCGTGTCCGGGAGCCACTTCTCGATGTTGGTGGTGATCTCCTCGGCCATCTCGGCCCCGAGCTGCTCCAGCGGCACCGCGATCTCGGTGGACTTTTTTGTCAGCGCATCGGCGGCCATCTTCAGCTCGGTTTCGATCTCGATCAGCTCCTGTGACATCGTCGGGTTGGAGAAGTCCTGTTCGGGCAGCCGGCTGAGATCGCTGTGTTTCGCATTCATGAACTTCGACCAGTCATCCTGATTGGCCGCCAACTTCTTCAGTAGTTGTTCCTCCTGCTCGGTGAAATCTTCGACCGGCTTCTTGGCCAGGTCCTCGCTGGCCTCGATCACCTTCCGCTGTTCCTTGAGGAACTTTTCAAGCCCTTTCTTGAGGTCCTGCAACTGACCGATGACGTCGTCGGGCAGATCGCCGCCGGGCCGTTTCTCCATTTGGGCGATGGCCCGGCTGGTCTCGGCCCGGGCCAGGTCGAGCAGTTTGCGGAGCACGTCGAGAATGTCGTCCTGCACGGTCGCCAGCGCGGAGGCCGACCGGTGCAGATCCTCGACGGCGTTCCGCCCGGCCGTCTCGCGAGCCAGCGTGATCGCTTCCGTCATGCGGCCCTGAGCGAGGTTCTCCAGCGCCGACTTGAACGGCAACAACGCCTGCTGTTTGTCGCTGACGCCGCTCGAAAGCTCGACCGTCATCTTCTTGACTGCCTGCTGACCTGCCGAGATCGAATTCGCCGTCGTGCTCGTTTCTCGGCCGATCGACCCCACCGTAGTCAGCGGAACCGTTTCACCTCGGGCCTCGGTTTGACGCTTGTAGATCCGCCACAACTGCTGCCGAAACCTCTCGAGCGATTTCAGTTTGTCGGCGTAGTGCGCGTCGCGATCGACGATGCGGATGCGTCGCACAGCGGTGAACGTCTCCTGCGGCCCGATTCGCTTGCTGCTGACGGTCGCCTGCCGGTTGTCGCAGGCCCGCAGCCGGTACAACACGACCGAACCGGCCTTGAGACTCTCCGGAAGCTTCCAGTTCTCGTGCAGACGGACCCGTGTGGGATCGCGAAATGTCTTCCACCCGCGAACCGGTTTTTCGTTCTCGGGTGAATCCGTCTCGAGCCGGCTGCGCAGCTCGACCAGAGAGAGACCGTAATCGTCGCCGGCGCGGATCTCCAACGAGATCCTCTCCCCAGCGGCCGCGGCGATCTCGGGCGTCGGTTTGGTGATTTCGACGGTGGGAGGTTGGTCGATGATCACGTGAATCGGGTAGGTCTGCGCATCGGCGTTGGTGTTGCCGCGTGCGTCGGTCAGGTGGACGCGGTAGGATCCGTTCTCCACAATTTGGAACTTGGCATGCGCGATCGGCTTTGTCTGACGGGCCGTCGCGGAGACCTCGCGGCCGCCGATTTTCACGACCGCCCTCTTCACCGGTGCGGCCGTCGTCAGCGTGAGGTCAACGTTCGTGTATTGGGGGCCTTCCAGGGCCCCGCCTTTCAGATCCACCATCTTTTCGCCAAGACCGGTGTACGCCGGATAGAGATAGGTGGCCGTCATCGAACGGAGCACGGGCCGATCGAATACGCCGACGGAATAATGCTCGGTTTGAGTGCGGCCGATCTCCAGCCGGTAGCGGAACGGATCGGTGACCTTGGGAAACGTGAAGCTGTAGCGGTCAAATTTCTCGGAGGGAACCAGTGCGTAGCGCTGTTCAACTCCGTCCGGGGCGACGGCGACCAATACGCCCTGGTGCGGTGCGGCGTGGGGGTTGTCGAGCTTTGCGGCGAAGGACAAACTGCTGCCGGTGAGCACTTCGGTGTCGCCGGGAGTCACTTCGAGGATTCGCGCCGAACCGACCGCGGGGACGAATCGGCCCGGATGAAACAACCGATACACCGAGTTCGGCCAAGCCGGGAACGCCGTCTGCAACAGACCGGCCACGATGACGATGGCCGCGAAAACGCTCAGCGACAACATCAGGTCGCGCGGGGTGTGCATGCAATGCCGGAACCGCTCGCGCCACGTCAGTCTGTTCGCCGCCGATTCTAAAGGGACGCCGGCGGCATGTTTGTTTGCTTGCCAAATCGCCCCGCCCAGCAGCAGCGTTGACGAAGAACCGTCTGTGCGGGAAAGCTGCACGAGGTTGATCAGGTCGCTGTTCAACTCCGGAAAGATTTCCTCGAAACGTCTGGCGATGCCGTCCGGTGTTCGTGTGCGGCGCAGCGGCCGGACCATCAGCACGAGCAGGGCCGCGACGGAAATCACACACCACACCGCCAGCACCACGCCGCGGGCCCACGTCTCGAACTGCACGAGCATGTCCAGCACCACGGCAACCATCAACGAGGCGACGATCACCCAGCCTGCCAGCACCGCGCCGGTCAAGATGCTGCAGAGCGACCAGTTCTCGGCGATGCGGTCCATCCGCTCGAGCACCCGATTGTCGGTTGCGGAGTGCGGAGTGCGGATTGCAGATCGCGGAATCACTCTCAACCCTCAACTCTGGACTCTGGACTCTCGACTAATGCGTCAGCGCGTAAACGAGCACATTGACGCCGATCCTCAGTGCATCTTTGGACGAATAGGCCCGGCTGTACGGATGCGGGAACATCTCCCAACCGTCGCCGAGGTCGAACCGGCTGTAAATCACGGCCAGCTTGCCGTCGATGGTGATTCCCTCCAGTGTGGGGGCCGTCAGTCGGCCCAGGTCGCGTTCGACCAGCGGCGTGTAACTGACCGTTTCCACGTCGTCGAGCGTGTGATACAGCGGATGATCGGCCGCCAGACTCTCCAATCGCAGATCAGGCAACACCCGCCTCAATTCTCGGCGGAACGCGGCGTCGAACGACAATCGGCCGCAACAGGCGTCGGCAAACAGCAGCCCCCCCGCCTTCAGGTATCCCCGCAGACGGGCGACTTCCGCGTCCTGAAAACGGAAGTCGTGATGGCCGGTCATGTACAGCAGCGGATAACCGAGCGCCTCTCGATCCGTCAGCCGCACGCTCTTTCGCTTGAACTTCACGTGAATGGTGCTGCTCTGGAGAGCGGCCTTCAACAGATTGTGTACAGCCGACGGGTCCGGGTCCCAATCGCCGTCGTGCACGATCTGGCCGAACACAAAGGCATCGCGGCTGGCCTCGTCCTGCTCGTGATAGACTTTCGTCGTGCTCAGAAACCGGCCCAACTGGAACGAGCCGAGCAGATAGGTGATGTAATTGGCGCCGATCTGCCGGGCCTGGCCGACCACGACGCGATTCCCGCGGGGATGATCGTGCCCGTCCCAGCCGCAGGTTAGATCGATGGGCGAATAGATGACCCCCAACCGGCAGCCGATGGTGATGCCTTCAATACACGGCTTGTCGACAAAGCGAGTCCCGTCTGCCTGCTGGTAGGTGAAATTGCCCAGCCGATAGTAAGCACCCAAGAGCGGATCGTCGGGATCGAGCCGGCGCAGCTTGCGTCCCGGCAAGAACGTGTCCATCTGCTCGCGGAATGCGCCGTCGAAATCCTTCCAGCCGCAACAAGCATCGCCGATGACCGTGCCCCCGTCCAAAACGTAGCGGGCCAGTTGCTGGAGCACGTCTTCACTCAGATGGAACGCGGCGTGACCGGAGAGCAACACGGCCGGGACTTCGCGCGGGTCGTACGAGAAATGAGCGAAATCGCCTTCGATCGCCCGGTAGCGAATGCCGAGCTTCTGGTTCAACCATCTGAGTAGACTGTCGATGTCAGCGGGGTCGGTCATCCAGTCGCGGTAGGCCACCCGCTTACCGTTGACGGTTTGGAAGCGGGTCTTGCCGAGCGCCATCTTGGCGACCAGTGCCGGCGGCGCCGGCGGCCGCTTTCGCTCAGTTCGCCGCAGCGGAGTCGCCGGTAGAGGCAATGGGGGGAAACTCTCGCCCGCCTTGCGCCGTTGCGGTTGTGCCTTCTTGGGGGGACCGCAATTGATCGGACCGGAATTCGCGGCAACCGCCCGCTGGCCGCCGCCGGACAAAGCAGCTCCAAGCCCGGTGAGAAGTGCTCCGTCTCTGGCAATCCGCTCGACGAAGCGGCGGCGTGTGATTTCATCGACTCGTCGCCTTGCAGCGTCAGCCATGATCATGCTCCTTTCGGCCCGCCATGTTCTATTTTATCCGCAAGAGTGAGTGTTAGAAAGGCCTTGTGTCAATTCCGCACATTCCGGTTGTTTTTTGCAGATCGCACGCGCAACATACATGGAGGTCCTCACAAAAAGGCGAGCGGGGTGCGTCAGCCCCCTGAGTGTTGGAACAGCCGGCTCACACCGGCCGCTCGCCGTGCGGTGGGCCAGTGAGAGGAAGCGTCCGATGCGTCTCGTTTCATGGGTGATGGTCGAACTGGCTGTTATCGGCTTCACACTTGCCGGGGCCTATGCAGCCGATCAGGAACCACCGAACCCGTTCGGCCAGAACCGTTCGCAGAGGACCGACGCCGTTGACGGCACGATCGAGCTCTCGAACGGAAAAACCGTCAAGGGAAGAATCTATTTGACTCGCTCACACAACCTGCGCATCTACGATGCCGAGCGCGAGCGATTCCGGGACGTGCCCTTGCGGGTGGTCGAAGAAGTCAAGTGCATGATCCAGAAAGAGTGGTTGGAAAAAGAATGGCGGTTCAAAGAGAATGCCAACGACGAGAAAATCTTCACCGGCCGAACGTATCCGGCACGCATCTACGTTCACGAGATCAAGCTCAAACGGGGTGACAGCATCAAGGGCCCGCTCTCCGCGTTGGTGTACGTCGAATCTGCGGAAGAAGACGGCAAATTGAGCCGAAACGTCCGTTCGCCGAGACGCAAACCAACCCGCTACCTGCTCCACAAACGCGACAAAGGCAAACCGGGGCAAACGCTGAAGGATTTGGTCTATGTCAAGCGGATCGTTTTGACAAGGAAAAAGTAAAAAGGCAAAAGTAAAAAGGACGAAGAGCAAGACTTTTCCTTTTTACTTTTGCCTTTTGCCTTGTGTTCTCCGGCATGAATTTTTCGTTCGATCACGATCTGGGAGTAGGCTCGCTGTTGCTGGTCGTGGCAGCGGTTGTAGTGCTGATCGCGATCCTGTACCGGCGAGTCTTTGTCAGCGGCAGCGATCGCCGGCTGTGGAAACTCGTTGCACTGCGGGTGGCCGCGCTGACACTGGTGATTCTGCTGCTTTACCGGCCGGTCGTCAGTTATGAGCGGACCGAGAGCAAACAGGGGCAATTGGTCGTGCTGGTCGACACCAGCGCTTCGATGAGCGTCGAGGACGACCCCCAGCGGGGGTCCCGTCCCCAGCGGGGGTCCCGTCCGGAAGGACGGTCCCGTCTGGCGCAGGCGCAGCAGGCATTGCTGGAGCACGGCAACGCGCTGACCAGGGCGTTCGACGTGCGTCCATTCCGTTTCGACGGGAAGGCTTCTGCTCTGCGGCAGCTCAGCGCCGTCGGATCGCTGCAGGCGACGGGGACCGAGACGAACCTGGCCGGCGCCGTCCGCTCGGCAGTGCTCAGCGGTGTGAAGCAGCGAACCGTCGGGGTGATCGTCTTCACCGACGGCATCGACAACTCGGTCCCCAGCGGGGGTCCCGTCCCCAGCGGGGGTCCCGTCCCCAGCGGGGGTCCCGTCCGCGACATCCCGGCAGCGCTCAAAGAGCTGGGTGTTCCCGTTCATACCGTGGCCACCGGTTACAATCTCGAGAGCAGCGACGCCGGACGAACGGGACCCCCGCTGGGGGACGTGATGGTCCGCGGCGTGGAGTGTCCCGAGCAGTTGCCGAAGAACACACAGGCCAAAATCGTCGCGTTGATTGAAGCCCGCAGCCTGAAGGGGCGCGTCGTCCAGGTGGAGCTGGTGGAGAATGACGCGGTCATCGCCGCCGAGGTGCTCACGCTGGATGACATCGAGGGCGTGCAGCGGGTCGAGCTTTTGTTCACGCCTGAAACGAAAGGCCGGCACGAGTACACTGTCCGCGTCGGCAAGTTGTCCGATGAGTTGGTCGATCAGAACAACACGCACTCGGTCAGCACAGTCGTTGTGGACACTCGATTGCGGGTGCTGTACGTCGAAGGTGGAATCCGGGCCGAGTACGGGACGCTGGTGGGCCGCTACCTCGCCCACGATCCGACCATCGAATACCTGGCCATGGTGCAAACCAAGCCAGGGCTGTTCATCCAGCGAACCAACCTCCAGCGGGGGTCCCGTATCGGAGATTGGAAGCAGCAGGGCATCCCCACCGATCCGGAGCAGTTGGGGACGTTCGACGTGTTCCTTATCGGCGATCTCGACAGTAAGTTCCTGGGCTATGAACGGATGAGCGTCATCGAGAAACTGGTCGCCCAAGGCAAAGGCTTGCTGATGATCGGCGGATACCACAGCTTCGGCGGCGGCGGATACGGCGAGACGCCCATCGGCAAGGTGCTGCCGGTCGAGTTGAAAACGGGTCGGAACCAGACGGGACCCCCGCTGGGGGTCGATGAACCGTTTCAGCTCAAGCTGACGGCGGCGGGACAGGCGCATCCCATCTTCAGCGGCATTTCCCGTTTCTTCACCGGGCCGGCAAACGCAGCGGAGACGCTGCCCCCCTTGTTGGGCTGCACGTGGCTGGACCGTCCGAAACCATCGGCCGAGGTGCTGGCCGTCCATCCGCAGCGCAGCGGTGCGGATGGTCCGCTGACGGTGCTGGCGGTTCATCGCTACGGCAAGGGCCGCGCGGCGGCATTTGCCGGCGATACCACGCACCGTTGGTATCAGGTGAATCGCGGGCTGGACGAGGAATCCCCCTACATCCGTTTCTGGGGCCAGCTTCTCAGGTGGTTGGCCGACAAGAAGGACAGCGAATCGCTTCAGCCGGGATTGACGGTCAACACCAACAAGGGATTCTATAAGCCGGGAGAACCGATCGTCCTCGACGCGCTGCTGGTCGGCGAGGACGGCCGTGGCGTGGATGACGCTGTCGTCGAGGCCCATTTCGACACTGTAGCACCGGGCGACGAATCGGAGACCGTGACGCTCAAGCGACGTTTCGGCCAGGCAGGCGGTTACACGGCCAAGCACACGCCCGAGCAGCCGGGACTTTACTCGGTCAGCGTCGAGGCCCGCAGCAAGACCGAGAAGCTTGACGAAACACAACTGCAAATTCAGGTCGGACATCCCAGCCGGGAGCTGGATCGTCTGGACCTCGACGAAGCAACGCTGCAGGCCATTGCCGATGCCACCGGCGGGCAGTACGTCCACGTCGCGCGGGTCGAACGTCTGTTCGAGAGTCTGCTCAAGGAGCGTCGAGAGCGGCGCATCTTGCTGGAACAACGCCTTTACCATCCGTCGCTGTTCTGGCTGCTGGCGATCGGCCTGATCACGTCGGAGTGGCTGCTGCGGAGAAAGTACCGGCTGCGATGAAAACGTACCGCTATCTCGAACCGGCCGCTTTGGCGCGGGTTCGGAACTTGAAGCTGGTGGCCCGCTCGGTGGTCGAAGGGTTCATCTCCGGCATGCATTCCAGTCCATTCAAGGGGTTCAGCTCCGAATTCGCCGAGCACCGCAACTATGTGCCGGGCGACAACCTCCGCCACCTCGACTGGCGGGTGCTCGCCCGCACCAACCGCTACTACGTGAAACAATACGAAGAGGAGACGAACCTGGCCGCCCACATTCTGCTCGACGTCAGCGGTTCGATGGATTACGGCAGCGGGGAAATCACGAAGTTCCAGTACGGTTGCTACCTAAGCGCTGTGTTGGCTTACCTGCTGGTGCGGCAGCGGGATTCGGTGGGGCTGGTGCTTTTCGACGAGAAGATCCGCATCCGCATGCCGGCCCGCTCGACGGCGATGCACCTCAACGAGATGATGAAACAATTGGAAAACTGCCAACCCGGCGCCAACACCCGCGTGGCCGGTCTGTTTCACGATCTGGCCGAATCGTTCAAACGGCGGTGTCTGATCATCATCATCAGCGACCTGTACGACGATCCCGAGGCCGTGCTGCGGGCGCTGCACCACTTCCGCCACAAGAAGCACGAGGTGATCCTCTACCACGTGCTCGACAAGGCGGAGTTGGAATTGAACTTCGATCAAACGTTCAACCTCGTCGACCTCGAAACCGACGAACGTCTACAGATCGACCCGGCATACGTCCGTGAAGATTATCAGCGCAGAATCCGTGAGTTCATCGACACCTATCGACGCGCCTGCAACCAGAGCCGCGTCGATTACGTCACCACCGACACCGAAGTTCCCTACGACCTGATGCTCAGCGCGTACTTGAACAAACGGAGCCGATTGAAGTGAACCCGGAACCCGTCCTGGCCGTCATCGGTTTTCTGACCCCGCTGTTTCTGCTGGGGTGTCTGGCAGTCGTGATTCCGTTGGTTGTGCATCTGTTGCAGCGGCAGCGGGCGCCGGTCAAGCACTTCAGCACCTTGCGGTTCCTGAAGCTCAGCGTGGAGAAGACCGCGCGGCGCCGGCGATTGCGGGACCTGTTGCTGCTGTGCTTCCGCATGGCCGTCGTGGCGCTGTTGGCGCTCGGCCTGTCGCAACCGTTGATGACGGGAAGCAACGTGTTGTTCTCTAGCGGCGCGACCGCCGTGGCCATCGTGCTCGACAATTCCGCTTCTCTGGGGCTGGCCGACGGCGGCCGGGTCCGCTTCGAGCGGGCCCGCGACCTGGCCCTGCGAGTGCTCGACCTGTTACAGGACGGCGACGAAGTCGCCGTGCTACTCTGCGGTGGACCGTCGCGGCAGCAAGAGGCCGCTTACACCCGCGTCGAGAACGTGCAACGGCTTGTCGAAGAGGCCAAGGTCTGCCTTTCGCGAGCGAACATCCCCGCCACGCTCCAGCGCGCCCGGTCTTTGTTGGAGTCCAGCGATGCGCCGAACAAAGAGTTGTATCTGATCACCGACCTGCAAGAGTCCAATTGGCCGGCCAACACCGACGACACTCAATCCGAAATCCGAAATCCGAAATCCGAAATCGAAAATGAAATCCCTCTGGTCGTGATCGACGTGCACAAGGAGCGGCCCGTCAACCTTTCGTTGCTCGACGTCGAGGTCCACGCGCCGGTGCTCGCGGTGGGAATGCCGCTGCAGATTGTCGCCAGACTGCAGAACGGGGCGTCCGAAGATCAAAACGCGCAGGTGGAGCTGCTGATTGACGAGGAGTTGATCCGGCGGTCTGAGATGATTCGTCTGGCGGCCGGCGAGACGCGCACCGTCGACTTCAACTACGCCCCCAAGCGGGCGGGGATTCAGGAAGGCCGCTTGAGAATTCTCGGGGACGATGCGTCCAGCCTCGACGATCGGCTGTTTTTCGTCGTCGACACGCAATCGGCCCTGCAGGTGGCGCTGGTCGAAGATCGCAGCGGGGACGAGCCGCCGCACCGCAGCGGAAGCTACTACCTAGAGCGCGCATTGCGGCCGGTCTCGCAGGGTCCGTATGCCATCGAGGTGACGACGCTGAAGCCGGAATTGCTCGCGTCGGAGCCGCTCTCGCCGTTCGCCGCCGTCATTTGCGTCGATCTGCGGCCGCCCGATCAACCGGCGCTGGACGCCTTGCACAATTACGTCTCGGCCGGCGGGACGTTGCTGTGGGTTTGCGGCCCGAACAACGATCCTTCGGCGATGAGCGAATCGGCCGAGACCGGTGGCCTGTTTCCCGGCAAGTTCTCGTTCCCGGATCTGACGGGCGCAACCGGCCGGCATTGGGGGTTCCTCGACGAAACCGACCCGGTGCTGAAACCGCTGGCGACTCCGCCGTCGCTGTTCCTCTCGGTCATCGTGGACAACTACCTGCTGCTGGAACTCGCGCCGGGCAGCTCCGTCCGCGTGCTGGCGCGTCTCGATAACGGCGATCCGGCGCTGGTCTCACACCGGCTTGGTCGGGGCAGGGTCTGGACGCTGTTGACCGGCGCTCACGCTCGCTGGACGACGCTGCCGCTGCGTCCGATTTTTGTCCCGCTCGTCAATCGCTTCATCCTGCACACAGCCCGGCGCGCTGTGCACCCGCTGGAAGTCCCTGCCGGCAACCAGGCCCTGTTCCGTTTTGCCGACGAACCGAAGCCCGTCACCGTCGAGGTTTCCCTGCCTGGACGCGCAGAACCGACGCGACT
The DNA here is from genome assembly GCA_964530165.1 of uncultured Planctomycetaceae bacterium. Classification (GTDB taxonomy): domain Bacteria; phylum Planctomycetota; class Planctomycetia; order Planctomycetales; family Planctomycetaceae; genus CAZGYE01. The sequence goes on from CAZGYE010000054.1 coordinate 20,657, forward strand.
GACCAGCCGGCCCGCCGACGGGGGCCAAGAATTCCGCTTTTCCGAGACGCACGCCGCCGGTGTCTATCGCCTGCGAATGACGGACCCCGCCTCGGGGGCGGACCCCGCCTCGGGGGCGGACCCCGCCTCGGGGCTGGAAGCCCGCCATCCCCGTCAGTTCGCATTTGCCGTCAACACCGACCCGGCCGAAGCCGACCCCGAGACGCTCACGTCCGAAGAACTCAAGACCCGGTTGGGAGAGGAGCAACCGCTGCTGCTGGCCACCGATGAAGCCAGCCTGGCCGATACGATTCGCCGGCTGCGCAAGGGGACTCCGTTGAGGGATTTGTTCCTAATCCTGGTGCTCATCGGCGGCGTGCTGGAAGTCCTCATCGCCAACCGCACCGGCAACCAGGAACCACTGCCAAAGGGTGAAGCCCCCCGCGACCCAGTCCGCGAAGCCCTCCGCCGCGCCCAATCCTTTCATCAGTTGGAAAAATTCTGAGATTCTTAAACTATCAGGAGACCGGACGTGATGACTTCTGCCGCCGTTGGACGGACTTTTTGATTTGCCGCCGTCGCCTCAACGCGATTTGCTCGTGACGGTTCTGCTCGCGACTTGCTTCATTGCGTTGAAGCTGAATCCGTGAACTTTGCCTTTCCACAGGAATGAACCTGCCATGCACAACTTCCTTATGACATCCGCTTTCGTCAGCACGGTGACGTTGTTGACTGCCTCCTTCGCTGAGGCCCAGCCTCGCGGCGCCAATTACGACGAATCGAAGGTGCCGAAGTATACCTTGCCCGATCCACTGGTGATGTCCGACGGCAAGAAAGTCACCGATGCCGAGGCGTGGTTCACGCGGCGACGGCCTGAGATTTTGAAGTTGTTCGAAACACACGTTTATGGACGGTGCCCGGGACGCCCGCCGAAGATGACGTTCAAGGTGACTTCGGTCGATCGGCACGCGCTCGATGGAAAAGCAACGCGAAAAGAGGTGTCGGTCTACTTCACCACCAGGAAGGACGGTCCGAGGATGGATATCCTCATCTTTCTGCCTGGCGGCGCGAAGAAACCGGTGCCGACGTTTGTTGGTTTGAACTTCGGGGGCAACCATTCGATCCATCCCGATCCGGGCATCACGCTTTCCACCCGGTGGATGCGAAACGTCAAGGGCGGGGGCGTCGTCGACCATCGCGCCACCGAGAAGTCGCGCGGGTCCAACGCCCATCGGTGGCCGATCGAGACGATACTCGAACGCGGTTACGGCGTGGCGACCATCTACTGCGGCGACCTGGACCCAGACTTTGACGACGGTTTTCAGAACGGTGTGCATCCGCTGTTCTACAAGCAGGGCCAAACCACCCCGGCGCCGGACGAGTGGGGAACAATCGGCGCGTGGGCGTGGGGCCTGAGCCGGGCGATGGATTACTTCGAGACCGACGAGGCCATCGATCACAAACACGTGGCCGTGCTGGGTCACTCGCGGCTGGGCAAAACGGCGCTGTGGGCCGGGGCGCAGGATGAGCGTTTCGCGATGGTCATTTCGAACGATTCCGGCTGCGGCGGGGCGGCGCTTTCTCGTCGCCGGTTCGGCGAGACGGTCCAGCGGATCAACACGTCGTTTCCGCATTGGTTCTGCGGCAACTTCAAGAAGTACAACGACAACGAAGACGCTCTGCCGGTCGACCAGCACATGCTGATCGCGCTGATTGCCCCGCGGCCGGTTTACGTGGCCAGCGCCGAGGGTGACCGCTGGGCCGACCCGCGTGGCGAGTTCCTTTCAGCTCAGCACGCCGGTGCGGTCTACCGCCTGCTGGGCACTGACGGCCTGGCAGCCAGCGAGATGCCCGCCGTCGACACGCCGATTATGAACACCATCGCCTACCACATCCGCACCGGCAAACACGACGTGACGCTTTTCGACTGGCAACAATACCTGGATTTCGCGGACAAGCACTTCAACCGTCACGCCCGAAGGCAGCGGTGATGAGACGAGCCACTGAGAGCGTGTTTGAAGAGCCTCTTCTCAGTCCCGGAGGGACGTTAAATGGCCCTGGGGGCCGGGATCGAGTTCATTCTGTCCGAGCCCCAGCGGGGCGATAGGCCGCTGTTGCGACGAACAGCTCAACGGGTTCTGTCGCCCCGCTGGGGCGACACCGATGGGCGCCCCACAGACCCAGGGCTCGCGCCCTGGGCTACCTCCTTCCGCCCCTACC
>CAZGYE010000055.1:0-22826 GCA_964530165.1 uncultured Planctomycetaceae bacterium
GAATCGTCTTTCTCTTGTCTTCCTGGATTCCTAATTTCCTCATTACTGCATTTGGAGGAGAACATCGCATGGCGGAACTGGATGGGAAAGTGGTTGTGGTGACCGGGGCGAACCAGGGAATCGGCAAGGGGATCGCCCGAGTTTTCGCCGGCGAGGGGTGCCGGTCGGCAATCTGCGCCCGCAATGCGGAGAAGCTGGACGCGGTTGCCGCTCTTCTGCGCGAGGCAGGCGCCGAAGTGCTAGCCAAACCGACCGACATCGCGGACGAAGCGGCCGTCGAAGCGTTTTTTGAAGCCATTATGGAACAGTTCGGTCGCGTGGACATTCTGGTCAACAATGCCGGCGCGTTTGACGGCGGCCGGCTCGATGAGGTCACGCTCGACGCATGGAACAACGTCATCGGCGCCTGTCTGACCGGTGCGTTTCTCTGCAGCCGGGCCGCCTTTCAAATCATGAAAGAGCAGGGCGGCGGGCGGATCCTCAACATCGGGTCGATCTCCGCGCAACGCTCCCGCGAAGGAAACACTCCTTACACGTCGGCCAAGTTCGGTGTGTGGGGACTCACGCAAGCCACCGCGTTGGACGGCCGGCCGTACGGCATTACCTGTAGCTGTCTGCATCCCGGCAACGTGTTGGTCGAGCGACGCGTGGAATCGGGCGGGGAATCAGACGGCGAACCGATGATGAGCATCGAAACCATCGCCCGGGCCGCGCTGGCGATGGTCACCGTGCCGGCAGACGTGAATTTTCTCGAAGCGATCGTCCTGCCCAGAGATCAGCTCTATCTCGGCCGCGGCTGAGCGACTGCTGAGTTGAGAGTCGACGACGGGGTGGCCGACGGGGTGGCCGGGGCTGGACCGAAGGGAAGCCCCGGAAAATAGAGACATCGTGGGACTGTTACGCTCCGGGGTTTCGCTCCCGCATCATGATGGAGCCAAGCTGCTGCGCTCCGGGGTTTCGCTCCTGACGTCGCTCCAACCCCGGCCAGGCGGTCGTTTGTTATGCCGCGCCTTCGAACTTGGCGACAGGGATTTTCTTTTCTACGGTCAGCTCACGCCAGTGAATCCGAATGCGCTCGATCTCCTTCAGCGTCTCCGCAGTGAGGTAGCTCTCGCCACACGACGGACACGCCACCAACGGGACGTTTTCGATCAGGAAGGCGGATCGGCCGCGTCCACAACTATGGGTGATACGTCGGATTCGAGCGCCGTCCTTGCCGCATATGTCACAGACCATCAGAAGACTCCCCTACGCTACACACGGTACACTGTGATGATGACCAGCTTACCCGTTTGCGCGATCTTCGCCACGGTCACTACCTGATCTCCGTCCACGGTCCGGCCCTCGATCAAATATTTTCTTTCGCTCGTGTCGCGATCCTTCTGCTTCTCGACGATCTTCCCGGTCAGGATGCAGTGCTCGACGTCGAAGATGGTCAGGCCGTCAGCCTCGATCTCCTCGACGGCATGCGTGGTCGCGACGTACCGACTCGTTTGGACGAACTTTCGCATCCGGCGAAGGATTCGATCGAACACTGGCCATCCTCATCGTGGATCAGTGTCACGAAACAGCGCTGCCCCCTTTGCGTACGCCCAGCTACTCGTCGTTCGGCAGCGATGCTTCCAGCTCTTCGAGCGACAACGTAGGCCGTCCACGGCGCTCCTCGATCATTCGCCAGAAGTCCGGTGACGTTTCCAGGTTCCAATCCTCCTGGTCCTTGTTCTCCAGACCGACGAGCAGGGCGAGTGGCTTTCCGTCCTGTGTCACCAACACGCGCTCTTGCTGAGCAACCCGCAGAAAGCTCTGAGGATCTTCAGAAAAGTTCTCAACCGTGGTTTCCTTCATGGATAATGCCTCAAGCACGCAAACGTGCGTCTGAACATGCTACCGGAATTGCGATACACGTGAAATTGTAGCAGGCAGTTGCTCCAATGTCACGCATTCATCGGTGTGCTCTCAGGCTCAGAACCAGCGGCGATTGTCGACCTGTGTGAGCGGATTTATCACAAGCTTCATGAATTTTTCCCCTCAACTGCCTGGTGCGAGGATTCTCATCCTGAGAAAACGGGGCGAGTCAATCGGTGGATGTCAAGAGTGCAAATCGCGAATCCGAAAACCGAGAAAATTCGTGACCATTCCAACTTGCTCTCTTGTGTTGTGTTGGTCAGAATGACCTCGCGGTTTTGAACTTTACCAAGAACGAACTCATTGAAAACAAAGAGGCGTTATGATGCAGATTATCTCCCGTCAAGAGAATGAGGGACTGGTAATCGGCGACGACATTACTGTGACTGTTTTGAAGATTCGAGAAACCGAAGTGCGTTTGGCGATTTCCTCGCCGAGCGACAGCCCCTCTTACTGGGAAGAAACGCTATACTGGGAGCAAGCCCGAAGCACTCAGGAGTTGCAGGTGCATTGATTGCCGGGGGGAGCCTCGTCACCTCGGCGGAAATTCAACCACATCGCATCGGAAGGCAAACGCCGATGTCTGTTGTTGCTGAGTACTCCCTGAGCGAACTGGAATCCACCGGTCTCCAGCCGGACCGTCTGCCGAAACACATTGCGGTCATCATGGACGGAAACGGCCGCTGGGCGCAATCCCGCTGCTTGCCGCGCATCGAGGGCCATCGGCGCGGTGTGAAGACGGTGCGCATCGTGATCGAGGAATGTTCCCGAATCGGCATCGAGCAGTTGACGCTCTACTGCCTCAGCAGCGAAAACTGGAAGCGGCCGAAGAAGGAACTCGACATGCTCATGCATCTGCTGGAGCAGTACGTCATCGAGGAACGCTCCGAAATCATGCGGCAGAACCTGCGGTTCACGACCATCGGCCGGCGGAACGGGCTGGGCACCAGCGTGCTGAGGGAGGTCGACAAGACAATCGATTGCAGCCGCGACAACAAGGGGATGCGGCTCTGCCTGGCGCTGAACTACGGCAGCCGCCGCGAATTAGTCGATGCGGTTCGGGCCATCGCCGGTCAAGCCGCCCGCGGCGAGCTGAATCCGGAAGAGATTTCCGAACAGACGATCGACTCTCACCTTTACACCGCCGGCATGGTGGACCCCGACCTGGTGATTCGCACCGCCGGAGAAATGCGCATCAGCAACTTTCTGCTGTGGCAGATCAGCTACGCCGAACTGTGGGTCACCGAAAAGTGCTGGCCCGAATTCCGCAAGCCGGATCTGATCGATGCGCTGAAAGACTATGCCTCTCGGCAGCGGCGATTCGGCGGGTTGAAGGACTGAATCGGTCATGCTCGGCTGGCGATTACTGGTCTCTTCGGTTCTGATCCCGCTGTTGATCGGTGTTTTCTACGCCGATGCGAAATGCGGCGACAGTGCGCCGCTCTTGCTGTTGTTTTGCGTGCTGCTGGCGATTCGCGGCGTGTGGGAGATGGCGACTCTCTTGCGACATCGCTCGCTCGCGCTGCATCTCCCGCTGGTCACTGTGTGTACGGTGGGCGTGGTCGCCGCCGGCTGGGTGGCGCAACTCGATTGGTCAACTCCCCCGGACGGTCCGGGAATCGGCGCTCTTGGTCCGATCACGATTGCCTATTCGCTGTCGGTGTTGTCACTGCTGTTCAAAGAAGTGACACGCTACCACGAACCGGGCAAGAGCTTGGAAACATTGGGCGCGGAATTGCTGGTCGTCAGCTACGTCGGCGTGCTGCTGAGTGTGACGGCACAACTGCGCTGGGTGGCCGGACCGAAGGCCGGTTACCTCGTGCTCGGCTCGCTGGTGATTGCCGCAAAGGCGGGCGACATCGGCGCTTACACGCTGGGACGGCTTTTCGGTCGCAAAAAGATGGTGCCGCAACTCAGCCCGGCTAAGACGTGGATGGGCGGCCTGGGGGCGCTGGTGGGAGCCGGTCTGGGCGGATGGGCCTGGTTAGAATGGGCGACGCCGCAATTCAACGATGCCTGGCAAGCACCCGACTGGTATTGGGCCCTGTTATACGGCGTTCTGATCGGATTGGCCGGTTTGATCGGCGACCTGTGCGAATCGCTCATCAAACGCGACGCGGGGCAGAAGGACTCGGCCGCGCTGCTGCCCGGCTTCGGCGGCCTGCTGGACATCCTGGACAGCGTCTTGTACGCCGGCCCGGTCGCTTACGTGCTGTGGCTGCTGCTCCCGCTGCAGACGTGGTGATTGGCATTGGCGAGCGGCGGGCGTCAGCCCGCTGTTGGGACCAGGGGACTCACATCCCCCCGCTCGCCGAAGACCAGGGGACTCACGTCCCCCGCTCGCCGGAACAGTCATAGACGAATTGATCTAGTATTCGCCAACGATCTCAGCCCCGTGGATCGTGCTGAGCGCCTCGAGAACGGACGGGTCGATCTTCTCCGAAACAAACCGGACTGAACCGTCGGCCATCAGGACGTTGCAGCCGCCCTGATACGGGCCGCCGATGCCGTCGGGGCCGTTGATGTACGGCTTTTTGGTCAGGGCGCGGATGGTCGCTGTTCCCCCGGCTCCCCACGGTCCGAAGTTCTTGCTGGCTTCAGTGACCATCATCGTGTTCGACGTGCCGTCCCTGATGTCGCGGATACGGGTCACGCGATTGTAGCCGAAAACTCCCGCCCGCTTGTCGGTCACCTTCAGCGTGGGCGCGTCCTTGCCGACACCGGCAATGCCCACGTAGTGTGTCGTGCCGTATTTCCCTTTCTGCTGTTCGGTCATTCCTGGGTTTTGGAAAACTCCAACCCGGACCTTCATCCATTTTGTGTTGGCTTTGTCGTCCCAGGCTTTGTCGAAATCGATCTGCTTGTGAAGCGCTGCCTGCTCGAGGTACGGCAGGATCTCGGCCTGCCAGCTCAACCGTTTCTCGACTTTGAGTTTTTCGTTCGGATGCGTGCCCTGCGGAAAGGCACGGTGGCGATCGTGGTAGTTGTGCAGGGCCAATCCGATCTGTTTCATGTTGTTCATCGACTGAGTCCGCCGGGCGGCGGAACGCGCCTGCTGGACGGCCGGCAGCAACAGGGCAACCAGAATGGGAACGGTTGCCGCACCTTGGGCGCCCCCGATGAGCGGAATCGACGGCAGCGACGTTCGTGACGTCCAGTGGATTCCCTTGTCGTCGACCGTACAGACCGAAACATTCGGGAACAACGGCCGGGCGACCTGCTCGGCCGGCGGCAGATCGACCACCGTCACCGGCCATGGGACGTCGGCACCGAGACCGGCTCGTTTCATGCCCATCTGCATAAACGACATCAGCATCGGGGCCCAGCCCAGCAGCGTCCGGTACGTCTCACGCGGGTCGGAGACGGCAATGCTGGTGAACCGACGGGGCACGGCGGAGAGAGCATCACGGTACGGCGGCGACGGCGTCCATTTGGCCAGCTTCTTATCCAGACGCAGCAGGAAGGCATCCACGGTTTGAGGAAACAGTCCGATGGCCAGCCAATCCTCGTCGATGATGGCAAAGGACGGATTGAACATGCCGCCCGCAATTTCAAGCGTGACGATTTCCCGCCCCTGTTTCTTGTTGCGATGAATCACAAGCTGTCGAGGCGTGGTCCGCTCGGCTGCCATCCCCAGAATCTCATTCAGCGTCTCCCGCAGCTTCCGGGCATCGTCGACCTTGAAGACCACTCCGAAACCCATGCCGAACATGCCTTGCGACGGGTCTCCGTAAACGCAAACGACATTACCGAGCGCGTCGAGCAGGTCTTTCTTCAGATCGAACCCGAGCAGCACGGGTAACTGCGAGATGAGGCCTTCCACCTGTACGGCAGCATCCGGCGGGCCCAAAGCCGCGACGTCGTTGGCCGTTTTGACCGCGCCGTCGTAGAACTTCGGCCAGTCGACGCTGCAAGCACAGAAGCCATTGGTGCCGGACGGTAACGGAGGCAGGTCGGCCATGCTGATCGATTTCTGATTGGCAAAGGCCATAAGCCCCTTCCTCGGACTCGGTGCTTCCAGCGTCGTCTCGGACCACATGGCGCGTCCTTTGTATCCCGATCGGCAGGCCAGCGCGCCCAGGGTGTTCAAGCCCAAAGCCTCCAGAATCCGACTGACGGTGAGCGGCGCATCCAGATTCGCCCCTGGCACCGGGACGGGCGTCCGGCCAAACATCTTCCGCAGAGTCCCGACGTCAAACCAACTGACGCACGACACCTCGAAACCTGCCTGTTGCCGTGGGCGGTACTTCTTCCACAGCGGGTTGGTCGAGATGTTCGCCGCCTTGCCGTCGGCGACCGCGATCGCCGTCTCGACCGCCTGCATCCCGGCGACGATCACCAGGTGTTGGCCTTGGGTCCACCAGCCCACTTCGATTCCGGGAGTATTGGGGATCAGGCCGCTGGTGACTTTGTGTCCGCCGACGTGATGACTCGCGAATTCGATTTCGCCCTTGGCCGCCTTCTTGATGAACTCAGAGAGCCCCGGCTCCAGCTTCGCCGATTCATGCAGCACAAGAGTTGCCTGTGCCGCCGGTGGGCCCTGACCGGCTGAGACCGACACAGCCAGCGACAACCCTTTGCCGATGATCTGCTCGTAGACCTGTTTGAACGTATCGAGATTTTGCCCCTTGTCACCGCCGGCCTGCTGACCGACAAAAGTGAACACCTTCTGCACAACGTCCATCAGGCCGGTCTTGTAGAGGGCGTCGTACGCGGCCGTTTGTTCCCAGGCCGCCTTGTGGGCGTCGTTGCCGTCGAACCTCAGGTACAGGACCGAATTGGCCGGCAATAGCGTCTCAACCGCCGGCGTCCGCGCCTGCTGCGCATGACCGATCGACATCCCAATGCCAATGCAGCCACACAATCCCAGCACCAGCCCCCAGCCAAACCGTGTCTGTCGTTGTGACATCGTAGAATACTCCGTGAATCGTATGTGACTTGTCTTCCGTTTGAGGGAAACAAGGTGATTGAGCCGGCGGGCGCGCCCGCCGCGCCCCGCAAGCGGGGCGGCTCAATGAAACCATGTCACCCATGTCGACTCGTGAACGGTGCCGCTCAGTATGACGACACCGCGGCCGCCAAGCAACAACAACCTGGATGGGCGGTTGACAAGGGAAGGATTGCCGATTGGAGCCGTCCTCTTGTCCAAGCGAGAGGCTTTCGGCTTTCGTCAAGCTGCGTCGATCCAGTCGGCGAAGAAATCGGCGAAGGATTCGTCATGGATGTCGGTGCCGCCGTTGTCTTCGATGATGTCGAAGCCGCTGCCGCCGGCCAGCGTGTCGGTGTGCCCTTGGCCGTCCAGATCGTCGAGGCCGTCGCCGCCGATCAAGAGATCGTTGCCGGCCCCGCCGCGGAGCGTGTCGTCTCCGTGTCCACCGACCAGGGTGTCGTGTCCGCGTCCCCCGTTGACTCGATCCTCGCCGTCGTGGCCGGAGAGTGCATCGTCGTCTTCTTCGCCGTGCAGCGTATCGTCGCCGTCGCCGCCGTTGAGGGTGTCCTTGCCGGAGCCTCCCCTGAGGAAATCATGCCCGTCGCCGCCGCGCATGGTATCGTCGCCGGATTGCCCATTCAGACGGTCTTGGCCGTCGCCGCCGTCGAGGTCGTCGTTGCCAGAACCTCCGAGCAGCGAATCGTTTCCTTCCTCGCCGGAGAGCGTGTCGTCGCCACTGTTCCCGTTGAGCATGTCATCGCCGTCGGAGTCCTGCATGAAGGTGCCGTCGCCGCCGAAGAGCTGATCGTTGCCGTCGCCACCGGTGAGAGTGTCGGCGTCGTTGCCGCCGCGGAGCGTGTCATCGCCGTCGCTGCCGAACAGCGAATCGGCGCCGTACCCACCGGTGAGGCTATCGGAATCCGCACCGCCGCTGAGAGTGTCGTCGCCGGAGCCACCGTCGAGGGAGTCGTCACCCGATTCGCCAAACGCGCTGTCGTCTCCGGCCCCACCGAAAGCTGTGTCGTCGCCGTCGCCTCCGAAGAGCGCGTCGTTGCCGTAGCTGCCGTCGAGCAGATCGTTGCCCGCCCCGCCCCAGAGGAAATCACGGCCGACGCCGCCGACGAGCGAGTCGGCCCCATTTCCGCCGAAGAGTTCATCGGGGCCGTCTCCGCCGAGGATGGTGTCGTCTCCGCCGAGGAGGCTGTCGTCGTCGCGAGCGTCGCCGGCGAGGCTGTCGGCTCCGTCATCGCCGTTGATGAGGTCGTTGCCGGCCCCGCCGGTCAACGTGTCGTTGCCGGCCCCGCCGTGGGCGTTCAGCGAGACAAACTCGTTTTTTTGCTCGGTGGCGTCGACCACATCGTGCCCAAGTCCGCCGAGGAACGAGACGATTTCCACGTCATCGACACCGCTGAGGTCCTCGACAATCATGGTATCGCTGCCGAGACCGGCATCGACGAGCAGTTCCTCGGTGGCTTCGGAAATCAGTGTGTCGCCGGTCGGATTGGCCGGGTTGCCGGCGGTCACTTCCAGCCGCGATTTGTCGGCCCCTACGCGGAACGTGTCGTTTTCGGCGCCGGAGAGCAGGTGAAGCTGATCGAAGCCGCCTCCGCCGTCGACGGTGTCGAAGCTGTCGCCGGTCTCCCAAAGGATGGTGTCGTCGCCGCCCGATCCGAGCAGCGAGTCGCGCCCCCCCTGGCCGTCGATGAGATCGTCATCGGCGTCTCCGTCGAGCGTGTCGCTGCCGGCGCCGCCTCGCAGGGTGTCGTTGTTTGCGCCGCCGTCGAGCAGATCGTCGCCGCCCTGTCCGTTGAGAGTGTCCTGGGCGTCGGCCCCCATGATGGTGTCGTCTCCACTGCCGCCCAGCATGGTGTCGCCTGCGGAATCAAGCAGCGCGACTTCCGCTTCCACGCCTTGCGGAGATCCGGTGCCGAAGATGGTGTGCGTCATGAACGTGGCCGTCTCGCCCCCCCCGAGACTGAACACGTTTCGCAGGGCCAGCGTGACGTCGAATTCATTCCCGACGTCGATGAACCCGTCGCCGTTGAGGTCGTCGGTCACGGTGTCGTCCAGCGGATCACCGGCGATGATCCGATTCCGCAAACTGGAAAACGAGTCGACTTCAAACCGATTGGCTGCCGGCGCCGTGCCGCCGATTCCTGTGATGCCGACGAAGTTGGTCGAGGTGGCGGGATCGCCGCCGGCAACTGTTTCGAACAGAATCTCTTGTCCACCAACCAGCCGACCACCACCGTCGAAGAGCGAATTGCCGATCTCCAGGTCGCCGTCGAGATAGCGCACCAGTTCGAAGTCCAGCGTGTTGAGGGTGGAGTTCGTCACGAAGTAACTCTGCGAGAGAATCGACCCGATTCGATTGCCTGCCTCGTCCAACGTGGAGCGAACCGTCTGCACCAGCTGAAACGACAAGCCGCCGAACGTGAATGAACTGTTTGCTTCAGTGGACGTGGCGAACGTCGTGGGGTTGGTCAAATCGCCCGAAGCGCCGATTAAGCCGGACGAGAGGAACTGGCGCGTTCCGGAATCGCCGATGCGAACGGCAACTCCAGATTCAAAAGTGGTTCCCGCAATCCCATCTGGTCCGAGGGGATCATAGTCCGCGTTGGAACTGTTCTGACCGACGTGGGAGCCGAAGGAGCCAAACCCGTCCACTCCAACGCGGACCCCGCCGTCGCCGGTTCCGGTGGTCAGAACGCTGGGACCGATGCTCTCGTCGCCGAGCGGCTCGTCTTCGGGCGCCTGCGGAAACATACTCTCGAGCAGATCGTTGCCGTTGCCCCCTTCCAGTAAATCTGCTCCGCCGCCGCCGACGAGTGTGTCGGCCCCGGTCCCACCCCTCAGAGTGTCGGCGCCGAAGCTGATCTGAGTGGGGTCCTCGCTGTCACCGATGAGGATGTCATCATCCGGACCGGCCAGCAGCGTGTCGTCGCCGGCGCCACCCACCAGTGAGTCGTCGCCGAAGTCACCCTCGATGGAGTCGTCGCCGGCTCCGCCGTCCAAGGTGTCGTTGCCGTTTTCGCCGAGAAGCGTATCCGCGCCGTCTCCACCCATGATCGAGTCGTCCCCGGCGTCTCCGTCGAGCAGGTCGGTTCCGATTCCGCCGTCCAGTGTGTCGCCGCCGCCGTTGCCTCTGAGCGTGTCGTCGCCGTGCCCGCCAATGAGCACGTCGTCGCCGGCCCCGCCGAAAATGGTGTCGTCGTGGAAACCGCCGTCGATGACGTCGTTGCCGAAGCCGCCGTTGATCCAATCAAAGCCGTCGGCTCCGTCGATCGTGTCGTCGCCGTCATCCGCGTTGATGGAATCGTCGCCGTCACTCCCATTGACCGAATCGTTTCCGTGACCGGCTTCGATGGTGTCGGCCCCGGCCCCGGCGTCGATCACGTCGTTTCCGTTCTCACCAATCAGCAGATCGTTCCCGAAACCGCCAGTGATGGTGTCGTGACCGTCGTCTCCGTCGATCGTGTCGGCGCCGAACCCGCCGTCAATGACGTCGTCACCGTCTCCCCCGTCGAAAGAGTCGTCGAACGGAGTGCCGAGAATCGTATCCGGCCCGTCACCCCCCTTGGCCACGACGCTGATCACGTCGAATCCGTTCGTGGTGTTGACTTCCGTCAGATCGATGAGGTTTCCACCGGCGGCACCGATGGCCTCGATCGATCGGACGTCACCGACCGCCGCAGGTCCTGTTTTCGGTTCCGCACCGTTCACGAGGACGTTGCCACCTGTCACCGAAAGCACGATGGGGTCGTTCGTGTCGGTCGCGATCAGCAACGCGCCGGTTAACGGAGTGAATGTTGCATTGACGGTAAGCAGTGTACGATCTTCGAGCGTTTCGATCGCCGGAGCTGAGGTGTCCCGGCCGCGACGAGGAGATGTGATTCGAGTTCGCTTCCGAAGTCGATTCAGCCACGACGTGAAATGCATCATTCCCATCCTTGGGCGGTTCGGGTCCACTGCGCGCTCGATGTTCTCATCGACCGACCGAAGCGGTTGTGTCCAACCTACGTGTCGAAGTTGTTATGACACGTGGAGCACTTGGTCCGGTTATGCAGGCCCCTTCCGCTGGATTCCTGGAAATTCACCGGATTCGCTCAAGTCTTCGGACCGGCTCATAGTCTGTCGAAGCTGATTTGACAGGTGTCGTGGGGCAGGCTTTCCAGCCTGCCGATTGGCCGTGGCAGGCTGGAAAGCCTGCCCCACACTCGGCTGTACACGTCATTTCCGCTTTGACAGATCACTCATTGGGTGACGGCCGCCGCCTGTTCCCTGCCTTCCAAAACGAATTGATACAGCTCTTCCATTTGAGGCAGGCAGACTTCCAGACTATAGTTCGTGCGGATCATCTCAGCGCCCGCTTCGCCCAGATGGTTGTAGTCTTCAGGGGCATCGAGCACGTCGTTGGCCATCTCGGCCATTCTCTCGGTGTCGAAAAAGTCGACCAGTAAGCCATTCACCCCGTGTTCGACCATGTCGCGAACGGGAGCCGTGTCGGAAGCCAAAACCGTCGCTCCACAGGCCAGCGAATCCATCAGCGACCACGACAGCACGAACGGGACGGTCAAATAGATGTGCAGGTGTGAGAGCGAGAACAACTTCACCAGCTCCAGCGGGGGAATTCGGCCCAAGAAATGGAATCGTGACAAATCGTACTCGTCTTGAGACAAGACCCACTGTTTAAATGATTTCGTCCCGGTGATCTTGTCATCCCCACCGTAGCAGCAGCGGTCTTCTCCGACGATGACAAACACGACGTCCTTGCGCATCGCGCAGAGACGCTTGGCGGCCTTCATAAACATGTCGAACCCACGCATCGACTCCATGCCGCGCGATACGTAGGTCACGATCTTCATCTCTTCGGGAATGGTTTGGCCGGCGATCGTCCGTGATTCGATGGGCACGGGATGCCAGACATCGGTGTCGATCCCGTCGAAGATCACCCGCACCTTGTCGTGAAAAATGTCGGGAATGTTGCTCCGCTGCCAGGTGGTCGGACAGTAACCGGCGTCACAGTTCTCCAGGTCGAGCAACAACATGCCATTCCGCGCCCGCGCCCGAAGCCGATTCAACTCGGTCGACGGGAAATCAGGGCGGAAATCCATGTCTGACCCACCCGGCCGGTAGAAATACTCGAAGTAGTTGACTATCGGGCACTCGTACAGTTCACGCAAGAATAGGGTCGATCCAAAGCCCGAATGACCCACAATCAGGTCCGGCTTGATATCGGGACGCGCCTTCAGAGCCTCGTAGACGGCGTGCGTGTGCCAAATGTTGTTCTCGAACGTGCGGCTGCAATAGTGTGTCGTCCGGGTCGCGCCCCCTTTGGTCTTGTATTGAATCCGCTCGATGCCATCCGAGAATCCCGGCGGCCTCTCCGAAACAAACGTGCAACGCACCCCCTTGTTCTTGACCAGGTAGCTGCCGATATGCCCGAACTGAGCCGGAAAATTCTGATGGACGAAAAGGATATGCATCGGATTCTTCCGCGTGTTTGAGGGACTCGTTGCCACATGCCCTACCGAGCCGGACATGCCTGAATCTTATCATCACCAAGAAAACTGTGGTACACGAAATTGGTGTCACTGTTTCGCTGCATGCCGTGATGAGGAAATTAGGAATCCAGGAATTGGAATCCACTGGTATCACGCCACATCGAACGACGACAAGTCGTCGGTTTGGGTTTCTATGAACAATCTGGGCCACGTCAATCCGAGAGTTCGGCCGTTGGTGAACCAATCGGCTCAGTTCCTGTATCGGCAAGATCGCCCCCGCCGAGTGAGGAGCGTTTCGCGTCACCGACTGCAGCAGAGACGGTTCGCTGGCCGCACGAACGCCAAGTCTGTAGCCGAGACACATCAAGAGACATGTGTACAAGATGCTGCTAACACTATAAGGATGTGAAATATTATCGGGGTTTGAGTAAGTTTGAATAGATATAGAAGTAATAGAAAATATTGATAATCTGAGGATTTTTTGTAAATTTGGGTATTTTTTGTTTGCTTCTCGACACAATCGGAATAAACTGGACAACTAGAATAAGTGAAGTAACTTGCATAATCGATACGACAAGGATGTTTTGCCTATTTGCAAAGTATGGGCTGTTTACGAATACTGAGATCTGACACTACGCCTGAGATTGAGGAATCCAACGATGCTCATCACCCCTTGGCTGCGTTCGGTGAAATCGGTACTGCGTTCGAGATCACGACGGCTGAACAAATCGCGTTCGCGAAGTCGCCGGGCACACGAAACAGGCTTGGAACCGCTGGCTTCACTGGTGGAACGTATGGAAGATCGGACGCTGCTGAGCGTCACCGCGTGGTTCAATTCTGCCGCGCAGGAGCTGATCGTCGACGCCACCGGGAGCGATGAGGTCCAGATCACGACGTCTGGAGGCCCGACCCCCACCGTCGTGGTCAGCACCGGACCCGGGTTTGGGACCAACGTCCCCATTGCGACCGGAGCACTGCAAACCACCGACGTCGTCAAGATCTCGGTCAACGGGGCTGCGGGCGGAAACCTGATTGATCTCAGTGGTGTCGATCCCGCGGGGGATTTCTCGTTCTTAAGTTCAGTCGTCATCGACGGGAGTGACGGAGCGGATACGATCACCGGCAGCCTACAGGACGACAGCATCCTCGGACAAGACGGCGACGACGTCATCTCCGGGCTTGACGGCAACGACACGATCGACGGCGGCAACGGCGACGACGTGATCACCGGCGACGCGGGTCAGGACAGCATCCTCGGCGACGACGGGGGCGACACCATTCAGGGCAATGCGGACGATGACTTCATCGATGCCGGAAACGGTGACGATATCGTCACTGGCGGGACTGGCAACGACAACATCTTGGGCGGTGACGGAGCCGATTCCGTCGATGGAGATGCCGGTGACGACACGCTCAACGGCGGCGCCGGCGCCGACACACTGAATGGCGGCACTGAGGACGACACGGTGCGCGGTGGTGGTGATGATGACGTGCTCCAGGGCAACGACGGCAACGACTCCGTCAACGGCCAGGGCGGAAACGACCTGGTCCTGGGTGGAAGCGGCGACGACAGGCTGACCGGAAGCTCGGGCAACGATACACTGCGTGGTAATACGGGTGCCGACACCATCCGCGGCAACAGCGGCAACGACGCGATCAACGCCCTTGACAACCCGGCCTTTGATCCGACCTTGCCCGAAAGCCCGAGCAACGCGAGGTTCTCGGAGTCTGGCGGTGAGGACGACGATGCGATTTTCGGACAAGGCGGCAACGACACCCTCTTGGGCGGTACCGGGAATGACAAGATAAACGGCTCCGCCGGTGATGACCTCCTCGAAGGGGGCGGCGGGCAGGACACTCTCCGTGGTGGGGCCGGCCAAGACACCCTGCGGGGCGGCGCTGGCAACGACAATCTGCAAGGCCAGGGATCAAACGACAGCATCGACGGTGACGCCGGCGACGACGTCGTTCGGGGGCAGAGCGGTGCAGACACCCTCAACGGCGGTGACGGCCAAGACACCGTTTTGGGCGGCGTCGGTGACGACGAGCTGGACGGCGGCGGAAATGATGTCGGGGGACCACTCCCCACCGATCTGCTGGGGGACTCACTCAACGGTCAGAACGGCAACGACACGCTTGAAGGGGGTGTCGGGGCGGACACTCTGGTTGGCTCGCGCGGTAACGACGTCATCTTTGGTGACCTTGATCCTTCCGATCCAGCCTTCGATCCGGCCATCCACAACGGGTCCGACGTCATCTTGTGGAGCATCGGGGACGGAGCCGATGTGATCGACGGGAATTTCGGGTTCGACGAGTTTCGGGTGGAGACGGGCAGCGCGAACGACAAGATCACGGTCAGCAGCACCGGTTCGAAGTTGAAAGTCAACGCCCGCGTGCCTGCCGACCTCACGGGTGAAACGTCGACGGCGGACTCGATTGAGAAACTCACCCTCAACACTCAGAACGGCGCCGACAAAGTCACCATCGAAGACTTGTCGGCCGTCTCGGACCTGCAGTTGGTGGAAGTCAACGCCGGCGGCGGTCACGATGTGGTGGACGCGTCCAGCCAGGCCGACGACTTCATCCGCATGATGTTCAATGGCGGAAGCGGATCCGACACGATGACCGGCGGAGCCGCCGACGATCTCCTCAGTGGTGACACGGGCGGCGACCGTCTTTCGGGCGGCGTCGGAGACGACACGCTCTCCGGTGGGCAAGGCGTCGATCGTCTCTTCGGCGGAGCCGGCAACGACGATCTCCAGGGCGACGAGGACCGAGACAACCTGAAAGGCGAGGCGGGTGACGACAATCTCGATGGAGGCAACGGCAACGATGAGATCTTCGGCGGCAGTGGGAACGATTTACTCCTCGGCAGCCTCGGCGACGATTCCGTGTTTGGCGAGAGGGGCGACGACACGATCCAAGGCGGTACCGGCGACGACATGCTCGACGGCGGCGAGGACAACGATAGGCTTCTCGGCGGAGACGGCGCCGATACATTAGTCGGCGGTGATGGAAACGACTTCCTCGACGGCGAACTCGACGGCGACGACATCTCCGGTGGAATCGGCGACGACACCCTCAATGGCGACCTCGGCAACGACCGGCTCAACGGCAATTCCGGCGCCGACTCGCTGAGTGGGGGCTTCGGTCAAGATACCCTGCTGGGCGGTTCCGGCGACGATCTTTTGAGAGGCGGCTTCAACGATGACAGCCTCATCGGGCACTCCGGCAACGACACCCTCTTGGGTAATGACGGCGACGACACGATACTAGGCGGTCTCGGGACCGACACCATCAACGGCGGCGACGGCAACGACAACCTCCGGGGTGAAGACGGCAACGACGCCATCGCAGGTCACGACGGAAACGACACGCTCAACGGCGGCGCCGGCGAGGACACGTTGATCGGCGGCGACGGCCGCGATAATCTGCTCGGCGGAGCCAACGGCGATTACCTGGTCGGCAACCAGGGCCAAGACACCCTGGACGGTCAGGGCGGCACCGATACGCTCTCCGGCGGCCAAGGACAAGACACCCTCACCGGCCTGGCCGGTGACGTCCACGATGAAAGCATCCAGAACATCTTTGTAGCCAGCGATCCGGCGTTTGCATGGATCGACATGACCTAAGAAGATTCGATTGACGAAACTCTGGCAGGTGTAACCGACCTTGAATTGCGACCTCATCGGTCGGGAAATACTGCACACAGCCCTGCAGATTGCAGCGCCGAAGTTCGGCGTTCATTCTGCAGGGCTACGCAGCCGATCTCAGCTCGGCGCGGGACGTTTCTTCACCGGCCGCGTACAGCGAGGCGATCTCCCGCAGGGCCTTCAGCGTCTGGGCTTTTGTTCCCAAGGCCGCTTCCGCCAGCCGCGAGACGTGCAGTCTCACTTCGACCAGCCCGATCTCCCGGCCACTGGCACAGTAGATTTTTTCGTGAACCTTGGCGGCCCCGTTCTCGCCCGCATAGAAGAGTTCCTCCGACAATTTCTCACCCGGGCGCACTCTCGTGAACGCGATGTCGATGTCGTCCGGATACTTCAGGCCGGAAAGAAAGATCATGTCTTTGGCCAAATCGAGGATCTTGACCGGCTTTCCCATTTCGAGGATGAGGATATCGCCCGAATCGCCGATCGCTCCGGCTTGCAGGACCAATTGGACCGCCTCGGGAATGGTCATAAAAAAACGTTTCATCTCCGGATGCGTGACCGTGATCGGTCCGCCCGCCTCAATTTGCTTCCGGAACGTCGGAACCACGCTGCCGGCCGAGTTCAGCACGTTGCCGAATCTGACGGTGATGAACTGCGTCGCCGAGAGCGAGGCCATGCCCAGTAGATACTTCTCGGCGATGAGCTTCGTCGCCCCCATCACGCTGGTGGGAAAAACAGCTTTGTCCGTCGAGATCAGCACAAAGCGATCGACATGGAAACGATCCGCCAGATCGACGACGTTCTTCGTGCCAAGAACGTTGTTGCGGATCGCTTCCTGCGGGTTCTCCTCCATAAGCGGCACGTGCTTGTATGCGGCGGCGTGAAACAACAATTCCGGCCGGTACATGTCCATGACGCGACGGATGGAAGCCTCGTCGGCAACGTCGGCAATGACGTAGTCGATGGCGCAGTTTGAATCCAAACGGCCCTGGAACTCCTGTTGGATCGTGAAGATGCCCAGCTCGGATTGGTCCACCAACACCAACGATTCTGGCTTCAGCGAGAGAATCTGGCGGCAGAGCTCCGAGCCGATACTGCCGGCGGCCCCCGTCACCAGAACTCGGCGGTTGGAGACGTACTGCTGGATGCTCTCGATGTCGAGTTCGGCCGGCTTGCGTCTGAGCAGGTCGGAAATGGTGACGTCCCGGATATTCAGCTTGTAACGGCCTTCGACAATTTCATCGACGGCGGGAATCACGTGGGCCTTCAGCCCGATCTGGGAGCAGTGCGCGAGGACTTGACGCATGGTTTTTCCAGGCACGGTTCCCGGAATCAGGACGTGTTTCGCCCGTGACTTGCGGACCAGTTTCTTCCAGCCCATGCTACTGGAAAGAACCGGAAGTCCGGCCAACAACCTGACGCGATCTTTCGCGCAGTCGTCAACGAAACCGACGATTCGGTATTTGGTGCTCGTCGCCTGAATGGCCCGCAAAATACCGATGCCGGTGCGGTCGGAACGGAAGATGATCGCCCGTTCTTTCTTACGCCGGCCGAATCGTGAGCGGAACAGCTCGGTGTAGAAGCGCGAACCGCTTCGCAACAGGCTACCGCTCAGAATTGCTAGGGCCCAGTCGATCAAGATCACCGATCGCGGGATCTGTTGGCCGAGAAGCTCGACGATGTTCATTCCGGCCATCAAGGCAGCCGCGCCGGTCGTCCCCACCGCTACGAATAGCACGTCAACCAGCGCCGCGTAGCGAAAAGATCGACGCCATTCCCCGGTCGCCAAGCACATCCCAAATTTGACGATCAGGACAAAGGGAAGACTCGTCCAAAATAGTGCCGTCATGCGGTGCGGCAATGCAAAGTCGAATCGCACCAGAAACGACGCGTAATACACGAGGACGTGCATCACGAGGTAAGTCGGCAGGAGAACCGCCAACCGATGCTTCATGTTGAACGCTCCACAGAAACTGTTGGAACCTGGTGGGAATGTTGTGGCAGGGCCCGACCGCGGCCGTAAAACGGTATCGACTTTTCCAGTTATTCAACATGAGTAGAATTTGCCGATTGAAGCGTCTTGGCGCATTTTTCTGGCAGACAGGGAACGTGAAAATGCGTTCAGAAAAGACGTCTGTCAAGAGCCGCGCGGAAGCACAGACGCGATCAAGACAGACCGACGGCTAGTGGTCTGTCAAAGCCGAAATGACACGCACAGCCAAGTGGGGCAGGCTTTCCAGCCTGCCGCGGCCAATCGGCAGGCTGGAAAGCCTGCCCCACGACACCTGTCAAATTTGCTTTGACAGACCCGCTAGTCCGGATTATTCATAGGCCGTCGTCGTGGCACCCAAACCGACAACTTGTTGTCGCATTCCACGGGTCTCACGGCACATCCAGCGACGACAAGTCGTCGGTTTGGGTTTCTATGAACAATCCGGGCTAGCTGTCTTATGCGGCGCGAGAGCCGGAGACCGGTCGCGGCGCCGTGGCAGCTCGTAAGACATTCTCCGTGGCGAGGCACATCTGCCGGAGGTTGTCTTCGGTCAGCGTCGGATGCACGGGAAACATCAGACTTGTCTCACCCAGAGCTTTGGCAGTGGGGAGACGTTCCGGGGGCGCGGTGCCGGCTCGATCGAAAGCTTTCTCCAGGTAGACCTCGGGACAAATCCCGGTCCCGCACGGAATGCCCTGCTCTTGAAGCGCGCGGACGATCCGGTCGCGATTCCAACCGTCTGAAAGTCGATCCGGCCGCACGAACACGTAGGCTTTGTAGTAGCTGTGCTCGAATTCTCCGGTTGGGACGGTGGTTCTCAGGGCGGGGATCTTCGCGAAGGCTTCCTCGAGGATGGCGGCGTGCCGGCGACGTGCTTGGACCCACTCCGCCAGACAACCGAGCGCAACCCGTCCAATTGCCGATTGCATTTCGGTCATTCGCCAGTTTGTGCCCAGCGATTCGTGCACCCATTTGAAGATCGTCGGATGCCGGCGGTTGGTGACGGCATCCCAGCTCTTGCCGTGATCTTTGAAGCTCCAGGCGCGCTCCCACAATTCTTTGTGGTTAGTGGTCAGCATGCCTCCTTCGCCGCCGGTGGTGATAATTTTGTCCTGGCAGAAGGAAAACGCGCCGGCGTCGCCTATCGATCCGACGGGCCGGCCTTTGTACGCAGCTCCGTGCGCTTGCGCACAATCTTCAATGACTTTCAGGCCACGCTCGCGGGCCAACTGAATGATGGGGTCCATGTCGCACGGCCATCCGGCCAAATGCACCACGATGATTGCCTGAGTGCGAACCGTCAGCGCATCGGCGATTGTTTCGGCAGTGACGTTCTGGCTGATCGGATCGACGTCCGCGAACAGGGGCCGCGCACCGCGCATGACGACGGCACTGGCCGAGGCAATGAACGTGCGGCACGGCACCACGACTTCGTCGCCCGGGCCGATCCCCAGACCGTACAGAGCCAGTTCCAACGCCAGGGTGCCGTTGGCAACGGCGATGGCGTGCTCGGCTCCGAGGGCCGCTGCGAATTCCTGCTCGAAGAGCCGACCCTCATTGCCGGTCCAATAATTCACCCTGCCGGAGCGGAGCACCGCAGCGACTGCACTGATTTGCTCGTCGTTGAACTCCGGCCAGTTCGGAAACCCGGCGCCGTCGGCCGATTGGCGCTGTTTCGCCGCTCGTGCATCGGCCGGATCGCTCTTGGATTCGCTCATCTGTTCGGCTCCCGTATTCAAAGTTGGCGTCGCTGCTGCCCATTCGTCGTCTCCTGTCGGATGCGTGTCGGCCCTCCCGGTGGCCACCAACCAGACGGTCTTCAGCAGAATCTGAACGTCGAGCCAGAAGCTGTCGTGTTCGATGTACTGGAGGTCGTACTCGATTCGCTGCGGCCACAACAGGGCGGTGCCGCCGCTGATCTGCGCCAGCCCGGTCAGCCCCGGCTTCACGACGGCGCGTCGGCGCTGTTCGCCGGTCATGCGGCGATAATCGTCGTCGACGGTCGGCCTGGGTCCGACCAGCGACATCGTACCGTTCAGAATGTTGAAGAGTTGCGGCAGTTCGTCGATCTTCCACTTCCGCAGCAACCGTGCGCCTGGAAACAAACGCGGATCGTCAAAGACCGTCACGCTGCCGTTGCCGTCGCCCGGTTTCGCAACGTGCATCGTGCGGAATTTGTAAATCTCGAACGGCTCCAGGTCGCGTCCGATTCGCTCCTGGACGAAAAGGACGGGCCCTTTCGAGAACGTCTTGATGATCAAAATCGCCAGCAGAAACAACGGAATTGCCAGCACGAACCCGATCGAGGCGCCGGCGCGGTCGAACACGTCCTTCACAAGTTTCTGCCGTGAGCTCATCGCCACCATCCCGTCGAGAGTCGACTTCTTTCAGGCCGCCTTTCGCCAGACTTGGTTCGCCGGCGCGTCGTCGAGCGATTCCGAATTGACGTCCAGTGCAGCAGCCGGTTCGTAGCCGAAATGCTCCAATTCTCGATGCATCAACGGTTCGATCTGTTGCACCGTTTGCCGAGGCAACTGACGCCGCCAATTGCCTGCGCTGCTTGCAGAAACATGAGCAACCAACTTGGTCACGTCCGCCAGGTCGACGTCGATTCCGAGAAATTCCAGCAAACGCTCCAACTCGCATTCCGGGCGGGTGACGAACTGTTCGTACTTCACCGTGCAGATGCGATCTCGATCGATCCGCGAGAAGTCGTACCTGGCGATTCCAACACTGCGCGCCCACTGGACGGCACAGACTTCGGCCAGCGTCCGCGTTCGGAGCATTCGTTCCATGCCGTCAAAACGCGGTCCCCAGAATGCCAGGCGGTTGTCGTGTGAAACGAAGCGGTGCAGCCGATTCGCAAAATAGCGAAACCCGTAGTAGGGCAGGTCGGCCAGCGGAACATAGCGGGCTTTCTTGGCCAGGTAAGGAATGTCGAGAGCCGCCCTCCAACGCCGCATTGCTGAGACGGTTACATCCCGTCCATCGCGGACGAGGAAGATGTATTTGGCGTCCGGCAGCACCCGATCGACGAATGCCACCCGCAGTGAGTTGGCACACGTCTTTTCCACAACCCAGCCGAGCTGTTTCTTCCGCAACAGTCGGGAGAATGCACGTTGGATATAAGCCTGAACACGCGGCGTGGCCAGCTCCGGCCCCAACTCGTCGGTTGGGTGCAGGGCATTGCCGTACCGCCAGATGTAATTGATTTCGTCGCACGGCCAGGTGCCCACGCCCGGCAGCTTCACCAGCACGTCTCGCAACATGTTCGTGCCGGACCGCGCGGCGCCGATAATCACTGCTTGCTGGTACATGTCGATGGTCTTGCTGAAATGTGACGGATTGGCGGCGGAAAAATATCAGTTCGGTGAACTCCGGTCAACGTTGGTTTCCGAACGTGGGGCAGGCCTTCCAGCGAACGTGGGGCAGGCCTTCCAGCGATGTGGGGCAGGCTTTCCAGCCTGCCGTGGGGCAAGGCTGGAAAGCGTGCCGAACGGTTATGGTAGGCTGGAAAGCCTGCCCCACGACCTTCCGGTCTTGTCCGATCTGCGTTGGGTCTCTAACATTCCGCCCCTGTCGCCACACGGGGAGAAACCATTGAACAGCGAACACTCGCAGCGAAGCTCTACATCACCGAGGGTTTGGATCATCGGCGGCGGTCGGCTGCATCTACGAATTCCGCTGATGCAATTGCTTCGGGAACGCGGATTTCAGATGGGCGCCCTTGGGCCGGAAGAAGGACCGGAGTTTGAAGGAACCGGTTTCGATTATCTCCACTATCCGCTCCGCAGAGCGCTGAACCCCGCTGCGGACCGTCGTGCTCGGGCGCACCTCTGCAGTCTGTTCACCCAACACCGGCCCGACATTGTGCACGCCGTGAATACCAAGCCGTGCATTCTGGTGCCGGTGGCCGCTCGTAGAGCCGGCGTGCCGGCTTGTGTCTGCACGATCACCGGACTGGGGGCGGTGTTCAGCTCCGAAATGCCGCTGTCGCTGGGGTTGCGACCGGTTTATCGCCTCCTGCTGAGACGCGCCTGTGAAACGTCGTCGATGACCGTATTCCAGAATCCGGACGATCGCGACGACTTCCGCAAACACGGCATGGTGCCGCCCGGCCGCGATGCGCTCGTGTTGAGCTCGGGAATCGACGTGGGCCGGTTTCGCAGTCGACGCAGCGGCGACGAAACTCTTGCCGCTCTGCGGAGAAACTTGAACGCCCAAGGCAAGCTGGTGGTCACGATGATCAGCCGGCCGATCAAACCGAAGGGAGTCGAAGAGTACTTGAGGGCGGCCGCCGTGGTTCGCGGGCGATATCCGCAGGCGCTGTTCCTGCTCATCGGGTCGGCCGTCAGCGACGGCCCGCTGACGATCCCGATGTCCCGCATCCACAGAAGCGCCGCCGATGTTCGACACCTGGAGAACCGCAACGACGTGCCCGACATCTTGGCCCTCAGCGACCTGTTCGTGCTGCCGAGCTATTTCCGGGAGGGCGTCCCCCGGGTCTTGCTCGAAGCCGGTGCAATGGGCCTCCCGCTGATCACGACCGACACGCCCGGTTGCCGCGAAACCGTCCGCGACGGTTTCAACGGCCTGCTGATTCCGCCTGGTGACTGGCGCGCATTGGCCGACGCGATTTTGAAGCTACTCGGTTCCCAGCAGTTGCGCGAGACGATGGGCCGGCGCAGCCCGGACCACATCCGCGAGAAATTCGATCTCAGCAACGTCGCCGACGCCTACGCGGAGATTTATCGCCGGGTGCTCGATCCCCTTCGGCAGCGCATTGGCATCGGCCGCCGGGCCGCATGAGCTCGGCCTTGGAGAAGGCGCGCTCGGCGCCA
>CAZGYE010000056.1:0-22781 GCA_964530165.1 uncultured Planctomycetaceae bacterium
CAAGTCTTCGACACGGCGAGCCGGTCTTGTCGGCCGACATCAGCCCCGATGGGCGGCATGTCGTCACAGCGGGAAAGGACGGCACCGTGCGCCTCTGGAACATAACGACCACCGCCAAGCCGGATGTCCAGCGACGTCATGGCTGGGCCGTGTGGCATGCGACGCTGAGTCCCAACGGCGATCGCGTGCTGACGGCGTCCAAGGACGGAACTGCCTGGCTGGTGGACGTGCAGTCCGGCAGGCCGTTGGCTTCGCCGTTCCGGCATCCGAACGAGGTGACTTGGGCCAGCTTTGCTCCCAGCGGCCACACTGTTGCCACGGCCTGTGCGGATGGAAAAGTCCGAGTTTGGAACCTGGCGGCGCCCGGTAAGCCCCGGCACGTGCTGGAGCATGGTGGACGCGTTGAGTGCGTGGCTTTCGGCCCCGACGACGGCCGCCTCGTCACGGCGGGTTCCGATTGTCTGGCACGAATCTGGAATCTGACGCTCAAGAAACCCATCGCCACGAAACTACGACACGCTGGACCGGTCCATCGTGCGTTTTTCAGCCGGGACGGCCGGTTGGTTGCGACAGCCAGCGAAGATGGGTCGGCGCGTGTGTGGAGCGCTAAGAACGGTCGACCGTGCACGCCACCGTTGCGGCACAGCGGTCCCGTCCGCGATGTTGCATTTGACCCCAGTGGTCGCGTGTTGGCAACTGCCGGGGAGGACCGAACTGCACGCCTCTGGGACGTCGTGACCGGCCGACCTCTGGTCCCTGCACTGAGTCACAAAGGGCAAGTGAACGATGTCGCTTTCAGCCCCGACGGCAGCGAAGTGATCACCGGCAGTTCAGACAGGACGGCCAGAGTGTGGAATGTCGCCAGCGGTCGGGCGGTGACACCGTTCCTACCCCACGACGATGAAGTCAATCAGGTGACGTTCAGCCCCGACGGGCTGATGGTGGCCACCGCCAGCGGTGGTTCCTTTCGCGGCGATGTGGGAGCTGCTCGAATCTGGGATGCCCGCACCGGTGAACCGCTCACACCACCCTTGCCGCACGGGAACGATGCCTATCATCCTGCATTCACGCCGGACGGCCGACGCTTGGTCACCGCATGCTATGACGGTGTCCTCCGGGTTTGGTCGTTCTCTCCGGAGCGGCGTGCACCGGAGGAACTGATACTGCTCTCACGCCTGCTCGCGGGGACGACCATTGACGACACAGGTGGGCTTGTCAACGTCGACTCGGAGGGTTTCCGCCGGGATTGGCAGGATTACAGAAGTAAATACCTGAAGCGAGAATCTTTGAGTCGACTGCTGGGCGGCCCCGATTCACTAAAGCCAGTCCTGGTCTTCATCAAACGCGAAGTCTCCACTCGAAGTAACCAGGAAGTCACAGAATACTTGCTCAGTGTTAGGAATTGGGCCGAGTTTCCGGCGGAAATGTTTCGGCCCGCTCCCGATCTCCCGCCTTGCGGGGCCAACACGAACTCCTCTCGCACGTGGGTTGAAATCTACGATGAAAAAGGAGAGAGGCTCTCGGGCTACTGTGGCTTTCGATCGCCCAGCAATCTGACGAAACTCTACTTCTGCGTCAGAGAAAGCGAGGTTCTGCCGCGCCGCGTCCATCTGGAGCTTCGGGATCGACAGGAGAATGTTACGTACCGCTCCAACCTGGTGACGCTTCCTATTTCCAACGCGAAAATCGGCGCACAGAAAGGACCGACCTCAGACTGAATCCGGTTGAGCGGCGTGCTATCGGCGGTGGGGATCGCTACGTTGAGCTGGTATCGCCGGCCCAAGAGCCGCGAAGAGAAGCGGCCTCCCGGCCTGCGGCCAGAGTCGATCGCGCCGGCGATTGTCCAGGCCGTGGAGACGATGGCGAAGGACAATCCTTGGTGCAGCTACAAGCGGATCGCCGTGACGAGGTCACCCGAAGAATTGCACTGAGTGTATCAACTCACCAAACAGATTCCATTTACAGGAGCCCCCAGAGGAATGCCAGCGGCAAGCGCTTGCACGCTATAGCGAGACTGCGTTTTTCAAAAGATACTCGGAAAGGATGCAGAATCAGCAATTCGAGCCCCATGCAGAGGCCCCTTTCGCCCTTCGTATGGCCCCTGAACGGTATTTTGGGTCGCGAAATCGAAATCTGCGGGCGGTCACTGTGCTACAGTGCGTCCGATGAACGGGATAGTCTCCTCTGCGGCCCGCCGGCGGAACATGCTGAATGTTGTTCTGTTGGTTGTTCTCGGTGGGTCAGTCGTGAAAGGATTTGCCGACTTGGTGCAGGTTCTCTCGCTGGAAGCGAAAGGGGCAGTTTCCGGCGACGCCCTCATCTATCTCACCGTTGGCCGCGGCATTCTGAACGGTCTCGTGCCCTACGTGGACCTGTTCGAATCGAAACCGCCGGGGATGTTCCTGTTGATGGCGGCGTCGCTCGCGCTCAGCGGCACTCAGATGCCGGCAACAGTGTTGCAGGTGGGTGTCTTCGGCCTCCTTCCCGTCGTGCTGGCGGGATTCGGATACTGTCAGGGAAGCCGGCAGACATCTCGGGCGGCCAGATGGCGTGTAGCGGGCTTGGCGTTCGTCATCGGCGTAATGTTGACGTTGTTCCTGGAATCGGTGGGCGCTGGAAGCCTGCAGACAGAATCATTCGGTGGGTTCTTCGGTGCATTGTACGTCGTCGTGCTTCTGTGGAACCGGGAAAGAATTAGCCGTGCTCAAATCGCGGTCTGTGCCGTGCTCTTGATGTTCTCGATCGGGCTCAAGGAGCCGTTCCTGCTGACCAACCTAGCTGCCGCATTGATTGCCACGTCGGGCAGGAAGCAGTTCCTCCGGGGTTTTGTGTTGCCACTGGGCATCGGGGCGTTGCTCGGGTTGACGATCCTGCTCGTGCTCGGGCAGCTCGACGCATACTGGAACGTGTACCTGCCGGCGATGCTCGAACACCGGATATTCATGAACGCCGAGGATCCCCTGTGGCTGCGTGGCTTCCGGGTGCGCCGGACGCTTGCGGGGCTGACCACGTACTCGGCTGTTCCGTTGCTGGGATACGTGCTGGCCTGTCTCTGGGCAACGGTGCCGATGTTGAAAGCGGGGATTCTTCGCAAGGGAGAACGATTCTTGACTGTTCTCTCGATGGCGGTCTGGGCCGGAGTACTCCATTTCGGATATGTCGTACTCAAGGTGCTGTACATCCTTTGGCGATTGGGTGTTGATCGAGTCGAGAACGCATGGTTCCTGGTGGGCCTCGTCGCGGGACTCGCAACTGCGTGTGGCGGTGCTGGTGTGCTGTCTTACGCATTATGGAGGAAGAATCGCCCGGCAGCCTGGTACGTCGCAACGGCGGTGGCGGCGTTGTGGCTGCTGACGTTGGCCGGCGCTTCCGGCAGTTTCTTTCCCATTCATTCGGGGTTCGCACTTCCGGCCTACGTCGCTGCGAGTCTGGTTTTTGTGCGCGGCATAGCTCGCGGACAGCGACACTCGATTCTTCTGCCAATCGTCGTCGTATTGGTTGGGGCTGGTATTGCAACGTTCAAAATACCAGGCGAGCAGTTGGAATTGGCGGAACGCGACCTGCAAAACACATTCGCAGCGAATCGTGAACAAGCGAAGCAGCTCGATGATTTGATGAACTCGTGTGACATCAACCGATTCGGGTATGTTGCCGGCTTTCCTCGGGTGGCGGCGTATGCGAAACACTCACCAGTCGGACCGGTGTTCTCGCTGTTCTTCCATGAGTACCTGGGAGAAGACCATCCGCTATTTGAGCAGACACGGAAGAACCTGCGGCAAGCCCAGCTCGTCGTCGTTGCGTCGGAGAAGATGGGCGCCGAACACGCCGCGTCAGACGTGGTGGCAGAGCAGTTTGACGAGAGTGTGCCGGAATGTGCACGAGCATATGTGCCGATACGGGGCTTGAAATTGCTTTTTCGCAAGGCCGGGTGAATCAATTCCGTCTTTGGACTGTTTTCCGATGTCGGCGGGCCCGGGTCATAACTCGCCGGCGTCCTTGAGTTCCCGCCGCAGTTCCAGTCGGCGTGGGACGTTCATCTTCAGCAACTCGACGGTGGCACGCCCGGTCGGAGTGATGCCGACGACCTCCACGCCGCGAAAGAAGAAGTGGTCTGGCCATGCATTGTTGCGGGGATGAAAGAGGGGTACGATGTCCCTGGTTTCCCCGTCAATGGCCGTCAGGTTAGGCCCCTTGCTCAGATTACATCCGGGACAGGCCAAGCACAGATTGGTGGGATCGTCCGTGCCGCCGTGCTGCTTGGGAATGATGTGCTCCACGTGGAAAGAAATCGAGAGCAAGGCTTCCTCGGGAAGCCGGCAGTATTCACAGGATTCGCCCGCTCGTTGCCGGACCAGATTGCGGAGAGCTGCATCCATCAGGCGTGTTTCGCAAGTGCCGTCCTGGCTTTGGCCTGGAGAATGGCGATGAGATCAAGAGCCTCGACGTACTGCTCGTACTCCTCGCGTTCTTCCTGCGTGAGCTGGCCTTCGTTGGCCTTGCCGGCCAGCTCGTCGAGGCGGGCTTGCAGTGCCGGGTCCGCGCGCAGATTGGCAATCTCCTCGGCGGCCTGGCGGGATACCGAGCCGGTGAAGGAGTCGAGGATGCGACTGAAGGCGGATGTGGGAGACATACTACTCATGAAGCCAGTATAGCAGAAAACCGTGGGCAAAGGCAAAACCAAGTGGATTCTCAGCCGACGGCTGACGTCGTTTTTCGCGCACATGCGAAAGCCCCTCACATTGCTGCAAGGGGCTTGTTGCTGAGAACCGGTTGTCCGTTGATGTTCAGGCCGCGAGGGCCAAGAGCTTGGAGACTTTCTGATCCGCGTCGGTGCGATCACCCGCGTAGCGGACTTCCTGCGTGAGCTGGGTCAGGGCGTCCACGAGCGTGAAGATCGTGAAGGACTTGCCTGCGTCGCCGAGCTTGGCGACGGCTTTCTTCACGAGCGACCGCCCGATGCTGTGCTTGAGCAGGAATTTCGTTGCTTCGTCGGCGTCCCCGACCTTCTCCCGCATCGCTTTGGCGATCACCTTGGCGAAGCCGTCCTTTCGTTCGTCTCGCAGGGCGGCGAGGTTCTCGATGATCCGGCGGACCTCGCTCAGCGACTCGCCGATGTTCCCGGTATGCCGGCGCGACAGACCGGCGATATCGCAGGCGTCCCACACCAAATGATTCGCGCAAACCTGCTGGAACCAGAAGGTCTGCACGCTGAGGCTTCGTCTTCCCACTTCGCTGTTTGTGACGAAGAATCCCGGTGCAAACGCCTCACCGTCGATCTCGGTCCAGGCACTTGGGTCGATGAGAAACATGAACAGATCCTGCTGCCCACAGTAGAAGCCGGTGCCTCCCGATGCAGCCTTCTGCGGCTGCTGGAAGTTCGGTGCGGCTTCCATGACCGCATCGAGAAGGTCTGCGTTGTAGAGACGCGAGTATTGTGTGCCGTGGACGGCACGAACCACCTCGTCGCTCACGAGAACTTGCAATGGCTTGCTGCCGCTAGGCTTCGTTTCCTGCAGCGCACGGCTGGCCGTCTCGGGAGAGAGCACGTTGATCGTATCGCGGCTCACTCTGCTGAGTCCGCAGAGTTGCCCGAAGCTCCAGTGATTGAGGGCAAACGCTCCATCACTGCCCATGTGGAGCCGCACGGAGCTGCCGTCGTCGCTCACTTGCGGCATGAGCAGATTCGGCGGATGCCAGAGTTCACTCGACGTTTCACGTTCGTGCCGGCAGTGAGCCACGAGGTCTTCGAGCGATTCGAAGCACTCATCGGCCGGCCGGCGAAAAAGCTCTCTGTGAGCTTTCTGTAAAACAGCCATCATTCACCTCACTTTCAGTCAAGAATTCCACGTTGTTTCGAAAGACCGATTCTCAGCGTCCTTTGGCTCGACGAGAGACAAAGGCGGAAAGAATGCCCCAGTTATCAGCGCTTGGCAATGATTTTCACGCGGACTTCTGCGCCCGTCTCGAAGAGCGGCAATGGCATGGTTGCGGTCCGCTCGTCTTTCTTTCGGAATCAGCTTGAAAGGGGTTGCACCCGCCGGTCTCGACGCCGGAGAGTCTGCAGGCCGTCGCAGCCGTCATGGAGTGCGGCCGACAAGGGGGAAGTGAACTCAGGAGCCAAACAGCGTCTTCTGAAATGACTGCCGAAGGCGCTCTCGGATCAGCGACACGTACTGCGGCTGCTTCTCGATGCCGAGATACCGCCGGCCAAGTCGCTGCGCGACGCGGAGCGTCGTGCCTGTGCCGGCCATGGGGTCCAAAACGAGTCCATCCCTTGGGGTCGATGCCAGAATCACCCGCTCCAGCAGTTCTTCTGGTAACTGGCAAGGGTGCTCTCCAATTCTCTCGCGGGCGTTGCCGACCAGCCGCGGGATGTCCCACACGTCATCGGGCACCCGCGGGCCTGACGCTCGCTTATCTCCGGCTTCCATGCGGCGCGAAGGCACGCGGATGTGCTCAGTGTGAAAGGGAGATCCTTCAGGGTCCTTGACGTGCCAGAACAAGTGCCGGTGTCCGCTGGGGAAGCGGTCTTCCCGGTATTGCCCGAAGGTCTCCCGCCAGATGATGCGGTTGCGTCGCGGGAGCGATTCGCTCAGGAGCGTCCCGATCTGGTCCGCCCAGCGTTCAGGAGAGAGCAGCCACAAACTGCCGGTCTCTGTCAAGCGGCGCACGGACTCTCGGATGAGTGACCGGATGCCGGCCAGGTATTCAACCGGGTCAAGCAAGTCCTCTTCTTTTCCGGAGCCGTAGTCGAGGCCGAAATTATACGGTGGATCGATAAACACAGTCTGGACGAACGACTGCGGGAGGGGCGGCAGGACCTCGTGGCAGTCGCCCTGGATAATTTCGTTGGCCGGCGGTGATCGATTTCGCTCCATACACGAGAGTTAAGAAAAGTCAGCCCGACTGGCCGGGTTGTGTCGAGTCTGGCTGGGAGTGTGGTGCCAGTGGATCGGGTTTAGTTTTGGTCAGCTCATCCTGCGAGACTGCGACGTGTTCCTCCGATGGAATCAGCATGACGGACGCTTGGTTGTTGGCATCGTCGAGCGCCACAATTTCGCCGAAAAGGTCAGTGCCGTCCTTTTCGAACTCGACGGCATCACCCGGCTCAAACAGCGGGAGTTTCGACAATTCCGGGGCGTCGAACAGGGAGCGCTGTCGTGATCTGGCGACGGACTCTTCTGTCGAACGATCCGAGACTGTGGAAGACGCCGGTTCCTCCAAATCGTGAGTGTCTTGCGGCTTCGGGTTGTCGTTGCCGGTCGGAAGCACTGGCCGGGGAGGAACGGGGCCGTCGTCCGGCAATTCATTGAAGTTGAGCGTCTCTTGTGGATCTCCTTTCAGTGCTGCAACGAGTTCATCTCGGGCGTCGTCAAGAGCGTCGACGAACAGGGCCAGTTGGTCTG
Source organism: uncultured Planctomycetaceae bacterium (assembly GCA_964530165.1). Lineage (GTDB taxonomy): Bacteria > Planctomycetota > Planctomycetia > Planctomycetales > Planctomycetaceae > CAZGYE01. Next base: position 7,407 of record CAZGYE010000056.1, read on the forward strand.
TCGCAATCGAGGCGACGCTCGTTTCCAGGTGTTCAATAACCTGCTGGATCAAGTCGGCTTCGGGAGAGTCGACGCCTGGGAGCTTCGTATCTTCACGAACGACGGCAACGGAGATCGGCGCCGGGTGCCTTCTCTCTTCAATCGCCGGTTCCCATCGCGGAATGCCGTTTGTCGCCAGCCAGTGCAGTTGCGTGCGGATTTCGTCGAACACGTCGCGCATGGCGCGAAGCTCTGTGGCCATGGCTTGAAGTTGCTCCGCGATCGGGCTTTCGCCCTGGCCGTTGCTGCGCGGCTCCGTTCGAGAGGGCATAGGAGGGGGAGAGTGCCAGAACAGAGACCGCTCGTCAATTGCGGCAGAGGAGCATGGCTTGATCGGAAGCGATCGGGCTACGTGCCGCTGCTTCGCGCCGTGAGATCGCGTACCGGTTTACGGCGGGCGAGAAGTACGGGTAGGACGCGGTCGGCATCCTCGGTGAGCACGAACCAGCGCCTCTTGTACTGGATGATTTCATCAGACAGACCATAACCGAGCAGTTCCTCGCGATTGGCGGGCACAGCGTTGAGAACCAGCTCGATCACGTCATCCCCGGCGATACGGGTCTCCAGGAGCCGCCAGCCGTTGTCGAGCTCGATCGTTGATCCGGTGGCGAGAAGTTCCGCGATCTCCCGTGGCGTCGCTTCCCCGAGCGGCGTGCCGATGCCCAGCCGCTGCTTGACCTGCGGCACGTCGGCCGGGCTGAGATTGAGTCCCACCAGCGCCTGTCCCTCTGTGAGGACCGCGCGGGCGATCTTGACGCTGCGGATGCCCGCAGCCCCCATGATCTTGTCATAGACGGGGAACACCGCACCGCTCAAGATGTGAAATCGCCGCGGCTCGGTCGTCGGGGTGGCGGCGTACTCGGCCTCCCACCAGGCGCGCGCCTCGTCACGCGGCACCTGCTTGTACTTCTTCTCTAGCTCACTCCGTTCCAGTTGCCGCCACGACCCCTTGATCGCCGTGAGGAAGACTTCACTGCGATGCGGCTCCCGGTGCGGGGAGACGCCATAGATGCGGCCGCTGCGGATGTTGCGGTAGAACGCGAGTTCGGCCTCCGAGTCGACCGCGAGAAACGTCCGCCGCCGGACGTCGACTTCCCCTTCGATTTCGTGCAGCATCGTTCTGGCACCCGAGGCACTGTCCACAACGAGCGTCTGAGGCTCGGCCACGCGGCGGAGCTTACGGGCGCGAATCTCCTCCACGCCGAAATCAAAGGCCCCCTGACGCTTGGCCGCTTCGACCGCTTCCAGGTATCGCTCGTAGAACAGATCGAACAGGCGGTTTTGCACCTCGACGTGGAGTACCATGATGCGATTGAGAAACTGCTCGACGTTCGAGGCGCAGCTCTCACGCACAGCCGTCTTGTCGGCATCGAGGACTCCCATCCGGTCCAAGACCCGCAGGCCGAGGCCCTCCTCAGCATGGCGGCCGGCATGCAGCTCGCGATACAGGCGGGCCAGCGCCGCTTTCCCGAAGCCATCGGTCACGTCCTCAGGGCGAAATAGATCGCTTGAGAGCGATTGTCGCTCCCCCTTGGTCAGCGCACCGAGGGCCGCCAGGCGTTTGGAGACGGCGTTGACGAGCCTCTTCTGGCCGGCCAGATCGAGCAGGGCCAGTCGAATCACGGGTGCTGACGTCTGATTCGAGCGGTGCACGCGGCCGAAGGCCTGCATCTGTTGGTCGGCCGACCAGGAGAGCTGGAAGGCGTAGAACACGCGACGCTGCTTATTCTTGGCGTCGACGTCGGCGTGCACGCTGATGCCGGTCGAGCCGGCCCCGGAAAGGACGGCCAACCGCTTCCGCCCCCGTTGAAAGAGCCGCGTCTCGTGGGCGTTCAGTTCACGGCGAGGGACGCCGTCGAGCTTGCGCCGCACGTACTTCCCGTTCTCGAAGCGGTGCGTGCGGCCGCTGATCTCGGCCACCGCGCCGGCCCCGAAATGGGAAACGAGCGCATCGAGCGGATTCTGCGGGAAATCCAGGTCGGCGACCATCTCCAAGAGTTCCTGTTGCCGCCGCTGGTTCTCGCGGTTGATCTCCGGATTGCCGTGCTCGTCTTCGATCCGGACGCGGACCACGTTGCCGGTCAGCTCGTCGGTCTCCTCACGGTACTGGTACAGCGGAAACTGTTTCTCGATCAACTGCACGATCATCTCCCGTGGCGTGGCGTCCAACTCGGAGAGTTCGATGCCCGCACTGCGGGCGTCTCGGACTTTGCGGTCGGTCTGGGCTTCCCCCGTGTTGAAGAGACTCACGACGGCCGAGCGTTCCTGGCGGAGGTCCTCCTCGATGGCCGGGATGAGATTGGGGACTACGTAGGCCATCATGAGCTGCAGGAAGAACCGCTGCTGTGTGGAGTAGAACTGCGAGAAACGGTGGCCGTTGCGGCGCTGTCCGGCGTTGGCTTCGGCCCGTTCGAAGGCAATGAGCAGTTCGGCCCACAGATCGGCGATGCGGTCGTATTGCCGGCGTTCGTCGTCGGTGAGACGATGCAAAAGCGGCTCGTACTCCACGCCGCTCTCGGGGACGGTCTCGCCGTCCGGAAGCCGCGTGGGTCCGTAGCTGATCGTGCGCGAGAGATAGGTGCCGACGCTTTTGAGGTCCCGGCAGAGCATTTCCATGGCGGCCACACCGCCGCGCTGCATGGCTTCGAGAAACGCCGGGAAGTCGGCAAACGGGGCACCCGCGCCCCAGAGTCCCAATCGCTCATAGGGCGCCATGTGGCGGGCCTCGGTCGCCCCTGTGGCGCTGAAGTACCGCACCCGTGCCTGGGGAAACAGCCGCTGCAAGGCAATTCCCATGTTGCCGCGTAGCGTGCCGTGATCGATGGTGGCTTTTCCTCCGTGCGGCGTGGCGGCGGCATTCTTCATGAGGTGCGCCTCGTCGAAGGCCAGGACGCCGTCGAAGTCCGTCCCCAGCCAGTCGGTGAGCTGCTTGAACCGCAGGCCCTTGCCGGCAAAGTCGGTGCTGAGCATCCCGTAGGTCGTAAACAGGACGCCCACGTCTGCGGGGATCGGATCGCGCGGCTTGAATTTCGCCTGATGGACGATCGGTAGCGGCACTCCCACGGCGGAGCGGTCCCGCTCGGCATCGACACGCAGTTGATGCGAGGCCGAGATGTGCACGTGCTTGGTGCGGCCCTGCGCCAGTTCATTAGCGATGAAGGCGTAGAGCTCGCGGCCTTTCCCGATCCCCGTCCCATCACCGTTCCAGTGACCCCGGCGGGAGCCGTCTGCCAGAAACGTGGCTGTAGCTTGCCCGGCGTAGATCACGTCTTCGATTTGCAGGTCGGAGATGCACCCCTCGGCGATGATTTCGGGCGGGAGATGGTGGCGGTAGGTGACGTCGGGTGGCTCGACGCAGGCCATCGCGGCCGACTCGACGACGTTGGCCGGATGCGGCCAGGCGCCGCGGACGACGGCTTTCTGCACGCGATAGGGAGCGAAGACCGCGCCTTCCTCGATCTCGGCGGCCGCAGCCGGCAGGGCCGTTTCCAGTTCGCCAATGCCAGCCAGACGTGGTTCGGGCGGGCGATCAGCCACGCTGCCGGTGCCGCCAGAGGGACGCGGCGGGACGGTGCCGGGCGGTGGACGAGGCCCGCGGTCTCTTTGGGAGCGCGCATAAGCTGGGTTTCGCCTGCCTATGTTGGACTCTGAGCTTGGAGGAGTCGTGCTTGCGTCCTGACTCTGCTGGAGAATCCGCCCGTGAACGTCTTCCGCGGCGAGTCCGCGAAGTCTCTCGAACGCCTCCGGGACCGACAGGCCGCTGGCGGTCATGACGGTCGAGAGGTCAGCGGTCGGCCCGTTGCGGGCGATGACAATGAGTTGATGGTCGAAGGTTGTCCCGAAGCGGGCATACGCGCGGCCGTCGAGGCCGAGATTGGCCCGGACACTGTAGCGCTGGGCGATCTCCGCCCACCAGTCGCGAAACGTGGGACGATCCAGCGCCATTCCCGTACCAACGAGGGCCGCCAGACGACCGCCCGGTTTGAGTCGCAAAAGCGCCTGTTCGATGTGCCTCGCGCCGAACGCCGTGTTGTGGCCTTTGACTCGACCGCCGGTGGCCGAGAAGGGCGGATTCATGACGACAGCATCGTAGGTCCGCTCAAGCGGCAGGAGATTGTCCAGCCGCTCGGCATCGAAGGCGGTCGGCTCAAATCCCTGCAACCTCAGCAGTTCGCGCCGTCTCGGGTCGATTTCGTTGGTCTCGACGTGTGCGCCGAGCAGCCGGGCGATGGCTGCGATATTTCCGGTTCCCGCACTCGGTTCGAGCACGCGCATGCCGGGGCGAAGCGCCGCGGCGTGCACGACGAGAAAGGCCTCGGCCGGCGGTGTGCTGAACTGCTGGAAGTCGATCTGTCGCTGATCGCGACGTGTCTGGACCGGCAGCCGGGCCTGCTCGTTCAGCAGTCGTGTGAGCAGCGCATCGGGAGTCTGCCGCTTAAGGCCGGTCCGGTGCAGATAGATGTTGAAGCCCGCTTCGGCGGCGTCGTAGGCATCGCGGGCGTGTCCTGCGGAACTGCCGAAGACCTCGCGTGCAAGGCGAGAGACTGACGCGTTGTTGAAGGTGGCGGCAGAGTCCGTTTCCAGCAGTGCTGCGAACCGAAGCGCGAACCGCGACGCCGGACTCTCGGGCGGCTTGTCGCCGGCAACCAGCGCGTCGTCGCGGGGCGGGATTGCGTGCCCTGCCCGTACTGTCGCATGAGAGGCCGTTTCGGTTGGCCCGTCAAACAGGCCGCGTTGATGCGGACGACTTCCCGGACCGCGTGGCGCCACTCCATTCGGCCGGTGCCGTTTTGCTTCAGGGCCGGCTGCGCTCGAAAGCGAAAAGGACGGCTCTCCAAACTCGGCCTCGTGACAGAGGAGCTCGCCCGCGTCGCGCATCTCCTTGAGGATGCGGTTGACGGGATTGCTCTGCGGATCGCGCTGCGAAGCGGGAACCGCATGTCCCAATTGACGGCGCACTTCCCGAATGCCGACCGGTTCGCGGGCCTGCTGCAACAACTGAAGCACGCGCGATCGCAGGCCCGCCGCGGTCTTAGAAACGGAATCAGCGTGTGCCTTCTCTGCCGGGGAATGGATGCGTGGTTCGGTGAAGTCGAGCTGGAGTTGCCGCTCAGGCATAGGAGGCGGATTGTGCCTGCGGTGTGAGATGCGGTCAAGTCTCGGCCTACGGACACAATGCTTCCGGCGCATCGCGAACAAAGCAGCGCTTCTCTGCAGGCGTTCGACGACCTGTGGAGTCGGTTTCCTTCACACGTCGAAGACGTCAGGCATCAAAGGCAGCTCCGCGGCGATGGGTTAAAGCTGCTCGGCGATCTCCTGTGGCACATTCACGGGCGCATCTTCGGCGAACTCTACGAGTGGGCGGGGCGTTGGCGGACCGTTCAGATCAGCAAGCCCGGTGCCATCTGGCCGCCGCCTCATTATCTCGATGAGTCGATGCAGGCTTTCGAAGACAACGTTTTGACGAAGTACCCGGCAGTGGTGCTGACAGACGACAATGCGTACTGCACGGCCTTGGGCGAGATCCAGGGGGAGTTCCTGGCAATCCACCCGTTTCGAGAGGGAAACGCGCGGACGATGAAACTGATGACGGACCTACTTTCCGTGCAGACCGGCAGGCCGCTTCTGATCTATGACATGAGCGAAGAGGGGGAATCCCGATACACCGAAGCCGCAAAAACGGCACTGCTCGCGAAGGACTATCAGCCAATGGTGCAGGTCATTCGGCTGGCGCTGGATGCGGCTCGGAAGGAGCCATAGCTTCCAGTTGTTCCATCAGCTGGCGTCGTGTTTCCTCCCGCAAGGGTGGGAGCCCTTCGATGACGCTGTTGCGCTCGGCAACGTCGATAATGCGGGCACGGCGCTTTGCATCATCCCGCAGCCACGGGAACGCCTCGCGAAGCGTGGGACCAGTACCGAAATCGTTCATACACGTATTTTACCAGATTCTGGGGAAGGACACGAGCGAAATGATCGTCATTTCAACGGCGATCCGAACATGAAGGCACAGGAGCGGAAGAATGCCAGGTCAGCTGTCGCCCGTCAACCAGCTGAGCGGGACCGGTCACCCGTCTCGAACTGCTCGCCTTTCTGCTTGCGCTTCTGCTGTCGGCCAGCGATACTCGCGTCATGGAACATTGGGTCGAGTACTACGAGCACTCCAACCAGTGCGTTGCGGAGTTCGAAGATCCGAAAACGGCATATGAATTCTGGCTGGGGCTCAGGCGAGGCGTGCGGGCCAAGCTTTACCAGAACGGCGTGCTGGTTGGCGAAGGCGACGGGAACGAATCGGGGAGATGATCTCCGTGAAGTCGTTTCACAAGAGACGGGACGGATTCGGTCATTCCGAACCGAGCGAGGCATGAATTACACAGTCTGAGCGTTCGGCGGCGTGAAGCGTTCGGTCGACGGCAGAAGCGAACGAGCGAATCTTCGCTATTCGATGGCGTCGGTATCGAAGTCATCAACGAAGTCCATCTGGCCGGCAATGGGGATGATTCGCTTGGCCCTGTTGGCATTCCGGGCCTGTGCTCTCTCAATCATCTCGGCAACTGTTTGGGCGGTGTCACTCCCGTCGTAGTCAGGAACACGCTGCCGGATGTAGGCATCCAGCACGGTGAGCGTATCCAGGAGTGTGCGACGTTTGCGAGGCAAAGGGGGCAGAGCTTATCCCTTCCCCGGCCAGTCGGCAAGCACGGGGAAACGCTACCGAAAAGGGCGTTATGTTGTTGCAGAGCGCCGCGGGGATGGATAAGGTGCTCTCCTTTCATGGAGCAGTACCAGTTCCCAAATATACGAGCAGGGCTGACACGGAAAGTGAATGCGTGCGGATTCGATCTGTACCTGACGTGTGCCTGATGTACCGATCTGGGATTCACGATGAATTCCAGAGCGGGATGCCTTGTTGGCAATGTTCTTGTTTTGAACCGTGGCCGTCTGGTCGGCCACCTGTACCCAGGGAGTATGTTGATGGAAACGCGTGAATCCGTCGGCTAGACAACTCTCCCGACAAAGCGGGACACAGACGAGACCTCATAGTCGTGGTAGTCCTGCCAGGTAGAGTCCACGTATGGCTACTCACAGGAATCGGTGAACACCTTCGGGAAACAGGTCCCTCATTCCCGCCAATATTGAGGTCGTCCGGGTGTCATGGCCCGGAATAGGGAATGGCTCGGACGGCTGGAAGCCTTGGTCAGAGGAGTCCAGCCCGGATGATTGACTTGATCATGAGATTTGCAGGAACAACCAGTTACCCTGCGATGTTCCGAGGGAGCAGCAGGCCGCTGTCGGGTGTCAGTACACCGAAGCCTAACCGTGGATGCTTGAGTGTCAGCAAGGGAACCAGGGAAGCTCGTTCGAGTAGGGTGATCACGCAACCAGGCTGGCAATCGTCGGCCCAGGTTTCACCGATGAGGCGAACGAGTGACGGAGCCGCCGTAGTAGTCCGAGGTTGGGAAAGCCAGCCACATGGCGAAGGGCGGCAGGACGTTTCGTTTTGGGCAGCCGAAAGGTTTAGCAATCGAGAGGGTTCTCGATGAACGTGGATGTTGTCCAGAAGAGACTGTGGGAACAGTCGAAGCAACACCGCGAACACAGGGAGTCGGACTCTCCGCTGTTCCCCGTAGACCGCTACGAGGAACGAATCCGGAATCTGATGGACCTGATGCATCAGCCGCAATGGATCGCGGCCGCATGTGACCGGGTGCTGAAGCGTTCCCGAGGTAAAGCAGCAGGCGTAGATCGAATGACGGCGGCGGCTTTTCAACAAAGGCGCCGGTATCAACTCGAAAAACTGCGTCTGGAACTGAAGCGTGGAACTTATCGACCTCAACCGCTCAGGCGGGTGATGATCCCAAAGGCCAACGGCGAAACGCGGGCGTTGGGTATCCCCTGTCTGCGGGATAAGATCGTGCAGGAAGCCATTCGCATGGCTCTCGAACCGATCTACGAGGCCGAGTTTCACGACAGTTCATTCGGGTTTCGGCCCAACAGAAGTACGCACCATGCCATCGCTCACTGTCAGCAGGCGATGCTGACAGGTTCCACATGGGTGATTGAGGGTGACGTGAAAGCGTGCTTCGACGAGATCTCGCATAAGGCCATCCTCGGATGCCTGCGGGAGAAGGTGATGGACAATCGCTTTCTGAACCTTATCCGGCTTCTGCTTGAAGCCGGTGTGGAGTTCAACGGCGTCATCCATCCCACCGAGAAGGGCGTGCCTCAGGGCGGGGTGGTTTCACCGCTGCTCGCCAACGTGGTCTTGAACCGTCTGGACTGGTTCCTACACGGTCAGGGGCGACATGGCAATGCATGTGAGACCGCTCGTCGCCATCAACGCCCCAATGTTCGATTCGTGCGCTACGCGGATGACTGGTGCGTGTTCATCACGCGGGGTTCCAAACGCTATGCAGAGAGACTGCGTGATCGAATCCGGCAGCTTCTGGCCCGCGACTGTGGATTGAAGCTTTCGGACGAAAAGACCCGCATCACTCATGTTCGCGACGGTTTCGATTTTCTCGGCTTCCAATTGGCACTCGGTGTCGGTCAACGCGGGAAGTTCGTGCCCAAGATCAAGGTTCCACAGAAAGCAATCACTCGAGCGATACAGAGGCTCAACGAAGCCATGCGCTATCGACCCCTCCAGGAGAGTGGTGCTGCCCGGATTGTTCGGGGCTCTGCCATCGTGCGCGGGTGGTCCAACTATTTTAAGATTGCCCATGACTTTAGTCGGGCGGCAACCAAGCTGGACCACCATGCGTTCTGGATCGCGACGAAAGCGCTCAGCCGCAAGTTCGACCTCAGTACGGCTCAGTGCCTGCGCAAGTACCGGAACGGGGCCAGAATCGGCATAGGTGAAAACTGCATGCTGAGTCGGGCTCAGGACACGAAAATGGTTTGCCGTGTTCGAAATCCGCATCCGTACCAACCCGGCACAGGTTGCTATCTCGAAGACGTTGATTGGGAAGCCGACTTTCACATCTATGAAAGTTTGCGACGTGGCAGCATGGACTTCAAGGTGCTCGCACTGTTTCGTGACGGACACCGTTGCAGACGGTGTGGGACCGCCGTGACGTACGAGGACTCAGAGGCTGATCACATCAAAGCCGTAAACTGCTTTGCCAGCTTTGAGCAGGCTCATGACCTGACGAACATCCAGATCCTCTGTCTGGATTGTCATCGGGAAAAGACTGCCAGTGGTTGTTGAGAAACGTCTGGAAAGCCGGATGCCTGGAAACTCGCACGTCCGGTTTGGGGTTGGGGCCGGGGTGAAACTCCCCGGCCCACACCACCGTGAACGCGAAAGCGGATGGCGAGCCGGGGGAAGTGTTCGTCAAGATCGGCAAGCAGGGGTCAACGATCGCAGGGATGACGCAGGCGGTTGTCGTGGCGATTTCTGTAGCGCTTCGACACGAGACGCCGTGGCCAGCGCTTTATGAGAAGTTGAAGCGGATGCGATTCGCACCGTGGAATCACGAGCACACGAGCATCGTTGACGCGATCGTGGAGAGCGTGGAAGAGATACGTCAGCAATTGCGGGAACGGAGCGACGAGCGGCAAGGCCAGAAACGGTTTGAGTTCGAGAACGAGGAATAGGACTCGCCGTCAACTGTCCGACTCGGCTTGCTCAGGATCGTCGGGGAGTCGGATTTGTCCGAACTCCGCCGATTTCTTGATCCAATCGACGTCGTTTCGCAGCGCACGGAATTCGTTGAGGAAACCCGGCAACCGCTGGGTAGCGGTTTCCAATTGACGGATGCGTCCGTAAAGGTCGGCGATTGTGGCGCTCATCATCTTGTGCAGGCGGTCGACGCTGTCTTCAAGTTCCGTGACGCGGCTTCTCAAGGCAGCGATCTGGTGGTCAGACGACGTAGCGTGGCCTGAGTTTCTTTTCTCAGCCTGAATGGACTGGACGGCCTTCTCGATCGCTTGCTTCTGTGCTGCGTCGTTGCGGGGTTCCATGGCACCAGACGTTGCCACAGATCGCCTGCCGAGTAAAGGAAACTACGCGTGCAGAAATACTCCCTCGATCTCCCGGTCGACCTGGGCGGCCGGGCGGTTGTACCGCCGGCGGGACGTACGACGGATAATCGCGGACCGCTCGGCGTCGAGCACACCTTCGTCCGGTGGCAATGTCCTCATCGAGAACGGCCGGCTCGGTTCTCCGTCGATCAGCAGACGGGCGTACGCCGTGTACTTCGGAAGGGCAATCAGGTCGGCCGGCAGGACGTCGCCGGAGAGTTGCTCACTCAGCACCTCGGCATCGCCTGGGCCCACGTTGAACGCGAGCAGGCTGCCGACGTTACCGAACACGGCGGAGAGCGTCGCTTCGTCAATCTGATCGAGATACTGATTCGCAATCGTCAATGCCAGGCGGTATTTTCTTGCCTCGGAAAGAACCGTTGCGAACGACTCGGTGGCGAAGTTCTGGAACTCATCCACGTAGGCGAAGAACGGCTGGCGATCTTCTTCTCGAATGTTGGCCTGGCTCATGGCGGCCAGCTGCAGGCCGGTCACGAGCAGAGAGCCGAGAAGACTCGACGCGTCCTCGCCGATCTTTCCTTTGCTGAGGTTCACAACCAGAATGCGGCCTTCGTCGATGACAGTTCGCAGGTCAAGCGTGCTGCGGGACTGACCGACGATCGCACGCACGATAGGAATGCTCAGGAACTGGCCGACCTTGTTCTGGATCGGGGCGATGGCTTCGCTGCGGTAGCGGGCGTTCCAGCCGGCAAACTCCTTCGTCCAGAATTCGCGGACGACCGGATCAGTAACGCCCGCAGTCACCGTGTCGCGGTAACGAGCGTCACTGAGCAGACGCAGAAGCGAGAGCAGCGACACTCCAGGCTGTTCAAGTAACGCCAGTAACGAATGCCGGAGAATGTGCTCTAGCCGTGGGCCCCAGCTATCACCGTACAGTTTCTTGAAAACGGCGACGAGCCCCGAGGCCACGAGCGGTCTCTGCTCCGGCCGCTCGAACGATAACGGATTGAAGGCGATCGGAAACTCCCGGTCGCTGGCATCGAAGAGCACCACATCGTTCGTCCGCCTCGCCGGCACGCGGTGCAGGATCGCGTCCGCCAGGTCCCCGTGCGGATCGAACAGGGCAATACCTCTGCCCTGCTCGATGTCCGACGTAACCAGATTCAACAACAACGTCGATTTTCCCATGCCGGTTTTGCCGATCACGGCCAGGTGTCGGAAGCGGTCCTCCGGCCGGATGCCGAAAACATCATCCTGATCCCGGAAATGCACGCGGCCCAGGACGGCCAGCTCCGGCTCCCTTTTCTTGAAGGGTAATCCTGCCGGCGGTTCCAACTGCCGGCTCCCCGTGGTCTCCATTCGCGGCGCACGAACCGTATTCGTCGCCGGGTGCCAGAGCGTGGAGAGCTCCTCGTCGGAGAGAAGAAATCGACGTGCAAACAAACGCGGTCGACGGTAGCGGTGCCGTGGGAACCAACTCATCTGAAACCTTGATTGCTGTCGCACCGTGAATTGGCCGAGAGCCGCGGCCAAGTCGTAGAGCTTCACACGTGCTGCGCTGGCGCCTTCGGGCGAGGCGAAGACAAACAGGCGGATGTGCGTTGCAAAGAGATGCCGGGCCATCTTCCTCTGAGCCTGGTCATAGTCGAGACGTGCTGCCCTCCATGCTGCCCGTCTTCGCCGCAACCAGCTTGCGGGTCGGATCGAGACATCGATGCGGGAACGAAGCGCAGTGTCGCGCTCCCCGGGCAAAGCAGCGAGAATGCCGGTCAGCGGGTCGGCGCTATTGTGGTTGAGCCTGTCGTCGTACTCGGCGTAGACGCGGAGCGGATAGAAGTCCGGACGCAAGCGAAGATCGGCGTAGGAGACAAGATCGTCTTGGTGAGGATCGAGGGCATCGTCGGGGATAACCTCGATCGTACAATCGCTGTAGTGAGCGTTGAGCTGGCTGCAGACGGTTTGCTCATCGCAGTCGTGAAACCGGCAAAAGAGACCGACCGTTTGACCGGCCTGGCCGAAGACCAGTGTCAACGGAACGCGGGCTTCGTGCAGAGAACGGAGCACCTGCTCGACGTACGCCGCCCCCTTGGCGTTACTTGCTGGAGCGCTGATGGCGATGAGCATAGGAGCGGGAGGATAGCACAAGTCGACGTGCAACCGAAGAAAGAGGCGAAATGTCGCAAAACGAGTGGTTTTCAGAGGCGCGTTACAAAACGTATGAGTCGATGGGACGACCGCTCAGCGCGACGACACCCCTAACCGGTGCAGCGCATGCGATTCATGGCGTGGTCACCATGTGACTGTTCTTAATGGGGCTGCCGTCAACGACGTGGTGCTACTCTCCCGCCCGGATAATAGTGTTCCAAGAGGCTTCGAAAGGATCGATAATTCTGGATCGTCTGTTGTTTGTTTGGTGATCTGTTAATGGCATCAAGGGCCTCAAGAAACTCCTGACGGCGCGAGGTGGAAAGCTGGCGAAATAGGCGACGCCAAGCGACTACTCCTGCTTTCTTGTACTTTTCCCGGTAAATAATGTAGCGGTCGGGCATGCTGAGGATTTCGAGGAATGTCTCGTAGTCCGGCCCAAATGCGGCATCGAAGAAAGTAGGATTCGGGCTGACGAGACCGCGCGTGGCCAGGAGGACGCATTGTATCCCTCGCAAGTACCGCCAGTGCCAGCCGGGTGCAACGTACCGGCGAGACACCTCGGTAACGGGAGAGTACTTCATCGGGAAACCGGTGATTCTAATGCCCAGTTCCTGCGACAGCTTGAGGTTGAGTCGAATGCGCTCATAGAAATCGCGTGGGTTGTCCCGGAAATTGAACATGACGTAGTTAGTGAACTCATTGAAACCGCGACGCGCAAGGCGCTTGACTGCTGTCACATAGGCCTTCTTCATTCCGGCATAGTCGTAGGCGAGCCGCACGGGAGACAGGGCCGTGGTGGCCAGGAGTTCGGCGACCTCACCCGTCACGAGGCGCGCGTCGATGCCCTGGTTGAAGTCAAGGACCCGTTGCCGACCATTGCGGCTCGCATCTGCTTCGAAGCCCGCAGCCCTGATTTCTCGCACCGTCCTTCGAAAGTCCTTTGAGGCGAGGATGTTGTTGTCAAGTATCACAAGATGTTGCCGCTCTGCATATGCCTTATTGACTGCCTGGATCTGTGCTTTCAGCCGTTGGAAGGACTTGAACTCGGGCTCCAGGGCCGGAACCGCGCAGAATTTGCACCGCCGGATACACCCGATTGTGACTCGGCAAAAGTAACTATCCTTCGGCTGGTACTGTCCGTCGCTGGCGTCGATCAGGGAGTAGTCCGGTGTGTAGTCAGCGATCGGGATTCTCTCGCGGCCCAGCATGCGCGGATGAGTGAGAGGGCCGGTGACGATCCGGCAAGAAACTCGCTGTTGGATATAGTCCGGCAGCAGAGTCGCGCCGATTCCGCCGACAATGATGTTCTCCTCGGAGTCAACCGCACTGCGATAGTATTTGATCGTCTTGACGGTTCTCGGTAGTTCATACGTGAAGAGTGAGGATATGTAGATACGATGCCAGGGAAGAGCACGCAATTCTTCGACCGTACCGCGCGTGAACGTCACCCGGTCGCCTTTTGCCTTGTGGTAGGCGGCTAGGCGCAGCAGCCCGAGAGGGGGGAACTTCGACCGGTAGTTGGGTTCGACGAGGAGGACGTTGCTCATGGATGTCTTCAGCTATCCGGCACCTGGTACTTCGAGAGAATGGCTTTCTTCACGGCGTCGAGGCATTGCTTACTCTTGGCGCACGAGACTTCGGATAGTGTGCTATTTATTATGCCCAGGATGTCGTTTAGCATTCTTCGTTGCTTGCGGTCAAGACTTGACTTGATCTTCTTGACCGTGAAGAGATCCTTGTCGTTCAGCTGCTCCCGGATGGCACTGAGAGACGTCAGGGTGCTTCGCAACTCCTGCTTTTCGGGCTCCGTTTGCCTGTTAATGAGTGCGGTTTCAACGCGTTTGGTCTCCCGCTCGACCTTCTGAATGAGTTGCTGTCGCTCCTCGTGTGAGCAGAGTCCGCTTTTGAGCGCCTTCTTGGTTGCTTCCGCCGCGGTCCTGGCGGAGGAGACCACCTTCGCGGTGGGCCGGTTGGTGGAAGAGGATGCATCACGACATGCCTTGCAGTGGGCGGCTATAAACGGATTAAGCTCTTCCGTGAGCTTCATCCATGCAGGAGTGGACTCAAAACCGTCCCGCCTAGCGTTCGGGATGATGTCGTCGGACAACACGTGGATCTCGCCGATCGTCCAGTAGTTGAGACGGCCTTCTTTTCCCGGAAACAACTCCGCCACCCGGTCCGGCCCGCCGATGGCGATGTTATGCCTTCGGAATCTCAAGCCGGCGACGCGATTATCGTCGAACATGCCAAGGTAGTCATGGGTGCCGTACCAAAGCCAGAACGGCGAATCGGGGGTTGGCTCCTGCGGGAAGAAGTCAACGCCTTTCACCTCGATCTCGTAGTTGTTCTGCCTGGTCCGGTAGTGAGTCTTGTACGGTTTGAAGACCTCCCTTTCGGTCGCAGGAGATCGGAGCAGGAGCTTGACGGACGGAATGCACAACCCTCTGTCGGCAACCCAGTCAGCAATCTTCGTGGCGTACAGGAATCGCTGAGCGTCGTACTCAACGGGTGCCACTTGGGAGAGGTACTCCTCCATGACCTGAAGATCGAGGAACTGCGCGAGCCGTTCGTCGAGCCCCTGCATGGTGACCTCGAAGAAATGCTCGTCTTTCTTGGTCTCCTCGATATCCTGGGTGGTGTATTTCTGCAGAACGTCGGCCAGTTCTTCGACACCTTTCATGGACGGCGTGATTGAGCACCTGATCGCTTCGCAGTCGAACGTCACAATGACGGTCTCGTCTTCGTAACAGGCGGAAGTGCGGAAACGCAGCATCTTGCAGTAGGCAATTCCAGCGAGCCGGCCGATCCCCCGAAAGCCTGCTTCCTCGCCGTAGACTTTGGCGGACATGCCCACATTGACCAGCCTGCCGACGGCGTCGGCTGAAGGTACGCCCGTCCCATTGTCTCGGACGGTGAGAGTCCGTCCTTCCAGATCCAGGGACACGGTAATCATCCCATCGTTGGGCTTGAGTTGTTCGAATCGTTTGGCGGAAAGGATAGCGTCGGTTGCGTTCTGAATGTACTCCCGGATGGAATCCAAGGGGTTGGTGTACATCCCCGTGGTCAAGGTCTCCAGGACGAAAGCACCGATTTTCGGTGTGGGCATCATCGAGTGGTATCCTCCTGATCGTAGCAAGGGAAGGGGAAGCGGACCTTAGAAAGGACGCGGTAATTCAGGTCATCTGGACTATTTTTCGGCAGTTGGCG
>CAZGYE010000057.1:0-22774 GCA_964530165.1 uncultured Planctomycetaceae bacterium
CTCCCGCTGCTGCCCAGTTCGCGGACGAGGACTTGCCGGCCGTCTTTCTTTCCCGGCAGTTTGCAGCGGACGCGCGCGCCCAGCGCGTCGCGGTTGCTCAGCCCAGAACGGCCAGCCAGTTTCAGCATGAGCCAGTGTCGAGAGTTGCGAGCCGTGTCGTTTCGCAGCAGTACAGGGCGGTCGTTGAGATGCACGACCAGCACGTCCACGTCTCCATCGTTGTCGAAGTCGCCGGCGGCGACTCCTCGGCTCACGCGTTTTTCACGAAAGCTCTCTCCGGCGTCCGCCGAGACCTCGGTGAACTTGCCCCGGCCGTCGTTCGTGAAGATCAAGTCCTCGTGTCCTTCTAAATGGTGGGCGTCGCCGTTGGCGATGAACAGATCCAGATCGGCGTCCAGGTCGAAGTCCGCCAGGACCGCGCCCCAGGAAACGTACTGCCCGCACGCCGCGGAGATTCCAGCTCGCCGGGCACGGTCCTCGAACAGGCCGTCGCCCAAATTGGCATACAGACAGGTGTAGGTGAAATCGGGCACGAACAGGTCCAGCTTGCCGTCGCCGTTGACGTCGCCGACCTCGGCGCCCATGGCTCCGGTGGACTCGCCGTTCAAACCGTAGGCGACCCCCGAGAGCAACGCCACGTTCTTGAACTTGCCCCCGCCGAGGTTGTGGAAAAAGTAGTTTTCCATGGCGTCGTTGGCGACAAACAGATCGGGGCGGCCGTCGTCGTTGTAGTCAAATGCTCCGACGCCCATCGTCCGGCCGCTAAGCTCATTCATTCCCGACTTGTCCATCCCCGAGTGAGCCGTCACGTCGGTGAACCGGCCTTTGCCTTCGTTACGGTAGAGCCGGTTGGCTTGTCCCAGGTAGGCCGTCGGACCGGGAAAGCCGTCCGGAGCGAAAAAGATTCGGTAGTCCGGATCGAACTCCAGGTAATTGCCTACGTAGAGGTCCAGGTCTCCGTCGCCGTCGTAATCGAAAAACACCGCGCCCACACCGAACGCTTTGTCGGCCACACCAAGCTTTTGGGCCACCTCCTCGAACGTCTCGTTGCCCAAATTGCGATAGAGGCGGTTAGGGCCATAGTTGGTCACGTAGATATCGCAATCGCCGTCGTTGTCGTAGTCGGCCGCGACGACGCCCATACCATATCCGCCGGGTCGGATTCCCGCCTTCACAGTCACATCCTCGAAGGTTCCGTCGCCGCGATTGCGATAGAGACGATCGGTGGCCTTCTCGAGGTCTTCGGAGCCCGCGACCTTCGGATCGCTCAGGCCTTTGAGGTGCACGCCATTGACGAGGTAGATGTCCAGCCAGCCGTCGCCGTTGTAGTCCAACAGCGCGCAGCCCACGCCGGAAGCCTCGACGATGTTGGTCAACTTGTCGTCCCCAATGGTGTGCACAAAGCGGATCCCCGAGGAGAGCGTCACGTCCGTGAAGCGCACCGGCGGGTCGCCCCGAACGATCGTCGGCACGGGAAGACCGGTCGTGAGAAGGATCAACTTCAGCGCATCGGAGGCACTCACTTGATTTTCCTTTTGCTGTGGAGCTCGCCCGCCGCCGACTCGGGAGGTCCATACTCGTAAGGGGCCCCGATTTCGATCCACGTGCGAATCAACGCCAACGTTTCTTTGGGGAGTTCTTCGTCAAGATGCGGCTCGGTGACCTGCCGATCGAAGGGAGCGGCGTCGTAGGCGCGACCCAACTGTCGTCCGTACAAGACCCACATGATGGGACTCCGTCTCGCGTTGCCGGGATGAATCAACCGTCCGCCCACCGAAGGCGGCTTACCCGGCTGAACGGCCATGAGCTTGGATAAGGCCGGCCCGACACGCTTCACCCACGGCGGCTCGCCGTCGCTTACCTGCTGGGCCTTCGAGAAGTTCATCCCAGCCGTTGGCTCCGGCGGACGATGACACTCCGACACTCCGCAAGTCGTCGCCAATACCGGAAGCACATCCCGCTTAAAAGATATCAGCCGCCACTTGGCCGGGTCCGTTAAGTCGGCGGGTGGCCGTTTGAGCGCCAGCGGCGCCGTGTTGTCGAAAGCCAGCTCACGATCTGCGTGGCAACCGGTGCACAGCCGGCCCTCTTTGGGGCGAACCCACGACCACGACTTCTGATTGACGGCGACGAATCCTTCCTGGTCAATCAGTTGAAGCCGCAGCGGCCGGTTGGCCGGGACCTTGGCGAAGAAAGACCCGTCCGACTCGACCGGCGCCTCACCCAAGATGCGAACCGGCGTTGCCGGCGGCGGCACGAGCTGCGCGGCGGCCGGCCGCGGAGGTCTTGCCCGATTGGTGCGAAAAAGACCCTCCAAAACTCGGACCCGCGCGACACGACCGGGCGAAATCCGTTCGGCCAAGCGCGGACTCGTATTGTAGACGTTCTGACAAAGCAGCTCGCCCCAATTGAGCGTGGGATCAACGATCGACTGCCGCGCGTGCGGACGGACCCGCCGGACCAGCGCCACCGGCTCGAGGGCGTGCCATTGGGGGTCCGCGTACAGGGGCGTCACCTTCTTGCCGTCGAAGCGATACAGCGCGAACGTCGGGCCGTCTGTCGGTCGCATCGACAGCAGCCAGTCCTGTTCAGAAGCGTTCCGCGAGGATTCGGCGGCCGGCATTGGCGCCACGTCGGCGACCAACCCGAGCTCCTCACCCACGGCCACCGTGTGGTTGCCCGTTGTGTCATTCAGCGACAACAGCCGCATTTGGCCGGCGGCGAACGGCCGCAGCCGATCGGCGGCTACGTAAGCAATCCGGCCGTCGATTCCCACGGCGGGCGACCGCATCAGCCAGGGCGGCGCGCCCATGTCCGCCAGACCTTGCACACCGGTGCCGTCGGTGTTGATCAGGAAGAGAGCAGACGGAACGTGTCCGCCCGGCTGTTCCGGCAACGACCGGGACACATAAACGATGCGACCATCATTGAGGATCGCGGGTTCGGCCTGCACACCAGGGGCGAAGGTGAGCCGCGAGACCACACCACCAGGATGAAGACAGTAAAGCGACAAACATCCGGACCAGGACTTGTCCTGAGCGGCCGTGGAAGGCTTTCCGGTGCGAACGCCGGGCGATGCAAACACAATATTGCCGTCCGGCAGGTACGTCGGCATCCAGCAGTCGCCCTGCCAGCGCGCAACCTGTCGCGTTTGGCCGCTCGCCACGTTCAGTTCGTAGATCTGCCACAACCGGCCGTTTTTCTTCCCTGCGAAAAGCAGGCTGCGTCCGTCAAACGAGACCGCGGGATCCGCGGCAGCCACGAAGTCGGACAAAATACACGTCGGCTCGGAACGACCGTCGCCGAGTGGAATCGACATCAGCCGTGCGCCATCCGGGTAGCGGTTCGAGAGCAAGAACGGTGCCGCACCCTCAGCACCTTCCTGAGGCGCTGTCGCGGGAACCTGAGTGAAGACCACGGTCTGGCCCGGTGCGAGCGATGGTCGGCAGAACATCAGCGCCACAACCGACGCGACCCAGGCTCGGCGGAGAATACCTCCGATTAGTTCCTGATACGAATTCACAGTGACACTGATACTGAATAAGGGAGAATGACGTGTAGGATCGTCTATTCATTGTCCAGACAAAACCATCCATTGTCCAGTGCATATCGCACTGAATCAGCGGCGAGGGTTTCGCTGGCAAGATCGAACAGGTATCGTGAGCACGAAAGCGGCGGAATTTGCTCTTGTCGCGCACAGCAATGGAGGACCATTCGATGCGGCGCATCCACTGGATCGTGATAACCGGATTTGTACTGACTGCTGCAGGACCCGGTAATCGACGGCAAACGATGGGCGCAGAGCCGCCGCTCGAGGGAACGACGGTGAAAACCGTGCTCGACACGCAGCGCACCGGCGCGAATCTGCTCAAGCCCGACGATTGGCAACCCTACGAGAAAGGCTTTCAGCGGTCGGGCCAATGGTTTGTCTGCAACAATGGATCCGACGCCAAGGTGCAGCGTGGTCTCCAGCAGTCCGTTGAGCTGAATCAGACCACACCTGCGCCCATCGTGGCGACGGCTTGGAGCAAGGCGGAAGGCGTCACCGGGACGTCCGACAGCGACTACGCACTCTACCTGGACCTAATCTATGCCGACGGAACGCCTTTGTGGGGACAAGCGGCGCGCTTCGGCGTCGGCAGCCACGATTGGCAGCGACGCCAAATTGTGATCATTCCCGAACGGCCGATCAAGCGGGTCAGCGCGTACCTGCTGCTGCGCCGCCACGGCGGCAAAGCCTGGTTTCGTGATCCCGAGCTGCGCGTCGTCCAGGTTCCCGGAGGCGCGTGCGTTTTCGACGGCCTGGCCGTAACGCCTTCGGGCGGGAAGTTCGAGGGCTTCCAGGTCCGCGACGTGGCCGCCGGGTCCGGCTTCGTCCGCATCGCCGAGCGGGCGATGGGGCTTCAGCTGCGCGCGAAGGAAACGAGCCAACACGGCGCGACGTTCTTCGATGTCACCGTGACCAACACCACGGGCAAAGACCGAGCCATCACGCTCGTCTATGCCGTGCCCGTTGAGGCTGCGGGCTTGCGCTGGCTCGACGATCCTCGGCGAAGCATGCCGGTCGAGCCGCGCCGCGAGTACATGAACGCCGGCCGCTTTCGCGTCGGCGCCAACGGCCGGCTTTCGCGGTATCCTTTGGCCGCCGTGGCCGACGCCGACCGCGGCGTCGGCTTGGGCATCGACATGGCCCGGCCAGCCTTTTACCGGCTTGGTTACAACGCCGGCACGGGTGAGTTGTTTCTCGCTTACGATCTGGGTCTGGCGCCGGAGAAGCCGACGGCGCGGCTTCGTTTCTGCCGGTTCACGTTCGATCCCCAAGAGGGCTTCCGTGCAGCGCTGGCTCGCTATTACGCGCTCTTCCCCGACGCGTTCCGCTGCCGCACGCCCCGGCAGGGGTTGTGGATGCCCTTTGCCAAGATCAGCCAGGTGAAAGGTTGGCAGGATTTCGGCTTCCAGTTCAAGGAAGGCAACAACGAAACCGAGTGGGACGACAAACACGACATCATCACGTTCCGCTACACCGAACCGATGACCTGGTGGATGCCGATGCGCGAAGGGACGCCGCGCACACTGGATGCGGCCCTGGCGGAGGTCAATCGCTTGGCCGACCAGAAAGGCGATGCCCAGGCTCGGGCCCTGCCCCAAAGCGGCTTCCGCAATGAGGCCGGCAAGCCGTCCGTCCGCTTCCGGGACGCGCCCTGGTGCAACGGCGCGGTGTGGAGCATGAATGCCATGCCCGGGCTGCCCGGTGAGCCGACCGAATTCAAGAACAAGTGGAACTCCGCCATCCGGCAGAAGCTCTATGGTCCTCGGCGGGTCGGCGACTTGGACGGAGAATACGTGGACTCCAGCGAGGGTTACGTCACCGACGAGCTCGATTTCCACCGCAGCCACTTCGCCGCTGCGGACACACCGCTTTGCTTCTCGGCCGAGAGACGCCATGTCGCCATTTTCCGGGGCCTGATCGCCTTCGAGTATGTGCGGGGCCTCGCCGGCGACGTTCACGGCATGGGCAAGCTGATGATGGCCAATGCAACGCCGTCCCGGTTATGCTGGCTCGCACCCATGCTGGACGTCATGGGCACCGAAACCAATTGGCGCCGCGCCGGAAAATGGCAACCGATGAGCGACGCCGAAATGCTCTTCCGCCGGGCGATGTGCAAGGGGAAACCGTTTTGTTTCCTGATGAACACACCCTTCGAGAAGTTTGATCATGAATTGGTGGAAAAGTACATGAAACGCGCGTTGGCCTACGGGATGTTTCCGGGGTTCTTCAGCCACAATGCCTCCGAGGGCCATTACTTTACCCGTCCCGATCTTTACGACCGCGACCGGCCGCTGTTCAAGAAGTACGTTCCGTTGTGCACGCTGCTGGCCGAGGCCGGTTGGCAGCCCATCACGCGGGCCCACTCCAGCGACCCGCAGGTTTACGTCGAACGTTTTGGCGCGCGTTATTTGACCGTGTTGAACGACAGCACCCAGCGGCGGACCGTGACCATCCGACTCGACGACGAACCGGCGCCGGCGTCGGGACGCGAGCTGGTGACCGGCCGCAGCGTTCGATGGCGGCGGGGGGAGACGTCTCTCACGCTGGACGGCGAAGACGTGGCCGTCCTGGAACTGAAGTAACGGACGCTGGATTCCTAATTTCAGTAGTTCCGAAATCTAAATGACCGAAACGTTTTGAACATTCGTCGTTGGAATTTAGGATTTGTTTCGAGTTTCGTGCTTCAACGTCTTCTCCAGTTTTCGAAGGGCGCGCAGCCAAAGCATCTGGACCGCCGGGCGCGAGCGTCCCATGCGGCGGGCGACTTCGTCGAACGGCAGCCGCTGCAGGTTGCGGAGCATGATGACTTCTTGATAGTCGTCGGCGAGCTTGGAGACGGCATCGGCCAATTGAATCTCGTGTTCGCGGCGCATGACCAGTTGGCTGGGACTTTCGCCGGGATCGCTGGGATCACGGTTGTCCTCGCGCGACCCGGTGGCGGTCGGACCGTACAGCGGAACCTCGCGGCGGGCCTGCCGTTTGGCGGTCCCCCGATACCGGCGCACATAGTCGGCCGCGTTGTGCGTCAGAATTTGACGCAGCCAGGCCAGCCACTCGCCCTCGGTGTCGCCACGAAACCCGGCGAGACCGCGGTGGGCCTCCAACATCGTTTGCTGCACGAGGTCCGAGGCGTCGACCTTCGCCTGCAGCCAGCTTTCGACCTGCGCACGAGCCACAAACCCCAGATACGCGCGGCACTTCTCGAACAACTGCTCCCGTGCGGAGTCGTCGCCGTTGCGCGTGCGGTTGAGCAAATCGACAAGGACGCAGTTCTCATCCGTTGCCATGCCCGTCACCGGTTCTTGTACTTTCGGCTGGCGGTCTTGAGGATTTCGCGCTCCCAGTCGGTCAGACTGGCTTCACCCTGTTGATGGATTTTCTCGAGAATTGCGTCGACCTGTTCGTCGAGGTCTTCCTGAACCGGGTGGTGCAACCGGACCTCGGGCCGTGAAAGACGGCGCGATGAGGTCCGCGCAGAATCCCGCAGGCGATCCCACGCGCGGCTGATGCGCCAGTTGTAATATTTGTAGGCCACGCCGAACGCCGCCCCACCCAGATGCGCCGCATGGGCCACGCTCGACCCCCGCTCGATGAAACCGGCCACATCGGCGACGGCATACATGACGGCCAGCCAGCGCAATTCGATGGGAATCACGAAGAAGAGCAGCACCTTCATCCGTGGATAAACCATCGCCGTCAGAAAGACGACCGCCATCACCCCTCCGGAGGCGCCGATGACGCCGGCTGCGCTCGATTCAAGGAACTGCACACCGAGATGGCAAATCCCGCTGACGACTACG
The DNA here is from genome assembly GCA_964530165.1 of uncultured Planctomycetaceae bacterium. GTDB lineage: Bacteria > Planctomycetota > Planctomycetia > Planctomycetales > Planctomycetaceae > CAZGYE01. The sequence continues at coordinate 7,351 of CAZGYE010000057.1, forward strand.
GCGGCCAGAAAAAAAGCCAGAAACTCGCGCGACCCGTAGATGGGCTCGATCGCGCGGCCGAACATCCACAGCACGAACAGGTTGATCGCCAGGTGCTGCAGATTGGCGTGGCAAAAACCGTACGTCACCAGCCGCCAGATTTGAAACGAAGGAAACAAGTGGGAAAGCGACAGCGACAACCAGCCGGTTACTGCGGGGCTTGCATTCTGAAAGAGGAACACGACGATGTTGGCGATCAGCAGGTACTTGATCGCCCATTGATCCGAGTGTCTGCCGAACGGATCACCGGGACGGCGTTCTCGGATGTAATCGCGGCTATGGATGCCCATTTCGCGTGTCCGTCTCCGTCGGAGTGTCTACCGATCACTTCGCCTCTACGTCGAGCACGTCCACCACATCGCGCACCCGCGCCCAGCCTCGATTCCCGAGTCGACTCAGTTGTTTGTCGCGTCGACGGTCTGAGCTGGCTTCGACTGAGCCAGCTTCTCAGCCAGCTCGCGGTTTTTGTCGATCAGCTCCCGAAGTTGTTTCTTCTTCTGCTCCATTTCCCGGCGCAGACGATCGACCTCAGCCTGGGCTGCGTTTCGCCTTTCCTCTTCCAGCTCAATTGCCTTGACAAGCCCAATCAGATAGTGGTCGATCTTGTCGTTGGGACCGAGTTTTGGCGGATCAGGGGGGCCGAGCAGTTCCTGCAGACGATAATCCCGGTGCAGCTCGGAAACTTGGTACAGCTTGTTCTGCAGCACCAGGTTCCGCCGCTTGGTTGCGAGCAGCTCGTCGGCTAAGGCCAAATCGGCGTAGAGCTGGCCAAAACGACCTTCAAACGAAGATGGGATCCTCATTCGCCATCTCCAATTGCCGGGTTTCCAGCTCTCCGCTTCTCCGCCGTGTATCCGCCAGGTCGGCTTCAGCGCGACGCGATTCTCTTCGAGGGCCACTGGATTCGGCGGCTGAAACGCTCCGACATAGATCGAGCCGTCCTTGCCATCCGGCATGAACAGGTGGACAACTGGAGGTTCCTTACCAGCAACGAGGCCCAATCCAAAATTGGTTCCGATATTCTGACCGGCCACATCCACCTCGTCAGGACCGTCTGCAACTTTTTCCACGCTGACGCCTGTGTTGATGCCGTCCCAGTACCGGTCCCAGCCGAGCATGACGCGGGACAACTCACCCCGCCGTTCTCTGAGAACCCTTCGTTTTTCGGCGATACTCTTCGCCTTGTCTTCGTTTTTCTTCTGAAGTTCTTCGATCCGTTTCGCCCAACTGTTGCGGTAGGTGACCACTTTGGATGTGAGCACAACCGCAGCGCAAGCGGCCAAAACCACCCCCCAGGTCAGGATTTTCCCAAAGATGTTCATCGACAACTCTTCAAACCTCTATGATACGAGAGGCCGGCCGGTGTGGTCAAGAAGAAATGAACGGCCGGCGTCGGCATACACACACTCGGGCCAGTCGAGTACAATACGCCGCGCGGGGAGACAGCGGATTTTGTCAAAGCCGGATTTCCGACTCAGTCTCCCGGCCGGTGAACCGGCGGCACGATCGAGACGATCGCTCATGACGAAACCAAGAGTCAAACGAGAAACGCTGAAACCGGGCGAGATCCTGTGTGCGTATTGCACGGCGAAATGTTGCCGCTATTTCGCCCTGCCCATCGACACGCCCGAAACCTGGGACGACTACGACCACGTCCGTTGGTACATGATGCACGGAGACGTTTCGGTGTTCGTCGAGGACGAGACGTGGTACCTGGTGATCCACGCCGACTGCAAACACTTGATGGACGACCATCTCTGCGACGCCTATCTAGCGCGGCCCGGCATCTGCCGGAAGTACTCGACCGGCGACTGCGAGTACGACGACGACGCCGTTTACGACCAGTTGTTCGAATCCCCCGAGCAGGTCTGGGAATACGCCGAAGCGGTCCTCCCGAGGCGTCGGCGCAGAAAGGCGAACCAGCCGATCCGGTTGCCCGTCTTGAGTTCAGTCGGCAGTCGGCAGTAGGCAGGAATTTGGCCATCGATGAATCACAACCATCAAGCACCCTGTACGACTAATTCCGAGTTTCTTGTTTTCCTGAGCAAATCCATGATCCAACGGAATCGCGTCTCGTGACCGGAGCACTCATCAAGCCACAAACGCTCAAGGGTTTTCGCGATTATCTGCCCGAGCAGATGAGAGCCCGCGAGCACCTGATCGACACGGCCCGGCAGGTCTACCGCGGTTACGGTTTCAGCCCGATCGACACGCCGGCGCTGGAGTACACTGAGGTCCTGCTCGGCAAAGGCGGTGCGGAAACAGATAAGCAGATGTTTCGGTTCACCGACCAGGGGGGCCGCGACGTCGCCATGCGGTTCGACCTGACTGTGCCGTTCGCGCGGTTTGCGGCCCAGCATCTGCCGGCGATCGGCACCCCGTTTAAGCGGTACCACATCGGGACCGTGTGGCGGGCCGAGAAACCACAAAGGGGCCGCTTCCGCGAGTTTATGCAGTGCGACTTCGACACAATTGGGACCGCCTCGAACACCGCCGACATCGAAACGCTTCTGGTGATTCACGACCTGATGGAGAACTTCGGCTTCTCGAAATTCACAATCCAACTCAACAATCGCCTGGTTCTGAACGGTCTGTTGGAAAAGTTGGACGTGAGAGAAAAGACCGTCGCGATCCTTCGCGCGCTGGACAAACTGTCGAAAGTCGGTCGGGACGGAGTTCGCGAGGAGTTGACCGCACGTGTTGGCATGACCGCCGAACAGACCGAGCGGATTCTGGAGTTGGTGATGCTCGCCGGCAGCAGCAACGACGTCTGCTCTCAGTTGGAGTCCCTGCTGGCTGGAAACGAGCAGGGAACGTTGGGTGTGCGGCGGCTGCGGGAATTGTTCGCCGCCTGCAGAACGTGCGGCATTCCGGCAGACCGCGTTGCGCTGGACGTCTCCATCGCCCGGGGGCTGGATTACTACACGGGCACGGTTTACGAAACGTTTCTCTCGGAGCTGCCCGGCATCGGCAGCGTCTGCTCCGGCGGCCGCTACGACGACCTGGCCGGCCTGTTCACGACGCAGACACTGCCGGGCGTGGGCGCCAGTCTGGGAGTCGACCGGCTGCTGGCGGCCATGGAAGAGCTGGGGATGATCGATCCGGCCGTGTCCGCCACACCGGTGCTGGTCGCGTTGTTCGATCCAGCGCGGGTGGCCGATTATCTCCGCATCGGCCGATTGCTGCGAGCAGCGGGAATCGCTTGTGAACTGTTCCCGGAAGCCCGCCCGCTCGGCAAACAGCTCCGATACGCCAGCCGGAACGGTTTCCGCATTGCCCTGATTGCCGGTGAGTCCGAGTTCGCCGAGGGATTGTGGCAAGTGAAGGACCTGGATCGAGGGGAGCAGAAGGCCGTACCGGAATCGGACTTAACGGAGCACATTCGGAAAATCCTGTGAGCGACGATGGCGCAGCGATTCAACCACTACGACGCCGCATTCGAGGAATACTTACGGGGGATACGGATCCCGTACGTCCTCGTCGACGAGAAGCGGCGGTCGCTATTGCACGAAGCGTCGCTGAAATCGATGGATTTCATCGTCTATTCCCGCCGGACGAGAAACCTGCTGGTCGACGTGAAAGGGCGCCGATTTCCGTCGGGCAACGCTGCGAACCGGCACAAATGGGAGAACTGGGCAACCGAAGACGATCTCCGCAGCTTGTTGCAATGGCAACAAGTTTTCGGGGAGGGCTTCCGCGCCGTGCTGGTTTTCGCGTATCATATTGTCGACCTGCGCTGGTCGGCCGAGTTCGAGACGCTGTTCGACTTCCGAAACCGCACCTACACATTCTACGGTGTGTGGGTCGACCAGTACCGGGCGGAGATGCGGACCCGTTCCGCCAGTTGGGAAACGGTATCGCTCCCCAGTCGGGCCTACCGGGATCTGCGTCTGCCGATTCAAGCGTTCCTTTGACGATTGACGATTGATGATGGACGATTGGCGATTGACTTGCGGCGCTCGACGCTCGACGCTCGGCTCTCCACTCTCGGCTCTCGGCCGGCATCGCGGGCGCTGTATGTGCGAGGGCGTTCGGCGTTTGCGTAGTTGGGTTGTCGCAGTGGTGCTGCTGTTGGCTGTCTGGCTCGCCTGGCCGAGCGTGACCCAGGCCGCCGTTGACCTGCCCGTTCTGTTGGCGCAACAGAAGCCCCAGCCGGTCCAGGTGCAACCGTTGAGGAATTACGCGCTGGAGGTGCTGATTGTGATCGTGGTGTTCGGCGGCGCCTTGTACGCCATCTGCAGGTCAAGCCGGCGATCGTAGGGCGAGTTGAGAGTGAAGTGTTGAGAGTGAAGTGTGCCTAGCACTCGTCCATCGCCAATTCGCCCGGCTTGTTCAAGTACTGTTTCGCGATCTTGGCGGCCACCGTGCCGATGGCGTAATAGCCCACCGAAATCGCCGCGACGTGCGTGAGGATGTCGTAGGCCCGCCAGCGGTCCCAGCCGAATTCCTCCTCCATCCACAGGATCAGCCAGGCGGCGGCTTGCGCAATGGACCGTTCCATAGGACAGCCGCTGGCAATCGTCATGATTTCCATCGGCGACTCGATCCGCGGACCGGGAAGCGTTTTGCTTTTGAGCAGCTCGACGGTGATGCTGGTCTCGGCCGGCATTTCCAGCCCGGTTGCCGAGAGCTCACCGTGACCCATGGCCGCGTGGACATCGCCCAAATACAGGCAGCCGCCCGGCAAGAAGACCGGTAAATAGACCGTGTTGCCCGGGCAGGTCTCGATGATGTCCATGTTCCCGCCATGAACTCCGGCCGGCGCGGTGGTGGGCACGCCCCAAGCGGGCGCCGTGCCGATGCAGCCGAGCATCGGCTCGTACGGAATCGTCAAGTCGTCGCTCCAATAGATCTGGCCGTCACGGATCGGGCAGACGTGCGACCCGTGCGGCACGTCGGTCCCCAGCCACTCGCAAAGCTGGTGCGGATCGGCTGTCCGCGTCGCGCACTGTCCGATGCTGGGACGAATCTCCTCGATCTTGACCGCCAGCGCGTCGCCCGGCTCAGCCCCCTCGACCCAGATCGGCCCAGACACCGGGTTACTCTGCGGGACCGTTGTCTTGTCTCGACGATCACCGTCGTTGCGGATCTGCCCGGACAAGGCATCCTCGGACTCGACAAGAATCGTCTCGCCCGACTCGATCCACACTCGCGGCTTCTCGTGACGGCTGAATTCGTAAATCAGAGGATAGGCGGGAACCTTCTTCACGGTCGGCCTCGTTGCTCATCGTGTGTTGGAATGATCCTAACGGGAACGGAATCGATTGTCGCGCGCCCCGGCGTGAAAGGGAAGGTTGCCATGCCACGCAGCCGGCAAAGCGACCTTCAAAGTGATTCTCGTGAGAGCATTTGGGCAAACGGAAACCGATTGCCCCCATTGGGCGCGGCACTCCTCGACAATCCGCGGCTCTCGCTGAACGTAAACTGCTCTGCAAGGTCTTCTACTTGATTCGGGCGTGGCGAGCCGCAACGAACGATGTGTGGCCGAGTCAGCGCCAATGTGATGGCCCCGATGGTTTGCCTCCGGGGCTTACCGCTCAAAGAGGCTCCGAAACACAGTGGGGACGTCCCTCCCTCCGTGAACAACCAACAGGACGAGAATTCCATCGTCGAGCGGGCGGTACCAGACAACGGAGTTGCCAACCGCAAAGCAGCGAGCATCTTTCCCGAGATCAGGACGGCCGTCGCCCATCAGCGGCTTCCGGGCGTACTGCTTGCACTTGGTTTGAATGGAATCGAGAAAACGCAGAGCCGACTCGCTCTCGTACTCACCGGAGGCAAGCTCTTGATCGAGGAACTGCTGCAGTTCGGGCGGATCAGTCTGTACCATAACCTTATTCTACCACGCTGAAGAGCGGAATGGCGGTCTTCCATCTTTTGGTTGCAGCTTCGCTGCATCGGGTCTCCGCGATTCTACGACGAAATCTGAAATTCGGACTTCTGCTGGCGGCGTGCGACACCCGATTCGATGGCCGCCTGGGCGACCGCCTCGGCGACCGCTTGGGCCACGCGCCGGTCGAAGACGCTGGGAATGATGTAGTCGGCCAGGATTTGGTCTTCCGGGATCACGTTGGCAATCGCATGGGCGGCAGCGGTCTTCATTTCCTCCGTCACATGTCCAGCTCGTACGTCGAGCATGCCGCGGAAGAGACCGGGGAAGCAGAGGACGTTGTTGATCTGGTTGGGATAGTCCGACCGCCCGGTCGCCATCACCGTAGCGTAAGGGGTCGCTTCTTCCGGGGTGATCTCTGGATCGGGATTGGCCATCGCGAAAACGATTGCGTCGTTTGCCATTCGCTTGACGTCGTCTGCACAGAGCACGTTGGCGGCCGAGACGCCAATGAACACGTCCGAGCCGGCAATCACTTCGCCCAGGCGTCCGGTGAGGCGATCGGGATTGGTGTTCTCGGCCAACCAATCCTTGACCGGATTCATGTGCGTCGTTCGCCCTTGGTAGATGGCGCCCTCTCGATCGCAGAGCACAATCTGACCGATGCCGACCGATTGGAGCAGTTTTGCAACCGCCATCCCTGCCGCGCCTGCACCGCTGATTGTGGCGCGAATTTCACCGAGCTTTTTCCCAATGAGTTTCAGCGAGTTCGTCAGCGCCGCCAGCACGACAATCGCCGTGCCGTGCTGATCGTCGTGAAAGACGGGGATGTCCACCCGGGGACTCAGCTTTTCTTCCACCTCGACGCAGCGGGGGGACGAGATATCTTCGAGATTGATTCCACCAAAGGTGGGCGCCAGATAGATACACGTCTCGACAATTTTGTCGACGTCTTGCGTATCGAGACAGATGGGAAAGGCATCGACGCCGGCAAACTCCTTAAACAACAGAGCTTTTCCTTCCATGACCGGCAGGGCGGCGGTGGGGCCGATATTGCCCATCCCCAGCACCGCCGAGCCGTCGGTCACGACGGCAACCATGTTCCGCCGGATGGTCAGCGAGAAGGCCGCATCTGGGTCGGCGTGGATCGATCGGCAAACGCGCGCCACGCCCGGTGTGTAGGCCATGGAAAGATCGTCGCGTGTCTTCACCGGGATTTTCGATCGCACCTCGATCTTGCCGCCCAGATGCAACAGAAACGTTCGGTCCGAAGTGTTGAGGACCTCCACACCCTCCAGCGACTCGAGCTGGGCGACGATGTGTTCGGCATGTTCCTCGTTGCCAGCGTTGACTGTGATGTCGCGCGTGCTCAGGCCCTTGCGGACGTCGACAATGTCCACGGCGCCAATGAGCCCCTCCGCCTCGCCGATCGCCGAGGTAATGCGTCCCAACTGCCCGGGATCATTCGGATACCGCAACCGAACGGTGATGCTGTACGACGAACTTTGATGTGCCATTGGCTACCTATCGCAGAGGTTTAGAGTTTCGGAAGTCTTTTCTTGGCTTCCTCGCGTTTTTTTGCCCGCTCTTGACGTTTTTTCTGCCGCGCTTCGTAAGCTTTCTTCGCCGCCTTTTGCTCCTCAGTCAGCTTATCCCAGGGAAGTTTGTCCCAAGGAAGTTTTTCGCCTTTGGGCGGATCGATGAACGTTTCTTGCCATTTGAAGCCGAGGGGAATCTCCAATTCATTCTGGGCCATCACCGCCCAGGGCGTGTGGGGATGTTGCTCGACGACCCGCTGGAGAGACTCGCGGGCCAAACGCACATCGTCTTTCGTCGAAGTTTCTTCCTTCTTCTTGTTCTTGTTGCGGCGAGTTCTCTTGGCGGTGGGCTGCCCGGTTTCGCCCTGCTGCGCCGACGCCTCCAGATTGGTGAAGGTCGTGCTCTCGTCGCCGGCCAGCTCCCAGGCGTTCTTGGTTCCGTCTTTGGGGGCCCTGGGTTTCGCGTACATCTCATCCAGGAGCGGAGCGTAGTTTCTGCAACGGACCCGATTCGCCAGCAGCCGGCCCCTGAAGAGATCGTAGTGGGCCAGCCAACGTTTCGACGTCTCTTTGTCGCGGAACTTCTCGGCCGAGTTCAGTTCGGTCAACGCGCTATCGATAAACTCAAGCATTCTCGCGAGAGTCTTCCGGACATCGCGAATCTCGAATTGGATTCCCGCAGACAGGAATCGGGTTGGGGGATGTCGAAACGACGTCTGTGAAGACTGAGTCGCTTGGGCGACCCGGAGGACGGCCAGCCGCAGAGGAGACTTCGTGGCCACGCGGGTGTACTCGGCCGGCGAGACGTAATCGGGGAAGTACTCCAACATGTCCTGGACCTTGAATCGCGGTCCGGGGATGTTGCCGTCGTCGTACAGAAAGTAAATTCCACCGCTGTCGCGGACAAGGCGGCTCAGACCATAGGGGCCGAATCCCGACGAAAGTACATCGAACCCCGGGTTCTTGCCCCAGGATGGCAATTTCGCATGTTCGATATACACGGTTTCGGGACCGCGGTCGACGGGCAGAAAGAACACCTCTCCGGTGGCTTCATCGGTCCACTTCATTTTGATCTGCCGGGAGCCGAACGGCGCGGTCGGCCCCATCACGTAGACCGGCATTCGATAACGTTTGACGGCCTTGATTGTGTCCTCCAGCTTCGGCAGATCGTCACCGATCTCGTCGGTCAGCACGACGAGCATCGTTTTGCGGCCGCCCGTTTGAAACTTGCGGTATTCGAGGGCGGCCGACCCAATCGCAGCGAAGACGTTTTCCACGCCCGACTCTTCGGTCTTGATGTCTCGGACCGCCTTTTGGATCTCCTCACGGTCGGCCGTCGGCTTTTCGATCATTGCCACGCTTGTTTTGCCGAAGGCCACCAGGGCGGTCAACAGCGCGTCGTCCTGGATGCCGCCAAGCTCGTCCAGCTCGTGGTAGACTCGGTCGAAGCGCGCGATGATCTGTTCCCGCCGCGTGCGCAGGCTGGCCGAGGCGTCCATCACCCACACGACCAGGACTTTGCTTTTCTGCAATCGGCGGCGGATCTCGATCGTGATCTGATCGACCGATCCGGCGTCGCTGTCGGTGTTCACGACCGCACCGACGAGATCCTCAACCGAATCGCTCAGCGAGTCGTTGATCAGCTCGCTCTCGGACGGCGGCAGTGCGGCATCCGGAGTGACGTCGGTCAGCAAATCCGGCGTCGGTTCTTTCGCCTTGTGCAGATCGGGAACGGCTTTCGAGACGCTCGCTTGGGGACCGGCCGTTAGAGAAACCGGCGCATCGGACGAGACTTCTTCGCGGTCGAGATTGCGGGTGAGCTCGACGACGTTCAATTCCTCCGGCATGTCGGCGACGTCGGTGATGATCTCAAACGGGATGCGATCAGCGTCCGCTGTCATGTGGAACAACGACAACACCGTCAGCACGAAGATGTGGACCACAAGTGAAACGGTCCACCCCGGCAATTCCGGGAACTCGTCCATGATTTCGTGCAACGGCGCGCCGGAACGGACCTTTTCAAACAAAACGGTGCAGCGTTGTTTGACCCGAGTCAAAAGGCTTTCCGCGTCGGCACCGTTTCGTGAAGCCGGACCGAGCAGACGAGATCCATCCCGCTGCGCGTCACCTGAGTGGGGCCGAGACTCCTCATCGCCTGAAAAGTGGGAGCTGCGGCTCGACTCGCCGGTGCGGCGCTTCTGAGCTTCCGGCTGCTTTGGATGTTTTGGAGGCGGGCCAACGGCCGTCATCAGTCTTTCCCTCGCAAACGTTGGCGAACGCTCGGGGCAGGCCCGTTTCCGTAATGATAGCAGAAAGCGCCCAGTCGTGCACCACCGGTCATGCCCCCATCCAGAGTCGGTCACTTTTTCCAAATGGCGAAGTGTGGCACCCGGGACGGATCTCGAAACTCTTTTCATCTTGGAAAAACTAATCGGCCCTGTACCCGCCACGCTTTCCCATTTCCCGTCAAGACGTATAATGGCGCAATAAGAAGGACCTGTTGCGGTTTCGGCGCACGATTTGAGCGGGGAGACCGCCGCGAGGAAGTTCTCTGTCGGGCCGGTACTTTCGGACACACGTTCTGGAGCTAGACCCATGCAAATTTTCCCTCAACGACGAGGAACACTGTGGAGTTTGGTGATCGTGCTGGCTGCGGCGCCTCTGCCCCGGCTGCACGGACAAGAAAAATCAGAAGCGGCGGCGAAGTTCGGCCGCGAGGCGCGCGAGGGGACGCCCATCTTGAATCGGGACCCCGACAAGCCGCTCAGCGAGCGGGAGCGGATCCATCACGTTCTCAGCCGCTTTACCTTTGGTGCAACGCCGGAATCGATCGCGGAAGTGGAAAAGATCGGCCTGGAAAAGTGGTTCCGGTCGCAGTTGGAGGGGGATGTGCCCAAGTCCCGCAAGCTGATCGCCAAACTGGCGAAGCTGGAATCGCTGGAAATGACAAATCAGCAAATTCTGAGCACGTATCGACTCAAGGTGGCTTCGCTGTCGAAGAAGCTCACGCCCAAAGAGCTGCAGGAACGGGCGAAGCGTTCACGGATGCGTTACGTCCCGAGAAAACAGCTCAAAGACGCGGTGTTGCTGCGTGCGGTGTTGAGTCCGCATCAGGTTTTGGAGGTCACCAGCGACTTCTGGCGGAACCACTTCAACGTCGACGTGACCAAAGGAAACGTCGGCTACTACGCGACCACTTACGAGCGGGACGTGATTCGGGCCGAAGCCCTCGGCACGTTTCGCAACATGCTCAACAAGCAGGCCAGGCACCCGGCCATGTTGGTCTACTTGGATAATTTCATCTCCCGCGCGACTCCGCCCAGGGAGCTCCTCGAGGCGGGCCGCAAGGCGCTACTGCAGTCGCGCGACTACGTGTTCGCCCAGCAGGCGATCGACATCGCCAAGATGCGGGGGCTGAACGAGAACTACGCCCGCGAGTTGATGGAGCTGCACACGCTGGGCGTCGACAATTACTACACCCAGGAGGACGTCATCGCGGTGGCCGAAGCGCTGACCGGCTGGACGGTGAACCAGAACCCTGAGAAACCGGTCGAGTTTCAGTTTCGGGCCGACATGCACGCCACCGCGCCCCGGCGGATTCTAAAAGTCCACATCGCGGCCAACCCCCACAATCCCGAAGCAGAAGGACAGGCGGTCCTTGATTTGCTTGCCAGACACAAGGGAACGGCCGAGTTCATCGCGTACAAACTGTGCCGGTACTTCGTCGACGACACTCCGCCTGGGGACATGGTCCACCGTGTGGCCTCCACGTTTCGCCGCAGAAAAACCGATCTGAAGGCCACCTATCTGGCCATCTTCAACGACAAAGAGTTCTTCAACCCGAAGTACTACCAGTCGAAGTTCAAGACGCCGCTGGAATTCGTAGCCAGTGCGCTGCGAGTCACCAACGCGGAGTTCGTCGACGACCCCAGAGCCACCGATTACGTCCACCGGGCGTTGTTGTCGATGTGCGAGCCGATTTACCAATGCGAAGATCCGACCGGCTACTACGATCAGGCCGACGCGTGGCGCGATCCGGGCGTGATGGCCGTTCGCTGGCAATTCGGGTTGGGAATCGGCATGGAATGGATGAAAGGCGTGCGGATCCCCCCGTCGTACTGGGAAGACCTCGAACCGAACAATCCGCTGCAGTGGAAAGAAGTGCTCACGAAACGCATCTTGCCCCTCGGCTGTACCGATCGGACCTCGGAGGCGCTGGACGACGTCATCGCGAGATACGCCAAGTACAATCCGAAGCCGGAGCAGCTTGGCCGTTACATCGTGGGCATCTTGCTCGGGTCGCCCGAATTTCAGAGACAGTAACGCGGGCTTGACGTCGACACTGCGGGCATTCGAGAACAACGAAGATCAAATCGATGAGGAGATCGGAACAATGAAACGACGTGACTTCCTGACGCAGACTGCTTTGGGGGCGGCAGCGGCGGCCTCCGCCGGACTGGGAGCTTCCGAGAACGTTTTCGGCGACGCACCGCCGCGGCGAAGGCGAAAAAGCAAGAAAGTGGAACCGGAAAAATCCGACCGCATCCCGGTGACCAACCCGGTGCTGGTGGTCATCTTTTTGCGAGGCGGCCAGGACCAACTGAATACGATCGTCCCATATCACGACAAAACCTACTACGATATCCGCCCCACGATTGCAGTTTCCAAAGAAGAGGTGATCAAGCTGGACGAGCGATTTGGCTTTCACCCGGGACTGGCCCCTCTGAAACCGTTCTACGATGAAGGCCGCCTTGCGGCGGTCATCAACAGCGGCTCTCCGCATGGGACGCGGAGCCACTTCGACGCTCAGGACTTCATGGAGTATGCCGCGCCGGGGATGCGATTCATCCGCAACGGTTGGCTGAATCGCTACCTGATCGAAACCGCCAAGAAGCTGCGGCCCAATCCGGACAGGATTCGAGCCGTGGCCATGCAAGAGTTGCTGCCGCGCTCGCTGCGCGGCAAAGCGCCCGTGATCACCGTGCCCCCCAACCTGGGCGAGCTCGAAGAAGTCCTCGACTTGTTCGAGGGTTTCTACGGCGGCCACAAGGGGGAAAGACCACCCTCACTGACCTCGCCGTTTACGCTGCCGAAGAAGAAGAAGACGTCTCGCAAGACCAGGAAAGAAAAGGACAGCGGCATCCGCCTCGACCCGGTCATGATATCCGGTCAAGAAACGATCTACGGCCTGCGCCGTCTGCGGAAGATTCTCTACGGCGACGAGCGCACGTACGGCAGCAGCCGCGACTCCGAGGACGAGACTCCCTTTCAGGAGTACCCCGGCCATTGGTTCGCCAAGCGTCTGAAAGCAATGGCCCGGCTGATCAAGGCCGACGTCGGTCTCGAAGTGGTCGGAACGGACATCAACGGTTGGGACCACCACATCGGATTGGGCTCGATCGACGGCACGTTGAACCGGATGCTCACGTTCCTTTCGGAAGGACTGGCCGCGTTCATGACCGACCTGGGGCCCGATCTGGATCGCACGCTGATCCTGATCTGCACCGAGTTCGGCCGCGTCGCCAAGGAGAACGGCAACGACGGCAGCGATCACGGTCACGGCGGTGCGATGTGGCTGATGGGTGGCCGTGTCAAGGGCGGCAAGATCTACGGAGAGTGGACCGGGCTGAAACCTGAGGCGCTGCACGAGAAGCGGGACCAGCCGGTCACCACCGACTTCCGCGACATCTTCGCCGAAGTGCTGCGCCGACACATGAACTTCGACCCGCCGGCGGGCTTCTTCCCGAAATACCAGCCTCCGCCGCAGGGACCGGGCCTGATCGCCTGACTTACCGCTCCTCGAGCGGTACAACGTTCCGTTCGGTTGCTCCCGTGTAGAGTTGGCGCGGCCGGCTGATGCGGCCCGCCGGATCCTCCAGCAGCTCTTTCCAGTGCGCGATCCAGCCGGGCAATCGTCCCAGGGCAAACATCACGGTGAACATGTTGGTCGGGATGCCCATGGCCCGGTAGAGAATGCCGCTGTAGAAATCGACGTTGGGGTAGAGTTTCCGCTCGACGAAGTACTCGTCGTTGAGCGTGACCTCCTCCAAATGTTTGGCAATCTCCAGCAAGGGATCGTCGACTCCAAGCTGGCCGAGGACTTCTTCCGCACTGCTGCGAAGGATGGTCGCCCGCGGGTCGAAGTTCTTGTACACACGGTGTCCGAAACCCATCAGGCGAAACGACGAGTTTTTGTCTTTGGCCAGGTCGATGAACTTCTTGGTGTTGCCGCCGTCGTCGCGGATCATTTGCAGCATTTCGAGCACTTTTTGGTTCGCCCCGCCGTGCAGCGGTCCCCACAAGGCGCAGACTCCGGCGGCAATGGAGGCGAACAGGTTGGCCTGGCTGCTGCCGACCATCCGCACCGTCGACGTACTACAGTTCTGTTCGTGGTCGGCGTGCAGAATGAGCAACACGTTCAGCGCGTCCTCCAAGACTTTCGGAACTTCGTACGGCTCTGTCGGGACGGCAAACAGCATGTGCAGCAGATTGGCACAATACGAGAGGTCGTTCCGCGGGTACATGAACGGCTGGCCGACCGACCTCTTGTAGGCATAGGCGGCAACGGTCTTCACCTTCGCCAACAACCGGATGATGTTCAAATCTTGATCGCCGTCGGCCATCTCGGGGTAATAGGTCGACAGTGACGCCACCATCGACGAGAGAATGGCCATCGGATGTGCAGTGGGCGGATAACCTTCGTAAAACTTTTTCATGTCCTCATGGATCATCGTGTGGTAGGTCAGCTTCTCGCGGAAATCCGCCAGTTCCTGCTTGTTGGGAAGCTCTCCGTAAATCAGCAGGTGACAGACTTCGGAGAAAGTCGTTTGCTCGGCAAGCTGCTCAATCGGGTAGCCGCGGTACCGCAGAATTCCCTTCTCACCGTTGATGAAACAGATTGAACTTTGGCAGGCGCCGGTGTTCCCAAAACCGGGGTCCAGCGTGATTGCGTTCGTCTGGGCGCGGAGCGACACAATGTCGACGCCCAGTTCCCCCTCCGACCCCACTACGACGGGGAACTCGTATTCCCGACCGTCAAGAATCAGTTTGGCTGTACGCATTCTTCTCATTCCACCGTTGCCGTTGGTAAAAGGGTTTCGAGTCGATCCACCACCCCTCTATTCTTCGGTTCTGACGCCCATTTCGCAAGCCACTTTGCCAATTCTCTTGAGCCGGCGGGCGGCCTTCGCCTTGGCTGCCCGCTGATCGACCACGCCGCCGACAGGGACTGTTCGCGGAGCGAGGAGCTTTCCGGATTTGTTCGGTAACGTCGCCGAAGGCATCGCCCGCACGGTCGTTCGGCAGACCGGCGATGGGAACATCGACTCCAGTTGGCGGACGGCAAAAAGGCGGATACGGGGCGGATATGGGGTTGGCTTGGTTTTCGGCGGAATTCTCTTTGCGGTTCGCAGATCAAAGCGTACCATACAGGAGTTGCCGCCTTCGACCAACAGAGACGTTCTCGTCCGGCGCCCACCATGTCTATACACTTCACCTGCGAGGGATGTGCCACGGAGAGTGAATTTGCCGACCGCCTGGCCGGTTGTGTGGTCGAGTGTGTGCAGTGCGGAAGGAACCTGATTCTGCCGCCGGACCAAGCCCCACCGGACAAAGCCCGGCCGGTGCATCCACCTCGAAGCTCCTATTGGGGCATCGCTTCGTGTACGATGTTCGCCGGCGCAATGGGGATGCTTCTCTGGAGCTTCTGGTGGGTTCCGTTGCTCATGTGGCAACGATGGCCCTTTGTCACGCTGGTTATTTTTGGTTTGTGCACGCTGGGACTGCTGTTCGCACGACTGGGACGCGACAACGTGAAAGGAAAGCCCTTCTCCCGACGAGGCCTGATTCTGAATAGGATTCTACTGTGGGCGTTGGCGTTGTCTTTCGCATGGCTGGGCATAGTGAATCTCTACATCTACTTGTATTATATTTTTGTACACCTATTTGTCCATGATTAATATCCGGCGGGGTGGCGGGGCCTTAGAAAGGACGCGGTAATTCAGCAAAGCTGCAGAAG
>CAZGYE010000058.1:0-22654 GCA_964530165.1 uncultured Planctomycetaceae bacterium
GTTTGCTGGCGCCGGGGGGTCGACCAACCTCGGACAAAGCAATTTCATTAAGGACAAGGGCTACGGGATGGGCAAGTACATCGGCCGCATCACCAGCCCCCTCACCGGACAGGTGGAAGCCGTTGTCGAGGTCGGCTACCATTTCAAGCATTCGCCGGAAAACATGGACCGCTGGCGGCGCTGGTGGCGGGCCGCCAACGTCGAGCACTTTTTGAGCTTCTTTCTCACCTGCGTGGTTTGTCTCTGCCTGCTGTCGCTCATCTCGTATTCGCTTTTTTACGACGAGACCGGCAGCCTGCAACCGGGAATGGACCGCTTCGGCAAAGACATGGACTTCGTGTGGGGTCAGGCCACCGTGCTGGGCGAGCGGCCGATGGGCGCATTCATCAAGCTGGCCTTTCTGGTGATGGGAGTGGCTATTCTGATGACGACCGAGTTTGGCGTGCTGGACGTAACGTCCCGCATCTCCGCCGACATCGTCAAGGCCAACTACCTGCGCGACAACGACAACTGGTCGGCCAGCAAGCTCTATTTTTGTTTTCTGTGGGGTGAAATTCTGCTCGGCTCGGCCATTCTGCTGGCGAGCGACGTCGTGCCCGATTTCAAGCGGCCACAATTCCTGCTGGTGACCTCAGCCGCGATGAACGGGGCGGTGATGTTCGTCTACTCGGTCATCCTGCTGTATCTGAACAACAAGATCCTCTCGCGCAGCCTGTCGATGAGCCCGCTACGATTCGTGGCGATCGTCTGGTCGTGTGCGTTCTTCGGCTATTTCACCGTCCAGGCGTTGAAGATCACGGTCATCCCGTCGTTGTCCAAGCTCTTCGGCCTCTAATCGGCCGGCTCTTTTGTAGGGTGTTTGAAAGAGTTCCGGAGGGACGGAGAAGAGGCTTTTCAAACACACTCTGAGTGACGAATTCAAAATTCCACGTCCAACTCGTTCCCGGCCCGGGTCCCGATGGCGCTCAACACCGCGGCATCGATGTTCTCCGAGGCAAATCTCACTCGGCCGTCCAGCAACAGGAAGTGACAGCCTCCTTCGTGCTGACTGCGAAAAGCTTCCTCATCGACGGTGTTGATGAGAACGGCCGTTGTGCCGAGGAATTCTGAGTTGTCCGAGTTGGCTGTGATATCCACCGATCCGATGTACCAATGGTCGCGGCCGTCGCTGAGAGAATGCAGCGTCTCGCCGATGCCGATCGTGTTGCTCGATCCATCGGTGACGTCGCGCAGACGAATCGAGACGTTCTCCATAAACGTTCCGTCTTCGTCGGGATCATCATAGCCGGCCGCTCCGGCGCCGGAGTCGTTCGTTTCGGTTCCCGAAGCGCAGGCAATGTAAGTACAAGGGACGCGGTCTTCGATGTTGTCCTCCATTTCGTGTTCCGGAATCGACGCCGACGGACAGCGGAACACGTCCAGAAACGTCGAGCAAGCTGTTTCGTTGGCGTTCTTGGCGCCCGTTACGCCGTCCGTCCACGGGTCTCCCCAGACCAGCGTGTTGTACAGCGGAGCCTGATCGAGATACGGCAACAAAAACGCGCTCCATCCCGTCCCGTGGGACCGAATATAGCCCGGCGGAAACGCCCGGTGCACGTCGTGATAGTTGTGCAGGGCAAGCCCCATCTGCTTCAGATTGTTCCTGCACTGAGTCCGCCGGGCCGCCTCGCGCGCCTGTTGCACTGCCGGGAGCAACAGCGCGATCAGGATGGCAATGATGGCAATGACCACAAGCAGTTCTATCAGCGTAAACCCTCGTTTTGAATGTGCTCGCATCTGTTTGAAGACAATCCTATTTGTGCCAACGCTATTTGCGCATTCAGCAATAGATATCCGTAGAATCGATTCAATTCAAGAGTGCAACCGGCAATCCTGCAAATCCTCAAGCGTATCGCAGCGAGCGCGGGCCGCGGCAACGGGTGATGGCGTATCCAGGACGTCTCGATGAAGCCCTCGGCCTGGAATTGCCATCGAAATCAAAACGGATTGAAATATCGTGAAGACTTTCAAGGTTCACCCCATACGCCCCAACGACTTACGTCGCCAACTGGGGCAGTCTGGCTGCCGGTCGCGGCTCGTGGAAACATATTCTTCAACAGGCTGCTTCCGCGGGACGCGAACCGTGTTGAGCTGCGCAAATTTGGAAAGTTCTCGCGCTGGTAGCGGTTGTATTAAAGATATCGGTTGGCGCGGTTCGATCTTAGAGACGAGGCGGGGCGGCTCTCGACAGAGACATTGCGATGATCTACGGCCTTTATTTGTCTGCTCAAGGGGCCCAACTCGAGTCAACGCGGCTCGATGCGGTGGCCAACAATCTGGCCAATGCCTCAACCAGCGGTTTCAAGCGGGATATCGCCGTTTTTCAGGCCCATGCGCCCTTCGACGTCGAGAACGGGACGACCGGAGATCTGCCCGGCAACTTGAACGCGTCAACCGGAGGCATCGCGATGGCCGACGTGGCCACCGACTTTTCGGATGGACCGGTCGTTCCCACCGGCGGGACGTATGACCTCGCATTGTCGGGCCCCGGTTTTCTGCGGGTTTCTGACGGCGAGCGGGAATTTCTGACTCGCAACGGCCGGCTGACGGTCAACAACCAAGGCCAACTGGTCACCCACGAGACGGGACTGAGGGTGCTCTCGACCGGCGGTTCGGGCATCACGATTCCGTCCGACGCCACGAACATCGAGATCACCGTCGACGGAACGCTTTGGGGGAGCGACGCCGCGGGCAGGAGAACGAAGATCGAGCGGCTCGATCTGGTGCGGCCCGAATCGTTCGACCTTTTGCAGAAGATGGGTAACAGTCTGTACCGCACCGAAGCCAGCCTGCAGCCGGCCGGCGCCGAGTTGCAGGTTCGACAAGGATTCCTGGAAGCGTCCGGCACGCGTCCGGTCGGGGAAATGATGGAGATGATCGAGGCGTCTCGCGCCTTCGAAACCAATATCAACATGATCAAGTTTCAGGACGAAGCGCTCGGACAGCTACTGCAATCACTGGGGAGATGAGAAAGGGGAAAGCGATCCGATGAGTCTGCGAGCTTTGCATTCGGCGGCGTCCGGGATGGATGCCAATGCGTTCAATCTCGATACGATCGCCAACAATCTGGCCAACGCCGGCACAACGGCGTTCAAACGGACCCGCGCAGATTTCGAGGACCTCTTCTACGAGCACTTGAAGCTGCCGGGGTCTGAGGACGCGCAGGGTCAACTGACGCCGATCGGACTCTCTGTCGGTCTGGGAACACGGGTCGCGGGCACGCAGGTCGACCACGCCCAGGGCAACCTGGTCGAGACCGGCGGGGAACTCGATCTTGCGATCGTCGGGAACGGTTTCTTCCAAATTGATGACGGGACGGGTGAACTCCTCTACACACGCGCCGGAACGTTTACGCTCAATGAGCAGGGGAATATCGTGATGGCCTCGGCCGATCGCGGGCGGCTCCTGGAACCGGCCATTACCGTCCCGCAGGATACGGAATCCATCACGATCACCGGCGACGGCCAGGTCCAGGTCAAACAAGCCGGTTCGACCACTCCCACAACCTTCCAAATCGACTTGGCCAACTTCGTCAATCCACAAGGATTGGTGCAAATTGGTGAAAACCTGTTCGCAGAATCGCCTGCATCCGGGTCTGCTCTCATCGGCACACCCGGGATCGAGGGCCGTGGAACATTGAAGCAGGGGTTTATTGAAGCCTCCAACGTCGAACCGGTCCATGAGCTTGTCGACCTGATCAAGACCCAGCGGAACTTCGAGCTGAACAGCCAAACCGTTCAGGCGGCCGACCAGATGCTGCAGCTCATCGCAAACCTGCGGCGGTTCTAATCTCCAGAGCGTCAGACAATGAAAAGCCGGAAGCGGAATGCCCAATGTCCAATGCGGAATGCGGAATGCGGAATGCGGAATGCCCAATGCGGAATGAAAGAATGAACTCCGAACTCCGAACTCCGAACTCCGAACTCCGATCTCCGGCTTTCGGCTTTCCAAGGGTGGCTGCGACGTTGGCCTTGCTGTCGCTGATCTGCGTCGACGAAGCAGCCGCAGCCACCATTCAACTGCGCGCCTCCGCGGAGGTTGGCTCAACCGTCATCACGCTCGGCGACGTCGCAACAGTGACGGACCGGGATGCCAACCGGGGCGCGCAGCTACAGCAAATCATGTTGGCGCCAGCGCCGGCAGCGGGACGGACTCTGAGGCTTGATTTCGCCACAATTCGGTCATGTTTGGCAGCACACGGCGTCAACCTGGCGGACATTGAGTTCTCCGGGAGAAGCATCGTGACCGTGACCGCCTCGTCGAAACAGGAATCCGCACAGCCGCGGCTGTTGTCGCCGACGCCCTCTCGGCAGCTCGAGCGTGCCGAGCAACTCGTTGCCCGGGCGGTTCAGCAGCATCTACGGCGGCAGGCTCCGGAACTGGGAGACGTCGAGCTTTCGCTCCGCATCCGGCCGCAGGACGTGCCGGTGATTCTTTCCAGTGCCGATTCCGGTTATGAAATTCGAGGTGGGAAACCGCCCTGGAACCTGCCACAGGAACTGGCGGTCCTGTTCCGGGACCAGCAGAAGCGATTGCGTGAGGTTCGTGTCCAATGTCGGGTCAAGCAACGTCCGCAAGTGCTGACGGTCGGTTACTCCGTTCCCGCGGGGCACGTACTGCAGAAGGGCGACCTCGTTTTGAGTCAAGTAGAAAGGACGGCCGGAGCGTTGACGCGGCCCGAAGAGGTCCTCGGCAAGCAAACCAGACGAGCGATTCGCCAGGGACAGCCGATCCGCTCGGCAGACGTCCAGTCGATCCCTCTGGTTCACAGCGGCGACGTCGTCACGGTTTGCTGTCGGTGTGTGGGCGTCACCGTCAGGTGCCGGATGAAGGCCCGCAACGATGGCACACGGGGTGAAACCATCACGCTGGTGTCGCTGGACGGACGCAAGAAGGTGCTGGCCACCGTCGTCGGTTATCGCGAAGCGGAAGTCATCGGATCAAGCGGCCCGCCGACGGAGGAACACCAAGATTCAACCGGGAAGATTCGATTCCAGCCAGCTCGGGTGGCGCGTCCCTGAGCCGGGATTATTCATCAACCGCCAAGACGCCAAGAGGACAAAGATCGTAACGTCAAATGACAAGGAATGTCGGGTAACTGTCGTTTGCTTCCTGTTCGGAACACATCGTGGGAAGAGGGAATCATGAAACTTTGGGGGAGTTTGTTGATCGTCGGTGCGGTCGTTGGTGCGGTCCCGGCGGCGTTCGGTCAAGAATGGCAGCCCCGGGCGCAAGAGTGGCCGCCGCGGAAAAGCGAGGTCCGCTCGGCCCGCAAGGCCCGCAAGGTGCGAGACTATTCCTGGACCTTCATTGACGCTCCCGAGCAGCGGGAGATCAAAGTTCACGACATTGTGACGGTCATCGTCGACGACAAGTCGGAAGCCACCATCAACTCGCGATTCAACCGTACAAAAAACACGAATTTGAAAGCGGAGTTGAAAGAATTCGTCCGCATCAACGAGGCGGACAACCTAGAGAACGCGGCCAAAAACGAACCGACGATCGATGCCCAATCAACCAGTCGCTTGAATTCGACCGGTCAAGTGACCGATCAGGAAGGCATGCGGTTTCACATCGCGGCGACTGTCGTCGATGTGCTGCCCAACGGCATCCTTGTGCTCGAAGCGCGGAAGTCGATCCGTTCCAACCGGGACCTTTGGGAGTATTCGCTGACCGGCGAGGTTCGCAGCATCGACGTCACCCGGAACAACACGGTGCTCAGCGAACAAATCGCCAATCTGCACATTGAAAAGCACCAGCGCGGCAAAGTCTACAGCAGCACAAAACGTCCCTGGGGCGTCGTCCTGTACGATCTGCTTTCCCCCTTCTAAGGAGGAGTGCGGAGTGCGGAGTGCGGAATGCTGAGTGCTGAAAGGAGAGAATCGCGATGCACGGCCTCAACTGGAAAAGAACGGGAATGTTCGTTGTGCTGGCGATCGGGTCGTCGCTGGCGCTGATGAGCGCGCCGCGTGAGGCGTCGGCCCGTGTTCGGCTGGAGAGCATTTGTACGATCTACGGTCAGAAGGAGTTCAAGCTGACGGGCACCGGGCTGGTCGTCGGTCTGAACGGGACCGGTGACGGCGGCAAGAATGCGGCGACCATGCGGGCGCTGGCGGCGGCGATGAAGCTGATGAACACTCCGGTGCTCGACATGAAGGAGCTTAAGGATGCCGATAATGTCGCCATCGTGTTGATCGAGGCGATCGTTCCCCAGACCGGTCTGCGCCGCGGGCAGAAGATCGATTGTTATGTCAGTTCCTTCATGGGTGCCAAGAGCCTCGAGGGCGGACGCCTGCTGGTGAGTCCGGTGGAGACCGCCGAGATCGGAGACGATTCCGTGGCCGGGCTGGCATCGGGACCGGTCGAGATCGAAAACGACACCATCGCGACGACCGGTAAGATTCCCGGCGGTGTCACCTTGGAAGAGGATTTTATTTCCTCTCTCGAAAAAGAGTTCAATTCGCTCCTCGTCAACAAACAGAACAAACGGATGGTGACCTTGTTGCTCGACGCCGGCCATTCCAGTTTTTACTCGGCCAGCGAGGTGGCCCGAGTTGTCAACGCGGAATTCGAGTACGAGGGAGGAAAAAAAGAGATTTCGAAAGCCATTGGGCCGGGCGTGGTGGAAGTGGAGGTGCCGGCCCAGTATTACGATTCACCGGTGGAGTTCGTCGCACTGCTGCTGCAGATCTCGATCGAAAACCCCCACACGCAGGGACGTGTGGTGGTCAATGCCAGAACGAACACGGTCGTCGTCACCGGCGAAGTCGAGATCAGCCCGGTGGTCGTTTCGCACAAGAACCTGACCGTCGAGGTTGCCGGCGTCGGTGCGGGAACCGGTGGATCGGCGGCAAAACACTTCATCTCCCTACCCAAACTCGATCAACCAGGCCGGCAAACGCCGCAGCAATTGAAGTCGCTGGTGGAAGCGTTAGAACAGTTGCAGGTTCCCACCGCCGACATCATCAGCATCATCCGGGAGATACACCGCTCTGGCAAGCTGCATGCGGTGTACGACGAGCATTGAGTAAGAAGACAGCACTCAGCGATCAGCCATCAGCGGTCCGCCAGAAGGGAAGTTCAGTCATGACCACCGCGATCTCCAGTTCGATGAGACCGGCCAACTTTGCTGACGTTTATCAACCCACCAAGCCGGCTCCGACGGACCGGCAACTGCTCCTGCAGGAGACGTTCCAGGATTTTGTAGCCGGCACCTTCTACAAGCAGATGTTAAAAGCGCTCAGGCGGACGCACGGCCAACCCGCTTATTTCCACGGCGGGCAGGCGGAGAAAATCTTCCAAAGCCAATTGGATCAACAAGTTGCGGAAAATCTCGCACGCGATCACGGTGCTGCGTTCGCCGATCCGCTGTTTCAAAGCTTCTTCCGGCAAGTCCGGGCGAAGCAGGGCGACTCGAAATCGCCGCAAGTCCTGTCTCCGTCAGCCGGTTCCGAGACGACCTCGGCGATCGGCGTGAAATAGAACGGAAGATCGAGACCGCGTTCGACCGAAGATAAGAACGAACGGTCGTACGCCGAAATTGCGCGACAGGACCGCAGTCTCAAGTCAGGGAAGATGCTTTCCATGTCGGCACCACTTTTGAACGAGGTCAAGCAGTTCCTAGAGCGCTTGGAAGCGACACAAGAGGAATTCACTCAACTGTTCCAACGGAAACGAACAGCGCTCTGTCAGGCCCGAACCGACGAACTGCTACAGATTGCCCAGTCCGAAGCCAGCCTGGCCCAACGACTTCAGGCCGCGCTCGAACATCGGCAGCGGATTCTTCACGACGCCTGCCAGGAGGGACTTCCCTCCAAATCGCTCTCGGAGCTGGCTGCTACCCTCTCCGGTGACGAACGCGATCAGTTCGAATCGCGCATTGAGCGAGCCCGCGGGATGTCCGACCGCATCCGTCAGGAGAGCTGGATTCACTGGATTATTGCACACCGCACTTACAGCCACTATACCGAGCTGCTGAATCTGATTGCCAACTGTGGCAAGAAGGCTCCGACTTACAGTCAGAAACCGAGCAAAGAATCGACTGGCGGCGTGATTTTGGATGCGTCAATTTAAGAGCCCTCAGCGATCAGCTCTCAGCACTCAGCAGGGGGTTAGGGGTTCAGACGAAGACAAGCTGATGGCTGAAAGCTGAACCGATAGGAAGCGTTCGATGGGACTCAACGCGACGTTGTCCACGGCGGGCCGCACCCTGGAGACGTTCGGCCTGGGCATGCAAGTGGCCGGTCAGAACATCGCCAACGCGTCCACCCCCGGGTACATTCGCGAAAAATTGCGGCTCGAGCCCAACGAACCGTATGCGATGGGCTCGTTGGTTCTTGGCACGGGGGTAACGGCCGCCGGCATTCAACAGCAGCTCGACACCTTTCTGGAACAGCGCATTTACACAGCCAACGCCGATTTTCAGTCGTCGAACTCCCTGCAAGCGATCTATCAGCAGTTGGAGGCGGAAATCCGCGAACTGGGCAACGATGACCTCTCGACCAGTCTGAACCGGTTCCTGGCCGCGATCAACGAGGTCGTCAACCAGCCGGAATCGGGACCGTTGCGGCAACTGGTTGTTGAGCAGGGCGGTCAATTGGCCACCGCCGTCGCGTCGTTGCGGACCAGGGTCGACAGTCTGCGCGAGGTGCAGTCGACGCGCGTCACGTCGTTGGTGGCCGAGGCCAACCAATTGATCGACCGTATTGTCAAATACAACCCGCAGATCTCCGAGCTGGAAGCGAACGGCATGCTCGAAAGCGACGCCGGCGCCCTGCGGACGCTGCGTTACAACGCTCTGAATCGGCTTTCGGAAATCATTCCCATTCGATTCAACGAGCGGACGGACGGTTCCGTCGACGTGTTCACCGGTACCAACACGCTCATTCTTGGCGGCGAAAAGCAGCACCTGGAAACCTATTCCAAGATCGACCGCGGTGTAGACGTCACCTATGCCCGGTTGTCGGACACGGGCGCGGACCTATCGGCAGCGGGTGGTGAACTACGGGGAATTATCGACGGACGCGACCAGGTGCTGGGAGGCTTTCTCGACGATTTGGACGCGTTGACGTCCAACCTGATCTTTGAATTCAACCGGATTCATTCGTCGGGCGAGGGATTGCGAGGGTTTGAAACGCTGACGGCCCAAACCAGGGTTCTTGACCAGACCGCCGCGTTGAACGCCGCCGGTTTGGACTTCACCCCGACTCACGGCAGCTTTCAATTCAAGGTCACGAACACGTCCACTGACATTACCAAAACGACCAACATCGCCATCGATCTGGACGGCATCGGAGCCGACACCAGCCTGCAAGATCTGCGAGACGCCCTGGACGCCGTCGAGGGCGTCACAGCCACAATCACTGCGACCGGCCGGCTGAAGATCGACGCCGCGAGCCCCTTCGAGTTTCGTTTCGCCGACGACACCAGCGGAATTCTGGCCGGTTTGGGCGTCAACACGTTTTTCACCGGCGCCAACTCGGCCAACATCGGTGTGAATTCCGTCGTCGAGGGCAATGACGCGTTCTTCGCCACGTCGCTGGGCGGCGGACCTGCCGACGGAAGCAACGCCGTCCGACTCGCTGGGTTCGTCGACAACCCCGTCGAGGAACTTTCCGGCGCGAATCTCAGCGACTTTTACGATACGGCGATTATGTCGGTCGCACAATCCTCCGCCAGGGAAACCGCGGTGGCCGACGGGTTCAACAGTTTTCTGCAGTCGCTGAGGAACCAGCGCGAGCAATTCTCGGGCGTCAGCCTGGACGAAGAAGCCATCAAGATGATCGAATTCCAGCACGCATTTCAGGCGGCCGCCCGATTGGTCAGCACCGTCGATGAACTCTTCACGATCTTGTTGAACATGTAACCCCTAACCCATGACCCCTAACCTATGACCATCGGTGCGATTTTAGCGGGACGAGTTCCGTCGACGCTGGTTGCCAGCCGGCTGAGGAGCAATCTACAGCAAAATCTGGGTCTGCTGGCTCGGCTACAGGACCAAATTTCCACCGGGCAGAAATTCTTTTTGCCCAGCGAGGCGCCCGCCGCCGCCATCCGCACTATTGCGGTCCAGAAAATGCTCGAGCGCAAAGAGCAAATACAGGCGAACGTGACGACCGATCGTTCGCTGCTCAGCGCCACCGAGTCGGCCCTGGCGTCGGTCAGCGACGTCTTGAATCAAGCGAAATCGTTTGTGTTGGCCGGCGTCGGAGATACCACGGACGCCGCGACAAAAGAGGCCATGGCCCAGCAAACCGAAACGCTGATCACGCAGGTGCTTGACGCCGCCAACACGAAGTTCCGCGGACGGTTTCTGTTCGGCGGCAGCAACAGCCTGACCGCGCCGTTTGAATACGTCGGCGACCAAACCGTGCGCTATAACGGTGACGGTCATCAGGTCGATTCGTTCATCGATCTGAGCAGTTTGATGGCAAACAACGTCGACGGCAAAACCGCTTTCGGCGCCACCACGCCGCCGGTGGGAAGCGACGTCAATCCGGCATTGACGTTCGACACCAAGATCGCCGACCTGCATGGGGGCGCGGGGGTGGAGCTGGGTTCGATCGTGGTGACGCTCGATGACCCAGGAATCCCGGCCACGATCACACACTCCGTCGATCTCTCCGGTGCAGAGACGATCCGGGACATCAAGACCATTCTCCAGGACGCGTGGGGCGGAGAACCAATCACACTGGACGTCAGCATCGACCCGGCAAGCAATTTCGGCCTGCAGCTGCAGCCGTCCAGCGGAACCGTCGCCGTCAGCGATCCTTCGAGTTCAACCGTCGCCGCCGACCTGGGTATCGCCAGCGCAGCCGTAACGACGATCAACGGCAGCGACCTCGATCCGCGACTGACGCTGCTGACGCCGTTGTCGGCCCTGAACGGCGGAAACGGAGTCGCGCAGACACCCGGCCAGGGATTGCTGATGACCAACGGCGGTCAAACCAAAGCGGTCGACATCTCCGATCCGGCCATCACGACGGTCGAAGACCTGCTGAACACGATTCTTCTCGCCGAGCCGGACCTTGAGGTGGGCATCAACGAGACCGGCAACGGGCTGGCGATTTCCAGCCGGTTGAGCGGGGCAACTTTCTCGATCGGCGAAAACGGCGACACGTCGGCGACCGATCTGGGCATTCGCACGTTGACCGGCGGTACATTGCTCGCGGATCTGAATCTCGGTTTGGGCGTCCCGGTGCAAACCGGCGGCGGAAACGCCCCCATCAACCTGGAGATCACCCGCCGCGACGCTGTGACGGTCCTCATCGACGTCAGCGATACGCAAACTCTCCAGCAAGTCATCGACGCGATTGATGCCGATCCGGGGTTGTCGGCGTCGCTTTCTACCGTTGGGAACGGCATCACCATCACCGACGACACCGGCGGCACCGGGCCGTTGAGGGTCAAGACCGATGCGGTTTCCTCCGGACTGGGGATTGCCGGAGAAGTCGTCACTCCGGGCGATCCGCTCCTCGGCGCCGACACCAATCCGCTGGAAGCCACCGGCGTGCTGAACATCCTCATCGGCTTGAGAAACGCGTTGAGCCAGGGCAACGACAGTCAGTTCCAACGGCTGGCAGGGCTCATCGACAAAGAGAGTGAGCGGTTTACCCTGGTCCGCGGCGAAGTGGGCAGCCGACTCCAATTGCTCGAACAGGTCGAAAACCGTTTGCTTGATGAGAATATCCTGCTGCACCAGTCCCTTTCGGAAGAATTCGACGTCAACCTGACCGAGGCGATTACGCAAGTAGCCCACACGCAAACGACGCTGGAAGCGACCCTAAAAATCACCGCCTCGACCCTACAGTTGAGCCTCTTCTCGTTCCTCTAAATGAAAATGGGGAACTACCGGACAACATGGGGTGTTTCGAGAACAGCGCGATTCCCAACTTCTCAGTCTCCGTACCGAACCTTCGGTCCTAGGCTACCGTCTGCACGGTCAAACCGCTTTGTTGCAAAGTGGCAGTCGAAACAACCTCCGTCACCCTCCGTATTGGTACAAGTTGAGTTGTTGTCCGGTAGGGTTCCCCGAGGCCCTACGCGAAGGACCTAGACTATCCGCTGCGACGAGGGTGTCAACGATAAACGGAGAAAAAAAACAGAAGATTTTCGGGTTGGCCGGGGCAGGCTTTCCAGCCTGCCCCGGCCAACCGGCAGGCTGGAAAGCCTGCCCCACGACATCGGCTGACGCAAGTCCTCGGCTTGAGCGACCGGGGCGGTTACAACGTGCCTTTCGAGGACGGCACACCCTGCTGCCGGGGGTCGATCGTGACGGCCTGCCGCAGCGCGCGGGCGGTTGCTTTGAAGATGGCTTCGGCAAGGTGGTGGCTGTTGTCGCCGTGGTGTGACACCAGATGCAGATTCATCAGTGCATTGGCGGAAACCGCTTGCCAGAAAACCTCGACCAACTGGACGTCAAACTCCCCAATTTTCTCCGTGGGAAACTCGGCCCGCTGCACGAATGCCATGCGGCCCCCCAGGTCCAGCGCCGAAGTGACCAACGTCTCTTCCATCGGCAGCGTCATGCTGCCGTAACGGGTGATGCCGCTCTTATCGCCCAGCGCCTCGGCCAACGCTTTGCCGAAACAGATGCCGACGTCCTCGACCGTGTGATGCTGGTCGACTTTCAGATCGCCCTCGGCTTCGACCTGCAGATCGATCAACGAGTGCTTCGCCAGCAACGTGAGCATGTGGTCGAAAAAACCGGCCCCCGTGTCGATCTTCGCCTGGCCCGTGCCGTCGAGGTCCAGTTGAAGCTTGATGTTGGTCTCGGCAGTCTGCCGGCTGATCGAAGAGGTCCGTGGCATGGGTTGGCTCGGTTGTGTCGAACAGTTGAGAGTCGAGAGTCGGATGATCTGAAGTTTGTGCTATCGGCGCCCGCCGGAAGCAACGACGCCCTCCAAAGGGCTGGAGGCGGTCGCATAGAGTTTTTTCGGAATTCGTCCCGCCCGCGAAGCCTTCCGGCCGGAAATGCAAGCGAGTTTCATGGCTTCGGCCATCGTCAGCGGATCGTCGGCGCCGGCGATGCCCGTGTTGAGCAGCACGCCGTCGCAACCAAGCTCCATGGCGAAGCTGACGTCGCTGGCGGTTCCCACTCCCGCGTCGACAATGACCGGATATTCGGGATCGTCCTTTTTCAGGTACTCCAGGCAGATGCGGATGTTGTTCGGATTCAGGATTCCTTGCCCGCTGCCGATGGGACTGCCGGCCGGCATCACCGAGGTGGCTCCGGCCTCTTTCAGCCGCCGGGCCGTGATCGGATCGTCGGTAGTGTAGCAGAGCACCTGAAACCCCTCGCCGACCAGCTTTTCGGTCGCGTCCACGGTCGCCACCGGGTCGGGCAGCAGCGTCTTCTTGTCGCCGAGCACCTCCAGCTTGACCCAATCGGCGCCGGGATTTTCGAGACCCTCAAGGATTTCGCGGCCCATGCGCGCCACGCGGAGCGCATCTTCGGTGGAGAAACAGCCGGCCGTGTTCGGCAGAATGGTGTAACGGTCGAGAGCGATGAAGTCGAGGATGTTGCGGCCCTCGGCGTCGACCAGCCGTTCACGACGCACGGCTACCGTGATCACTTCCGCCCCGCTGGAGTCCAGGCAGTCGCGCATCAGGCGGTAGGTCGCGTATTTCCCGGTCCCCACAATCAGCCGAGACGCGAACGAATGGCTGCCGAGAACAAGGGGAGTATCGCTTCGTGAATCGGTTGCCATGCTGTTTATCCTCCGCCGACCAGTGTCACAATCTCCAGCCGATCGCCCGGTTCCAGCACGCAATCGGCGTGGTCGGCACGTGGCACGATCTGGAGATTCCGCTCGACGGCGACGTAGCGCGGCTGCATGGAAAGCTGCCTGAGCAGCTCCGCCACGCTCGTGCCGGGCTTGATGTCTTCTAGTTTCTCGTTGACGGTGATTTCCATCGAGGCCTTCTTCCACCGGACACCCAACGATCAACCCACTATCGAAAGTGTAGGGCTGCTGCCGAAAAGGGTCAAGCATCACACGGTTGTCCCTTCAACGCGAGCGGTTGAAAGATTCTGCACCGAAACGCTATTGTTGTCCAGCCAGGAGTTTGTCAACATAAGAGTCAACAGAAAGTCGAAATGCTGAAATGCTTCTGAGGGAGACACACGAGTGATCCGGCGAAACCGAGTCCCTCTCTGGACGGTCGCGGCCCTGCTGCTGACGGCTCCAACGACGGCCGCCACGCCACCCACCAAGCCGGCGCCGGACGAGACGCCCAAAACAGTCGCCCGCTTGATTGCCGACCTCGACAGCGGCAAGTATGCCGTTCGTCGGCAGGCGAGTCGTCAGCTCTTGGAGATGGGACAGCCGGTTGTCGCTCCGCTGGCCAAGGCGGCGAAGCAGGGCAGTCTGGAAGTTGCCGTCCGCGCGTTGGCTGTTCTCGAGGTGTATTTCCGCAGCGAGAACGAGGTTGTCTCTGAAGAGGCTGAGTCGGCACTGGAACGCCTGGCCGCTTCGAAGAATCACGCCGTCGCCCGCCGGGCTGAAAGCGTGCTGAACTCCCATCCCAATCAAGAACTCCGCGAGCAACGGGCCTTGGCCGCCATCCTGAAGCTCGGCGGCATCACGAAACCGCTGCCGGGCATGCGCGGTCGCGGGCCGTCCTACTACCTGCAGATCGGCGCGACATGGAAGGGCGGAGACGCGGGACTCAAGTATGTCAAACGACTGCGAAGGCTGCAGCACCTGTACCGAATTGACGACAATGGCGTTTCCGAGAAGGCGTGGGAAGACCTGGCCACCGCGATGCCGCAGTTGCTCATTCACCGTCGCGGTCCGGCGTTCCTGGGCATCAAGGGGGCGGTTGATCCATTCGGGCGGATTGGCTGTCCGGTCGCGGAGGTGACGGCCGGCTCGGCTGCGGAAAAAGGCGGCATCTCGAGGGGCGACGTGATCGCCAAGTTCGGGGGCAAGAAGGTCGCAAACTTCGACATGCTGATCGAACTTATCAAAGAGAAGAAAGCCGGCGACAAAGTTGCCGTCGAGGTTCTCCGCGGCGGCAAACCGGTCACCCTCGAGGTCGTCCTGAGCGGGTGGAAGTAACCGCCCGAAAGCGGTGAATCTGCCGCCAGAACGCGCCGGTGTCTTGCCGGCGCGTTTGATACTTCCGCAAGTATTCACGCTGCCGCGGCGTGTCGGGGTATGTTTCGTCGGGGCCGTAGGGGTACCGGCTCATCTTGCGAAACGGCAGCGGCTCGACCGTTTGACCCAAGAGGGTGTTCCAATCGGCGTCTTTGTCCCAGCCGACGCTGTGCAGAATAAAGTCGCGCGTCCAGCCGGCGGGTCCAACGTCGGCGGGCGCTTCGAAACGGAGCGTCATTTCATCGCCGGCGCCGAGAACCACCAACCGATCATCGGCGGCGCCGACAAGTTCCGTCACGTCGCCGTACCGCGTGAACCGGCCGGTCATGGGGGGCCACAGCGGCTCTCTCGTGACTTGTTCGTAATCGTACGATTCGGGACCGAAACCGGGATGCCCGATGCGACGTGAAAAACCGCGGCCGTGCAAATCGGCTGCGACCAATGGCAGCTCCGTCAGTTTGTATTGGGCCGCCGGCTCGTCGACGGTGAAGAACACGGCGTCCCAATAGATCTCCATCGTTGTCACAATCCTCACGCGGTAGTCCTCGGTCAGAAACACGTTCGACAAATCGACGGCGATGGTCTTCGTCTTCCCGCCCGGAAAGCCCATGTACGGAATCGCTTGCCGGAAGCGTCCTTGGGCATCGGGCACCCACACCGCGGGCGGACGGGGCGCATCGACTCGCGGATTCTGAGAAATCGCCACGTTCAGCGACGTGTCGGTGGGAAAGGTCCAACCGGTCAAATACAGCGTGATCTGTTGTGGATCCTGGAGATCGCCCAGGTCCAATTCGACGAAGTGCTCCTCCGTCAGCCCTTGTTTGAACCGCCGGTCGAAGGTTTTCAGATACGTGCCGTCCCGCCGCGCGATTGCCGCCAGGACATCGTGGCCTCGCTGGTCTCGGGCGGCGACCGGCGAGCGCGGACTGCGCACCGTGTGGATTCCAAACCCGGCGATCTCAGCCGGACCGACCTTTTCATTCGAATAGATGTCGACGTCTCCCGGGTGGTCGACGGCCAGCAGCTTAAGGGTGTCGAAATAGCCCGCTTCCCACAATTCCTCGGTCACTTGCAGCCGGTACTCACCCTGCCAGGCAATAAGCCGATCGCCGGGAATCTTCAGGTACTCCCATTCTCGCGCCGGGGCGAGCACGCCCTCGGCCTTTTGCAGTCCAAGGGGCGCCGCCCAGAGCAGGTCGGTGAAGAACTCGTATTTCGTGCCGGTCCAGGTGTAGAGATACGGGCACGAACCTTTCAGCAGCCGTTGTTCCTGGCAGACGGCCTGATTCGTCTCGGGTCGCAGCTCGCTTTGCGGAATCCCGTTCGTCCACAACACGCGCAGTACATCGGCCCGCTTGAGCCGTCCCAGCCCGAAGTGACTCGTTTGCCGCGTGACGACTTGCGGCTGGTAGACGGAACCAGCCTTCAACTCCAACAGACTTCCGACGCCGTGCAAGTTGCATCGGTGACTCGGGTTCTGCGGATCCCGCTCTGCGCTCAGCGCGACGTCAATCCAATGGTTTTGATCGCCTCCTTCGTTACGAAACCAGGTGAGACGTTCTGGCTCGACAGCCAGCAGGTCCCAATCGCCGTCGCCGTCCAGATCGCCCACGTCGCAAGAGCGCACCTCGGTTGGTCGTGAGTCAACGATGTCCGTCACTCGCCGGAAGTTTCCACGAGACGTGCCGCGGTAGATAGCGATGCCCTTTTCGCCCCAAGCGACCAGGTCCAGGAAACCGTCGTTATCAAAATCCCACGTCTTGAGGTCAGTGACCGGCAAATTGGCCACCGTCTCTGTCTTCAGAAACCGGACCAGGCCCGATTCGGGGGTTCGCGTCTGGAGGAGCGTGATTCCGTCCTTTCCACCTGCCAGCAGGTCCCAGGAGACGTTTTGGTCGACGTCGGCCAGCGCCAGCGAGCCTGCACCGCCACCGAGCTTGTTGAATTCCGCGCCAAACTCCCGCCAGCGGAACCGGCCGTGCTGCATGTTCTCCAGTAAACCCGCTTTGTCTGCCGACGGACCGGCCAAGACGAGGTCGATGCCGACGTTGCGGTCCCAATCGACCGGTAGAATGGCCGTCGCCTGCAACTCAACCGGCGGCAGCGCCGACCGGGCGCTGATGTCCTCGAACGTGAAATTCTCGCGGTTCGACCAGAGCGAAACGCCCAATTGGGTCGAGATCACGAGGTCCAGGTCGCCGTCGTGGTCGAGGTCGGCAATCCCGGCCGCAAGGACGTTCTTCAACTCGCCCGGTCCGCCGGCTTCCTGCCGGACGATCTCCAACGACCGTTTCGACGTCGCTTTGTCGAACTTGTTCTGCAAAATGCGAATGCCGGGGGAGCCGTAGACGATCAGGTCGACGTCAGCGTCTTCGCACGCTCCGGCTAACTGTTTGCGATCGACCTTGTCGTCAGCACCGTTTTCCTTTTTCATGGCTTGAGTAACTTGATTCGGCTTGTGTGCGGGATTCTCGTTCATATCACGATCGAGGTCGACCGCCTGGATTCCGGTCATGCCCGCCGGCAAGCCGATCTCGGCCAGTAGCCGCCAGCTTCCAGAGGCCGGTTCTCGGCCGAACACTTGCACCTTGTCGAGGCTCAAAGCGATGACGTCCAATCGGCCGTCGAGATCATAGTCGGCAAGCAGCGCCTCGCGGACACCCGCCAATTGCGGAAGCTGCTCGGTCTCGGCTGCGGGGACCAGCTTGACGGAAATGGCCGGAGGCGATTCCGGCTCGGGCCGCTTCGCCTTCTCGTAGAATTGCGGACTGAAATCGTGGATCATGTACTCGAGCACAAAACGGCGGAGGCTGCGGAGGTCCTTCTGATAGGCCAATTCCGGTTTCACAACGTTCACGAGCGGCCTGACCTTCGCGTTGACGGTTCGCCACCCCGCTTCATCGCCGGCGCTGGCCGCGGTGACGGCCTCATCGATCCACGGCAGCAGGTCAAGTCCGTGCCGGCGAATCGCCGCCGAATACGGCCCCAACACCTGCTTGGCACGTTTGAGCGTGCCGACGATCTCGGGGTCCTTCTCCCGGGCTTGATGCAACAACCACTCCGTCAGCAGAGCGAGATTGTCCGGACGAGACGCGTAGGCGTGCCCGAGCGCGTCCGGGGCGACGGCTCGGACGTCCGCGTCGTCGGAACCCCGCGCGAACTCATACAGCTCGCCCCAGACGAAGCTGTCATCAGGTGACTTCCGGGCGGCTTTCCTGTACTCCCGTATGACGCGCTGTTTGTCGGACGACAACTGCACATCGACGGCCAATCTCGCCAGGTTGGCGGCCAGCAGGTGTACGGTGGCCGTGTCGCCCTCGATCGTGCGGAGCGTCTCCAGTGCGGCTTCCGCCTCATGCAGTGCTAGGACGGCTTTGGGGCGATCTTTGTCCGCATTTTGTTTGAACAGAATGAGCAGGCGGGCAATGACCAGATTTCGAACCCCCAGCAATTCCCCAGGAAGTTTTTCGCTCAATTCCAGGAACGCTCGGGCCGTCTCGGAGCCGTCGTTCGTATTGTCGTTCGGCAGGTTTTCGAGCGAGCTGTTCGCGAAGTTTTTCAGCCCGAAGAGCCGCCGCATTTCTTCTGCATTCGGACCATCGGCCGGCTGCGGGGGAGGGCCGTTCGGCCGGAGTTGCCACCGGATCAAAACGCCGATCAGCACAAGCAAGCCGATGACGACCCACGTCAAGCGGCGGCGATTCAGAGCAGGATCGGACATATCGAAATCGGCCTCAGTTGAGAGTTGAGAGTCTAGAGTCTAGAGTGGAAAATCGAGCAAGAGTGGAGAGTCGAGGCGTCTCCACTTCGAACCCTCAACTTTGCACTCTCACGTGGGGCAGGCTTTCCAGCCTGCCACGACCAATCGGCAGGCTGGAAAGCCTGCCCCACAGTACCACCAAGTCAAACATGAGATTCACATTCAGAACCACGCGGCATATTGGATTCTGCCTGCTGTTCGGGATAGCCGCGGCGTACGCAACCGCCGGCGTTGCTTCGGATGCGGATCAGACGAAGGGCCGGTCGTCACCTCCAAAAGACAAGAGGGCGCAAGCAGTGATCGACGAAGTGGATAAGGCTTGCCGAGAGAAAACCGTCTACATGATCGGTCCCGAAAAGGCGGCCCGGTTGGCGGAGCTGGTGCGGAAGAAAAAACCGAAACTCATCGTCGAGTGCGGCACGGCACTGGGCTACTCCGGGCTGTGGATGGCCCGTGAGCTGAAGGCGATCGGCAAAGGGAAACTAATCACCATTGAGATCAACCCCGGTCGGGCCCGTGAAGCACAAAACAACTTCCGCAGGGCGGGGCTGGCCGAGGTCGTCGAGGTGAAAGTGGGCGACGCGCGGAAGATCACGGGACAACTGAAAGGCCCGGTCGATTTTCTGTTCATCGACTGCAATTTCGGGAATTACCACCCCTGCTTTATCGGAATCGAGGACGAGCTGGAAGAGGGGGCCGTAATTGTCGCGGACAACGCCGGCGTCGGGGCCGCGGGGATGGCCGACTATCTGAAATTGGTCCGTTCGCGTTACAAGAGCCGCATCGAATGGTTCGACCTGGACCTGCCCTGGGCCAAGCGCGATGCGATGGAGATCACCATCTTCCGCCGACCATCCGTCAAATCGAATCCCGACGTGATCGTCTATCGTGGCAGTTATCCGGGCTGGCCCTGGATCGCAGCCGAGGAGCAGGGACGGCTGATTTGTGTGTTTCGCGAGGGGACCGTACACGGTTACTCGGCGACCGGCCGTGTGATGTTCACGACGAGCACCGATCGGGGAAAAACGTGGGCTGTGCCGGCCGTGGTCGTCGACGCCCAGAGAATTGACGACCGGAATGCGGCCGTTGCGGTCCTGCCCAACGGGGAATGGCTGGTGAGCTACAACGAGTACACGGCCGACAAGCAATCGCAAGCAATGACGGTGCGGTCCGCTGACGGGGGCAAATCTTGGTCGGCGCCGCAACCGCTGGATCACCCAAACACCCGCACCCGGGCGGCGGCCGTGGCCCTTTCCAAGAAAGACCTCGTGCTTCCCTATTACATTGCGCCGGGCAACGGAGCTTTGGCCGCGATTTCGCACGATCTCGGCCGAACGTGGAAGACCGTGCGGGTCCCGGACGCAGAAGGGTTCATCGGCGACGAATGGGACTTGGTGGAGGTCGAGTCCGGCCGGCTGATTGGAATTTTTCGGAACAGTCATCCCCGTAGACAGGGATTCTTCTGGAAGTCGGAAAGCCGCGACGGCGGACGCACCTGGTCGGTTCCGAAACCGACCAATGTCCAGAGTCGCCGCGCGCCGTCGCCCGCGCAAATCACCATGCATGGCACGGCTCCCACGCTCGTCTTCGCTGATCGGCGAATGGTGTCCGTATCGGC
This sequence comes from uncultured Planctomycetaceae bacterium, assembly GCA_964530165.1. GTDB lineage: Bacteria > Planctomycetota > Planctomycetia > Planctomycetales > Planctomycetaceae > CAZGYE01. The sequence goes on from CAZGYE010000058.1 coordinate 20,519, forward strand.
CATGACGACCAACGACCCCGACTTCCTCCGCTGGGACCTCGACAACCGCCTCGAATGCTACCGCTACCATGCTGACGAAACTCCGATCGCCGACGCCAGCTATCCGGTCTCGGTTCCGATCGGAGGACGCGAGCGACTCATTGTGGACTACGAAATCCGCCCGAAGTCCAAGCACATCGCCGGGTACTTTGTGACGTTTCCGGATGACTGGGGACGTCGGTAGAAGGCAGGGAGACATTTCATGAAGAAGCTCACCGAAACCGTCTCGTTCGCGTTGGCCGTTGTGGTTTGCCTCTCAGACGTGGCGTCTGCGGCGCCGCGGGTCAATGAAGGCGCGCGTTGGCGGGAGAGGCTCGTCAGCCGCTTCGGTGCCGGACCCTCACAAGTTGTCGCCGGCATGCTGAAGCAGAACCCCGAACAACGGCCGGAGCTGGCGGTCATCGCGGACTGGGTGCTTCAGGATAAGATCGACGGTGCCGATGGCCTGAAAGTCGAAGCGATTCGACCCGTTCTCGAGGAACTCAACGAGGTGGGGGCGAAACTCCGGGCGACGTACCAGCAACTGGCCGACTCCAACACACCGCCGACCGATCGGCGCTGGGCCGAGTTATACCTGCAAGCATGCAAACAGCGTCGCCTCGAGCGGCTCAACGTCTGCCGCGAAAAGAGCCGCCGCATCGTCTTCACCAAGCATTACGACATGGGCGGCTCACACTACACGTACACCGAAGGCCAGTCCGACGCCCAGGCCGAAAGGCATTTCCATCCCGGCTCGAGCCTCTGTCTGTTGGAGCTGGACGGCGCGACCGTCAAGGTTCACACGTTGCTGGACGATCCGAAGGGCGTTCTCCGCGATCCGGACGTCTCCTACGACGGCCGGCGCGTGTTGTTCTCCTGGAAGAAGTCGCTCAACGAGGACGACTATCATCTTTACGAAATGGATCTGGCGACACGGGACGTGAGGCAGATCACCTTCGGTCTGGGATTTGCCGACTACGAGGGAGCGTATCTGCCCAACGGCGACATCGTGTTCAATTCCTCACGCTGCGTGCAGACGGTCGATTGCTGGTGGACTGAAGTCAGCAACCTCTACACCTGCGACTCGCAGGGGCGTTACCTGAGACGGCTCGCGTACGATCAAGTGCATTCGAACTATCCCACCGTCACCCCCGACGGCCGCGTCATTTACACCCGGTGGGAATACAGCGATCGCGGGCAGATTTTTCCGCAGAGCCTCTTCGAGATGAACGCCGACGGAACCGCCCAGCGCGAGCTGTACGGCAACAATTCCTGGTTTCCCACGAGCATCCTGCACGCCAGGGCCATTCCCGGCACGAACAAGATTGTGGGCATTTTCTCCGGCCACCACACGCGACAGCGCGGGTGGCTCGGCACCATCGACCCCACCAAGGGACGGCAGGAAGACAGCGGCGCGCAACTGATCGCCCCCGTACGCAAAACCGAAGCCGTGCACGTCGACCAGTACGGGCAGTCTGCCGATCAGTTCCAGTACCCCTATCCGCTTAGTGAGACCGAGTTTCTGGTCGCTTTCCGGCCGCAAGGCGGGAAACACTTTGGGATCTATCTGATGAGGATCGACGGCCGCCGCGAGTTGCTCGCGAGTGACCCGAAGGTCTCCTGCAACCAGAGCGTTCCCGTCGCACCGAGACCGGTCCCCCCCGTCCGCGCCAGCGGTGTCGATTACCGGCTCGACACGGCCGAAATCTACATGCACGACGTCTACGCCGGCGACGGTTTGAAAGGTGTTCCGCGCGGCACGATCAAGGGCCTCCGCGTGGTGGCGATCGATTATCGCGCTGCCGGTGTCGGCCACAACGGCAACCGAGGCCCCGCGGGCGGGGCGCTGGTCAGTACGCCGGTTTCCATCGAAGGGACGTGGGACGTGAAGAAAGTTCTGGGCACCGTTACGGTCCACGAAGACGGTTCGGCCTATTTCACGGTCCCCGCTAGAACGCCGATCTATTTCCAGGCGCTCGACGCCAAGGGATACGCCGTCCAGAGCATGCGCAGTTGGATGACACTTCAACCGGGCGAGAAGATCTCGTGCATCGGCTGCCACGACAACAAGAACGTCTCCCCGCCGAGCTCGCGCGAGACCGCCGCAGCGACAACTGC
>CAZGYE010000059.1:0-22563 GCA_964530165.1 uncultured Planctomycetaceae bacterium
AACTGAACGGGCGGGTCAGTTGTCGGCGTAGTCCCCAAACCGACAACTTGTTGTCGGCGTAGTACCCAAACCGACAACTTGTTGTCGGGATCGACGGGTTTCACGGCACATCGAGCGACGACAAGTCGTCGGTTTGGGTTTCTATGAAAAATCCGGGCTCACCGGTTCTCCCCGAGGCAGATGACATCTCCCTGCGTCGTGCACGTGAAGAGACGTCCTGATGCGGCAATCAGACCGTCGAACACGGGGGGGGCGTCCAGTTTGTATTCGGCCAGCGTCTTCCCGTCGCTGGCCGAGTGAGCGCGCAGCACGGCTCCTTGACGACCTTCGAAGGCGGCCAGGGGATCGCCGGGGACCACGACGTCCGGCGGACCGGCAACGAACAGGTGCTTGCCGGCCAGGACCATGCTACGAATGCGGACAGGCACCCAGTGGTACCATACGGGTGGCTCCTGACGAGTGAAGCCCCATCCTTTCGTGGTCCCCCGTGTTCGGTCATCGAGAATCGGTTCGTTGTCGTTTCGGTCGGCGAAGAGCAGATAGCCCTTCTCTCCCGGCGTAAACAGCGGACTTTGCAGGTTCCGCGATGGAAAGGCTTGCACGGCGTATGTCTTCTCAGCGCCAACGACCAGCAATTGCCCGGTTTTCGAGGCGCGATGAGCGAGGTAGAAACCGGGCCACGTGGCCGAGTACATCCAGAATGTGCGGTTGAACCACGAGTCGTCGAGAAACCCGGCCGTGGAGAACACGTGCAGCCCCATCTGCCGATCCCCAAGGCTATAGCTTCCGTGTGCTCGCCTGAGCCTTGCCAGCAGTTGTGTCTGTGTTCTCTCGATCCAGTTGCGCTGATGGACCTCATAGTCCTGGTCGGGCTCCAAACCCTCCGTCACGAAAGGTTGATTCGATAGGTCCATCGCAACGGTCTTATGACCCGGATCAGGTAATATATAGGGGACCTTTTGTTGGACCAGCTTCCGATCGAATTTGACTTGCCCCAAGTAGATAAAATCGCCCTGGCTGACAAGGACGTCGGAAAGCGCGCCTTCCATGTGATAGGCCGGGACAAACGGTTTGCCTTGAGCGTCTTCTCGCGTCCGGGTCCACGTGTCCAGCCGAGTTTTATGCATGACCTGCCCCGTCTTCGGATCCAGCCCGAATACGCGGATCCCGCCGTCAAGGTAGGACGAACGCCCGGCCGTGAAATAGGCGATGCCGTCTTTCATCAACACGCTTCCATGAACACGCCAGGGAGACTCCAATTGGCCGAACGCGATGATTCGCTGGTCCGAAGGCGCCGCGCGAAACCGCCAGACCAGTTTCCCGTCTGACGCCCGCAGACAGTAAACACGCCCGTCAGCACAACCGAACAGAACCAACTCGCCATACACGCTCGGTGGAGAATCGATCCTGCCCGCGGCCGTGAACCGCCAGAGCCTGCGACCGTCCTCGATTCCAAACGCGTAGAGCGTGTGCTCATCCTTGGCGGCCACATACAGCCGATCCCCCGCAGCCACCGGTGGCGTGAGTCTCCCGCGCAAACGCACGCGCCATTGTTCCGAAACTCTGGGCGAGACCTCGCAAAGGGTCGCGCCGCTGCGCCGCGCGTCGTGGCGGTAGGTCGGCCAGTCCGTTGGAGTTCGGAGTTGGGGATTCGGAATTCGGAATTGTCCGTATGCCGGTCCTTTTTCCAGGCGATCTCTGGCTCGCGACTCGCGACTCGCGACTCGCGACTCGCGCGCCGGAGCCAGCGCGTTGAAGCCGGTCAGCTTGACGCCGGGATAGCAGAAGCACGGGTTGGGGGGCGCGTAGAGCAGACCGTTCGACGGCATGACGCCGTATCTGCAAGCGCCGCGGACCCAATCGCTCTGGGTGTGGGCGGCGCCCGTCACACTGACGAACTCGACGCCCCGGTTGGGTGTGATGAGGAAGTTCTCCGTGCACTTGCTCTGATAGCAGCGGAGATGATGGCCCGGCGTGAACACGTCGTCGGTGTTGAGTCTTGTGGTCACCTTGCCCGTGTGCAGGTCGCGCCCGACGACACGCTCGCCTTCCCAGTGCCACAACTGGTTGTTTGCGACGAAAAGCTCGCGGCGCCGCACGCGCGCGTCGGCCGTCCAGATGCTCTTGCCGGTCTCTGCGGAGACTGCTTGAAGCCCCACCCCGCTCAGCAGCAGGACGCGATCATCGTGAACCACCAGCAGCGACACCGGGCGTTTGCTCGGCGTCCGCCACAGCTCCTTGCCGTCCGTCACCCGCAGGCATAACAGCCACGGACCGTCTTGGAAGAAAGCCTTGCCGTCGTGGGCGGCCAATGTCAGCGGCTGGATTCGCCCGGTCGCCGTCCAGAGTTTCTTCCCGGTCTTTGTGTCGATGGCCATAACCAGGTTGCCGCCCCGGCGGAGTACAAGAATCCCTTGCAGGCAGCGGAACTCCGCGGTCCCCTCTGTTTCCTTGTAGGTCGTCAGCGTCTCGCCGGTCGCGGCATCCAGAGCCGACACGGCAGCGCCGTATCCGAGCGTCACGAACACACGATCGTCTTCGCACGGAAAAGGGGACAGGTCCAATTTGTGCGAAGCACCCTTCGGGCCGTTCCGGCAAATTGGACCTGTCCCCTTTTCCGAGTCTTCGGCGACCAGAAGTCGAGGGACCGTCGCGGGGATGTTTCTGAGGGCCCTGCTCTTCCACTGGCCGGCCCCCCACTTCGCCATCGAACGTTTCCACAGCAGCAGCCCGTTGAAGGCGTCTCGCGCGATCAACGTCCATCGTTCGGGAATCGGCTTTTCAGTCAGGGAAGTCAGTCCCTCATCAAAGATGTAGAACAACCTCCCCTTTGCAGACACCATCGCGCACAGACTCGACTGGAATTCATGGCTGCGGGACCACAAGGGGCCGCAGACCCATTTCAACCGACGGGGCGGCCCCACCTCGGTGTCTGTTGAGACGGCGTTGTTGGAGGCGTCATGCAGAAAATGCGTCCACTCGTCGATGGTCTCCGGCCAGGGCTTGACGGTCTTGGTCCACTTGCCGCTGTGCCTGACGTACGCCACACCGCCCGGCGCGAGCACCCGCGTCGCCTCGTCCATGGACACGTCGCCCAGATCCTCCGCCACGAGCAGGTTCACCAGGTTGTCGACGTACGGGAGGCGTCTGCCGTCGAACCGCTCGACAGACACTTTGCCATACAGCCCGAGCGATTGGACGTGCCGGCGGGCGGCCTCGACGTTACCTGCGTCGGTGTCGAGGCCGTCGACGAGGTAACGGTCGCTCGCTCGCAGCGATGCGGTCAGTTTTCCGTCGCCGCAGCCCACGTGCACGACCAACCCGCCTTTGACGCCGGTCGCCGTGAGGATGTCCGCAGCCTCGTCGTCGGCTGTGGCGAGTCGTGCGGTGTCGAACCCCCCGGCAAACACGGCCACTGCGCAGATCAGGGGGCGAAAAAGGGGACAGGTCCAACTTGTGCGTAGCACCCTGCGGGCCGTCCCGGCAAATTGGACCTGTCCGCCGCGGCGGACCTGTCCCCTTTTTCGCCTCATCGCGTTGCCCCTCATGGTCATCTCCTGTCGGAAAGCATTGGTTCAAAACGGAAGCGCGGTCGAGCCCATCAGGAACCGGTCGCACTGGCGGGCCGCGCCGCGGCCTTCGTTGATCGCCCACACAACCAGGCTTTGACCGCGGCGGCAGTCGCCGGCGGCGAACACGCCCGGAACGTTGGTCGCGTAGTCGCCGTGCTCCGCCCTGTAGTTGCTGCGGTCGTCCAGACGGACGCCAAGCTGCTCGGCCACGCGTGATTCGGGGCCGAGGAAACCGAGGGCCAGCAGCACCAAATCGGCGTCGAAGGTCCGTTCGGTCCCTTCCACTGGGCTGAACGGTGATCCGTTCTCGGCCGGTTTCGACCAATCGACCTGGGCGGTTTTCAACGCCTTGACGCGGCCGTTTCCGTCGCCGAGAAATGCAGTCGTCGAGACGCAGAACTCCCGCGGGTCTTCGCCGAACTTGGCAGCCGCCTCGGCGTGGCCGTAATCGACAGAGAACACCCGAGGCCATTGCGGCCAGGGATTGTCCACGGCGCGCTGATCGGGCGGACGCGGGACGATCTCGAAGTTGACGAGGCTCTTGCAGCCGTGCCGCAACGACGTGGCGATGCAGTCGGTGCCGGTGTCGCCTCCGCCGATGACGATGACGTTCTTGTCTTTCGCGCTCTCGGCGCCGCCGTCTTGGAATTCGGAATCGAGCAGGCTCTTGGTGTTCGCGTGCAGAAACTCCATGGCGAAGTGAACGCCGTCCAGCTCGCGACCGGGAATGGCGAGATCGCGCGGCCGGGTGGCGCCGGTCGCGAGAATGACGGCGTCGAAACCCGCGAGCAATTCTTCGGCGGAGAGGTCCTTGCCGATCTCGGTGTTGGTGACGAACCGGACCCCTTCGTCTCTCAGCAGGTCGACCCGTCGCTGGACGATCCCTTTATCGAGCTTCATGTTGGGAATGCCGTACATCAGCAACCCGCCGATGCGGTCGTCTCGTTCGTAGACGGTGAGAGTGTGACCGGCGGAATTGAGCTGGGCGGCTGCCGCCAGGCCCGCCGGTCCCGACCCGACGACGGCCACCGTCTTGCCCGTGCGATTTTTCGGCGGAGACGGCGTGACCCAACCCTCGTCGAAGCCACGGTCGATGATCGTGCACTCGATGTTCTTGATCGTCACCGGCGGCTCGATCACGCCCAGACAACACGACCCCTCACACGGCGCGGGGCAGACACGTCCGGTGAACTCCGGGAAGTTGTTGGTCTTGTGCAGGCGGTCCAGCGCGGCACGCCACCGATCGCGGTAGACGAGGTCGTTCCATTCGGGGATCAGGTTGTGGACGGGACACCCCGAGGCCATGCCAGCCATCAGATCGCCCGTGTGGCAGAACGGCACGCCACAATCCATGCAGCGGGCCCCCTGCTGACGCAGTTCGCCATCGGGCATGTGTTCGTGGAATTCGCGCCAGTCGAGGATCCTTAGTAGCGGATCCCGTTCGCACGGCGTCTGGCGAATGAATTCCTTAAAGCCGGTCGGCTTGCCCATTCTTGGCGACCTCGGCATTAGTCATTGGACATTCTTTAGACATTGGTCATTCGACATTCGTCATTGCGTACCGCCGGGTGCGGCGACGGTTTCGGTTTGTGCCTTTGCCGCGGTTTTCTCGGCCAACTCGCGCAGCGCCCGCTTGTAGTCGATCGGTATGACCTTGACGAAATGTTCCAGAGCGGCGTCCCAATCGTCGAGGATGCGCTGCGCGACTTCCGATCCGGTATAGCGACGGTGGTTTTCGATCAGCCGTTTCAGTTCGTCTTCGTCTTCTTCTTCTTCGACCTCATCCAATTCGACCATCTCGAGATTGCAGTTTGGCAGGAACCGTTCGTCGGGATCGTAGACGTAGGCGATTCCGCCCGACATCCCGGCGGCGAAGTTGCGCCCCGTCGGGCCGAGGATGACGGCGCGGCCGCCGGTCATGTACTCGCAGCCGTGATCGCCGACCCCTTCGACGACCGCCAGCGCGCCCGAGTTGCGGACGCAGAACCGCTCGGCGGCGACGCCCCGGAAGTATGCCTCGCCGTGTACCGCGCCGTACAGGGCCACGTTGCCGATGATGATGTTCTCCTCGGGCTTGAACGTCGAGGGCTTGGGCGGGGTGACGATCAGCCGTCCGCCCGAAAGCCCCTTGCCGACGTAATCGTTGGCGTCGCCTTCCAACTCGATCGTCACCCCGTGGGCCAGCCACGCGCCCAAACTCTGCCCGGCCGACCCGTGGCAGTCGATGTGGATCGTGTCGTCGGGCAGCCCATCGGCGCCCCAATGCCTGGAGACGTGATGGCTGAGCATCGTCCCGAACGCCCGGTCGATATTCTCGACGTCCATTTTGAATCGAACCGGCGCCCCTCCGTGCACGGGCACCCAGCTCTTCATGATCAAATCGTTGTCCAAAACCTCCTCGAGCCCGTGGACCTGCGATTTGGTGCAGAATACTTTGACGTCATCGTGCGGCTTTTTGGCCGGCGTGAGAATCCCCCTCAGGTCGAGCCATTTGGCCTTCGGGTGATCGACGGCGTCGTCGATCTCAAGCATGTCGCAGCGGCCGATCATTTCCCGGATCGTGCGGAAGCCCAGCTCGGCCATGATCTGCCGGCATTCCTCGGCGACCATGAGGAAGTAATTGATCACGTGCTCCGGCTTGCCGTTGAATTTTGCACGCAGCTCCGGGTCCTGCGTGGCAATGCCGACCGGACAGGTGTTGAGGTGACACTTCCGCATCATGAGGCAGCCCAGAGTGATGAGCGGCGCCGTCGCGAAGCCGAACTCCTCGGCGCCGAGCATGCAAGCGATGGCGACGTCGCGGCCGGTCTTCAACTGGCCGTCGACCTGTAGCCGGACCCGACTGCGCAGGTCGTTCCTTACCAGCGTCTGGTGGGTTTCGGCGATGCCCAACTCCCACGGCAGGCCGGCGTGTTTGACGCTGGTCAACGGCGAGGCCCCGGTTCCCCCGGCGGCGCCGGAAATGAGGATGTTGTCGGCGTGTCCTTTGGCAACTCCGGCGGCAATCGTGCCGACGCCGACCTCCGAGACCAGCTTCACGCTGATGCGGGCGGCTGGGTTGGAGTTCTTCAGGTCGAAGATCAACTGGGCCAGGTCTTCGATGGAATAGATGTCGTGGTGCGGCGGCGGGCTGATCAGCCCCACACCCGGCGTGGAGTGACGGGTGGCCGCGATGATCGCATCGACCTTGTGGCCGGGCAGTTCGCCCCCTTCGCCTGGCTTGGCGCCCTGGGCGATTTTGATTTGCAGCTCGTCGGCGTTGGTCAGATACCAGCTCGTCACACCGAACCGTCCGGAGGCCACCTGCTTGATGGCCGATCGCTTGGAATCGCCGTTGGGCAGCAGTGGGAAGCGGGCGTAGTTTTCGCCGCCTTCGCCGGTGTTGCTCTTGCCGCCCAGTCGATTCATGGCCACCGCCAGCGACTCGTGGGCTTCGGCCGAGATCGACCCGAAACTCATGGCCCCGGTGCAGAATCGCTTGACGATTGCGCTGGCCGGCTCGACCTCTTCCAACGGAATCGGCCCGGCACCGCCGGTTGGCCCGGCACCGCCGGTGGAATTCCCCTGCTTGAACCGCAGCAAGCCGCGCAGGTGACACTCGCGGCTGGTCTCGTCGTTGACTAATTGGGCGAACCGGTTGTAGGCGTTCTGGTCGCCGGTCCGGGCGGCCGCCTGAAGGCTGGCAATGGTGTGCGGATTCCACGCGTGCTTCTCGGCGGACTGACGCCACTGAAAGTGGCCCGGATTCGGCAACACCGGCAGCCGGGGCTGGTCCCGCAGCGGATAACCGGTTTCGTGTCGCCGCAGCGATTCTTCGGCGATGACGTCGAACCCGACCCCTTCGATGCGGCTGGCGGTGCCGGCAAAGCAGGTGTCGACCACTTCGCTGTTCAGTCCGAGGGCCTCGAAGATCTGCGCCCCCTTGTAACTTTGCAGCGTCGAGATGCCCATCTTGGCCATCACCTTGAGCATGCCATTGGCCACCCCCTTGCGGTAGGCGGCGATGATCTTCTGATCGGTCCATTTCTCGCCGAGCATGTGGTCTCGACGGGCCTGTGTCAGCGCTTCGAAGGCGATGTAGGGATTGACGGCGTCGGCGCCGTAGCCGATCAGCAGGCAGTGGTGGTGAACTTCGCGGGCCTCGCCCGATTCGAGCACGATGCCGATCCGTGTCCGCAACTCGTTGCGGACCAAGTGGTGATGCACCGCGCCGCAGGCCAGCAGCGAACTGACCGGCACGCGGTCCGCCGCAAGTTTGCGGTCGGAAAGAATGATCAGACTGTACCCGTTGGAGATGGCGTCGGTCGCCTCCTGACAGATTCGCTCCAACGCGGGCCGAAGGCCGCCGGCGCCCTCGGGACGCGGATACGTGATGTCGATCGTCTTCGTCCGCCAGCCGCGGAAATCCAAATGCTTCAGCGCTGCCAACTCTTCGTTCGTCAGAATCGGATGGGGGACCAGCAGCCGGTGGCATTGCTCTTCGGTGGTGTCGAGCAGGTTGCCTTCCGGACCGATGGTACACTCCAGCGACATGATCACTGCCTCGCGAATCGAGTCGATCGCGGGGTTGGTCACCTGTGCGAAGAGCTGTCTGAAATAATCGTAGAGCATCCGCGGCTGGTCGCTGAGGCAGGCCAACGCGGCGTCGTCGCCCATGGCGCCGATTGGGTCTTTCTGGACCTGGATGAGCGGGATGAGCATGAACTTCAGCGTTTCGGACGTATAGCCGAACGCCTGCATCTTCTCGAGCAGTTCGCCGGTTTCGATGTCGTGGGGGGCGTCGTCGGCCGGCGGCAGCTCGCCCAACTGAATTCGCTGCCGTTCGAGCCACTCTCGATAGGGACGCCGATGGGCAACGTCGTGCTTGAGCTCGTCGTCGTCGATGATGCGGCCCTGCTCGAAATCGACGAGGAACATCTTGCCCGGCTGCAGCCGGCCTTTGTATTTGACGTTTGCGGGGTCGATGTCGAGCACGCCAACTTCGCTGGCCATCACGACTTTGTCATCCTTGGTGACGTAGAACCGGCTCGGCCGCAAACCGTTGCGGTCCAGCACCGCGCCGATGTAACGCCCGTCGGTGAACGAGATGGAAGCCGGCCCGTCCCACGGTTCCTGCACGGCCGAGTAGTATTCGTAGAAGGCCCGCTTGTCTTCGGGCATTGAATGATGGTTCTGCCACGCTTCGGGAATCATCATCATCACCGCTTCGGGCAGAGAGCGGCCGGCGTGCAGCAGCAGTTCCAGCGCGTTGTCGAAGTTCCCCGAGTCGGAGCATTCCGGCTCGATGACCGGGAACAGTTTCTCGAGATCGTCGCCGAACAGGTCGCTCTGCATCACGCCTTGCCGGGCGAACATCCAGTTCGTATTGCCCCGCAGCGTGTTGATTTCGCCGTTGTGGCACATGAAACGGTTCGGCTGGGCGCGGTCCCAACTGGGAAAGGTGTTCGTCGAGAACCGCGAGTGCACCATCGCCAGATGGCTTTTGTAATCCGGATCTTGAAGGTCCGGGTAATAGGGCATGAGCTGCGGCGGGGTCAGCATGCCTTTGTAAATGATGACTTTGGTCGACAGAGAGCAGATGTAGAACATCAACCTCTCGGACAGCTCGCCGAGTCGCAGCCGATGGCTCGCCATCTTGCGGATCACGAACAGTTGCCGTTCCAGGGCCTCTTGGTCCAGGCGATCGTCAGCGGCGATGAAGAGCTGCTCGATGACCGGCTCGGCGGCGCGGGCCGACGGGCCGATGTCGGCCTTGTCCGGGTCTCTCGGCACGGGCCGCCAACCGAGCAGCTTTTGACCCTGTTCGGCGACGATCTGGTTGACCGTCTGCCTGCAAATCGCGCGCTGGTCGGGATTCCTCGGCAGGAAGACAATCCCCGCGCCATATCGTCCCGGTTCCGGCAATCGGACGCCGAGGTCGCTCGCGGCCGTTTTGGCGAGGAACTCGTGCGGCAGCGCGGTCAGTATGCCGGCCCCGTCGCCGGTGTTGGCTTCGCAGCCGCACGCGCCGCGGTGGGCCATGTACCGCAAGATCCGCTCGGCATCGTCGATGATCTGCCGGCTGCGCGCACCTTTGATGTTCGCCACAAAACCGACACCGCAACTGTCGTGCTCGAATTCCGGGCGGTACAGTCCGGGGGTGAAAAAGGGGACAGGTCCAATTTGTGCGTAGCACCCTGCGGGCCGTCCCGGCAAATTGGACCTGTCCCCTTTTTCACCCGGGAGGGTGTTGGAGTTGCGGGCCGTTTGGCGCCCAGTTTGCCGATGCTGATCAGTCATAACGTTGCTTGTTGTTTCTCCGGTAAGGCATGAAGGCGACGCACGCTTCGCCGTTCAGTTCGGCAACCGGAACCGACATCCGTTCGCCCAGCCGATGGTCGAGGGGAACGCGGGTGAAAAAGGGGACAGGTCCGCCGCGGCGGGCCTGTCCCCTTTTTCACCAGACCTGACCAGCCGACGTGAGCTCCAGCGGCCGTTTCGACCGGTCAATCAACCGGGTGTGAAACTGCTTCTCCAGCAGGATGATGGCATATCCAGGACAGCATGACCGACGGGAATACTAGTCTAAAACGGAGCAGGGGCGTCGTCAAGTCTGGCGGGCTGGAAAATCACGGGGGGTGAAAAAGGGGACAGGTCCAATTTGTGCGTAGCACCCTGCGGGCCGTCCCGGCAAATTGGACCTGTCCCCTTTTTCACCCGCGAGAATCGTGACACCGGAATAGCCGAATGGCCGGTCTCTCTCACATCCAGGCGGACGAAATCGGTGCCGGAGTGTAAAATAACGACGGCAGGATCGTGCGGAGAGGATGTTGCTCCGGTCCGGACAGCTTGGTTCCGAAAGTTCCGAAAGGAAAAGAAAGGCGCTCTTGATGACCAGATTGACTTGCCGATTCGGGCTGCTGCTGACGGCGTCGGTACTGTCGGTCACTGGATGTGCCAAGCCGGAATCCTCTCCGGCCGGCAGCGGTAAGACGCCCGACCGAGCTGCCACCGCGAATGAGGCCCCCGAGAACGGAGCAAAGCCAGCCGTCGACGGATCGAACAGACCTGCAAAAGTCCCGGAAACTCCCGATGCAGCCATTCTGGCCGTCGTCGAGGGTCTGAAGGAAAACAAGCCGCAAGCCCTTTGGGAGTTTCTGCCCAGCGGCTACCAGCGGGACGTGAACGATTTGGTTCACGACTTCGCGCGGAGAATGGACGCCGACTTGTGGAACCGCGGCTTCAAGATCGCCCGGCGGATTGTGAAGATTCTCGAGACCAAGAGGCGGTTCATCCTGGAAAGCCCGTTGTGGAAACAATCCGAACGGGTCGCCGTCGACGAAGTTGCCGCCGATTTGGACGCGGCGGCCGGTTTGCTCGGCACGCTGGCGAGCAGCGACATGTCCGACTTGGAGAAACTCAAGGAGATCGACGTCGGTGACTTTCTGGCCGAGACCGGCGGAAGCATGATGAGCCAGTTATCGAAGCTCTCGGCGGTGACTCCGGGCGATCCGCTGAGCACCACGTTCCAGAAGAATCTTTCGGTCTCCAAGACCAGCGTTCTCCGGTCCGGCGGGGACCGGTCCGCCGCGGCGGGCAGGGCCACCGTCAAGCTGGAATTCGCGGGCGAACCGGCCAAAACGGAAGAAGTCGAGTTCGTGAGGATCGAGGGAAAATGGATCCCCAAGCGACTGGCCGACCAATGGAATGCAAGCATCGAAGCGGCCAAGCAAAGCCTGGCAAAGATCACGCCGGAGAGTCTGGCGCAGAACAAAGAACAAGTCCTCAAGCAGCTTGACGGCGTCGAGCAGTTCCTCGACAGTCTGGAGGGGACCAAGACGGCTTCGGAGTTCAACCTGGTTCTCCAGGGAACGATGGCTCCGCTCATGGTCCTGCTCAGGTCGCGTGGTTTGGCGGGCGGACCTGCCGCGCTCTCACCCAGCACCGACACCGTGACCATCGTGATGCAGACGCAGCTCGATGACAAGACCGACGAGACACTGGCTGAGGAACTGCTCACTCTGACCGACGACCCGGACCTTGGTCTTGCGTTGTCAGACATTGCCGAAGGGCGAACCAAGTTCGAGGTCTCGCCAGTGAAAGACGTCAACGCCTTCGCCAAGAAAATCGATTTCGGGAAAGTTGTCCGAATCGACACGGCGAAGCGGCTGATCAGGGTGAAGCTCAAAAAACGGGAGGACTCACGATGAAACGTCTCTGTGTGCTTGCTGCCATGGCCGCTTTGTTCTTGGTCGCGTCGAGCAAACCGCAATCGCAGCGCTGGGACTTCGAGGATGCCACCCTCGGCAAGCTGCCCAAAGGCTGGTCGGCGGCGAAGACCGGCAAGGGGCCGGGCAGTCTGTGGAAGGTGGTTGAGGACGCCTCGGCCCCGAAAGGCTCCAAAGTGCTGGCTCAGACTTCATCGGAGGGACCGAACCGGTTGTTCAACTTGTGTGTGGCGAACGAGACGAGCTACACCGACGTGGACATGACGGTTTCATTCAAAGCAAACAAAGGGAGAATTGACCAGGGCGGCGGTCCCGTGTGGCGGTATCAGGACGTGGACAACTATTACATTTGCCGACAGAATCCGTTGGAGAACAACTTCCGCATCTACAAAGTGATCGCGGGGAGGCGGATTCAGTTGGCCAGCATGGACTTCAAGGCTGACGCCGGGAAGTGGCACACGATCCGCGTCGTGATGCGTGGTGATGTGATTGTGTGCTCCGTCAACAGCAGGAAACTCGACGTTCGAGACGCTTCCATCGGGAAAGCGGGCAAGGTTGGGCTGTGGACGAAGGCGGATGCCGTCACGTCTTTCGACAAGCTCATGGTGGCTTCCCCGAAGAAGTGACGCGGAAACGATCACTGTGGTGAACAGAGGAAAGGGCAACGGAGGTTCTGCCGTGAATTCCACTGGATCATTACGGATCGGTGTCTGCTCGCTCATGCTGATAGGTCTCGTGGGTTGCGGGAGTCCAGATGCGTCTGATAGAAATAAGCGGATTGTCGTGTACACGTCCGTTGACGAAATCTTCGCCGAACCAATTTGCAGGCAGTTTGAGCAACAGACCGGCATCAAAGTCGAGCTGCTGCCGGATACGGAAGAAACCAAAAGCACGGGGCTGTTGAATCGGCTGATTGCAGAGAAGAACCGTCCACAAGCGGATGTGTTTTGGAGCGGCGATCTTGTTCGGGCCGCCATCCTGAAGGCCAAAGGCGTCTCAGCCGCATACAAGTCACCTGCTGCGGAGGGGCTACCCACCGCGTTTTCCGATCCATCGGGGCATTGGACCTCGTTTTCCGCCCGTGCGCGGGTCATCATCTACAACAAAGACCTCGTGCCCGAAGCGGAAAGGCCCACGTCGATCCGTGACTTGTCCGATCCGCGATTCAAAGGCAAGGCGTGTCTGGCGAATCCTCTGTTTGGAACGACGTCGATGCACGTGGCCGCCCTGTTCCAGGTGATGGGGGACGATGAAGCGAAGAAATTTCTCGGTGCGCTGGTGAACAACGACGTGAAAATCCTTTCGTCGAACGGCGAGGTCCGCCGGCGAGTCGCCAACGGTGAATTTGCAGTCGGCTTGACCGACACGGACGATGTGCATGTCGCCATTGAGGAGGGAAAACCTGTGGGGTTTGTCTATCCTGATGCCGATGGCATGGGAACGCTCGTGATGCCCAACGCTGCCGTGTTGATCGCGGGAGGCCCGAATCCTGATGGTGCGAAACAATTCATCGACTACTTGCTCCGTGCAGAGACGGAAGCAGCCCTGGCTCGCAGCGAGGCAGCCCAAATGCCGCTGCGCGGTGACGTCACGCTGCCCGAAGGATTTCCGTTCAAGCGGGTCGCCGACCTCAAGGCGATGTCGGTCGATTACGGTTCCCTGGCAGACGAGCTGGAAGCACTCTCCGGTGGTTACCTCAAGGAATGGGTGGACAAGAACCTGTGACCTTTATGGTGGAATACGGGCGGAGAACATTCTGGCGGCGAGCTGTTCTGATTGGCGTGCTGAGCCTGCCAATTGCTCCGGTGCTGCCGCTCGTTGTCACTGCGGTCGCGGATGACTCCACTCGACCGCTGTGGAGCAGCGCGTTTTCCGAGTCGGTTTCGAGTAGCCTTTTGCTGGGAGTCGGAGTCGCGGCTTTCAGCTTGCTGATTGGCTTGCCGTTGGGCCTGCTTTCCGCCCTCTACCGTTTCCCCGGTCGTTCGCCGCTTGTGCTGTTTCAGGCGTTGCCACTCTTACTCCCCTCGTTTCTGCCGTCGATCGGCTGGAGCAACTTGACTGCCGCCAAATGGCTCGCCTGGCTGCCGTCGCCCACGGGATTTGTTGGATGCCTGTTTGTCCTTGGGATTCAAGGGATACCGTTGCCATTTTTCGCAACCTGGGCGGCGTGCCGCAATGTGACCGCTTCGCAGATCGACGCCGCACGGCTGCACGGCGGCGAGTGGGCCGTCCTCAAACAGTCGGGGCGAGCATGTGCTCCGGTCGCAGTCCTCGCCGCTTTACTGGCGGGAATCCTCACGCTTTCAGACGCAGGCGCCCCGTTGATCTTCGGTACGCGGTCCGTAGCGGTTGAGATTAGGACCAGTTTCTCGGCACTGTACGATTACAATCTCGCGGGTCGAGAGTGTCTGATGCTCGGCGGTCTGGTACTTCTGCTGACCTTGCCGATACTGATCGTGGGGTTGCCGTCACTGGCCGCTGCAATGTTGGCTCGACAGACGCGCCCCGCTCTGCCTTATCCCCACCGTGTTCTGAGTGGGATTGCGATGCTGAGTCTCATTTCTATTAGCACCGTTGGGATCGCGACTCCTACGCTGGGGCTTTGCTTGCCAGCGCTCAGCAATCCGATGCTTCAGCGTGCGGCACAAAAGCTGTGGGCTACGGTCGGCTCGACACTGTACTACACGGGCGGCGCCGGCCTTTTGGCCGCATTACTCGCATTGATCGCAGCCTTGGCCGCAGGACGGGACTCACGGCTTCGTTTGTTCGTTTTGGCGGTGCTGCTGATGCTCTTGGCGTTGCCGCCGGCATTGGCCGCACTTGGCGTCATCAGCATAGCCACCCATGCACCACCTGAACTCGATTGGCTCACGCGAAGTCGGCTGACCGTTGCTCTGGTGCTGGGCCTTCGTTTTCTGCCCGTTGCCACGGTCGCCATGATGCGTGGTGTGGGAAGTTTGTCGCCGTCTTGGACCGATGCGGCTTCAGTCCACGGCGTATCTCCCGGCCGGCTGCTCTACCGTGTTCTTCTTCCGGCCCTGACACCCACGATGACCATCAGTCTGCTGCTGGTCATGGTGCTCTCGGCGGCGGACATCACGACAACGCACCTGCTCCAGCCGCCGGGGAAGCAGTCGCTGCCCGTGGCCATCTTTACCGTCATGGCCAACAGCCCCGAAGGACTTGTCGCATCGCTGTGTTTGATCTATCTCTTCAGCGTGGTCCTACTGCTCGTCGCCACATCCCAGCTTCCCCGCTTCTGGTCAAGGAGAACAGCATGAGCAGCACGTTGGTGAGTTGTCGTGCTCTGGTCTGTCAGCTCGGTGAGGAACGGGTCCTCGACGGCGTGGACTTGGACATCGCGGAAGGCGAATCGGTGGCGTTGCTGGGCAGGTCGGGCAGCGGCAAGTCGACGCTGCTGCGGATTATTGCCGGGTTGGAAGTCCCCGAACCTGGCGAGGTCTTCATCGGCGGTCAACCTGCGACGAGCGGCAACCGCTTGCTCCTTGTGCCCCACTGTCGCAGTGTGGCGATGCTGTTTCAAGATCTGGCGCTTTGGCCCAATCTCACCGTGGCAGGCAACGTGCGTTTGGGCCTGTCGGGACTTGGTTTGTCGCGTGGGGAACATCGAAGCCGCGTAGAACAAGCCCTCAAGCTATGTGAAATCGAGGAGTTGGCGGATCGTCGGCCTGGAACGCTCTCTGGCGGTCAGCAACAACGTGTCGCCCTCGGACGAGCACTGGCGATGCAGCCAAAGCTGTTGTTGTTGGACGAGCCGTTCGGGGGCCTCGACCTACTGACCAAAGAGTCGATGATCCGCGAAATCGGCAGGCTGAAGTCTTTGCTCGGTTTCTCGCTCGTTTTGGTGACACATGACCCACTCGAAGTTCGAGAACTGTGCCATTCTCTGGCAGTCCTGGAAAATGGTCGGATCACCGAGCGGGGACCGTTTGAAGAGATCGCTGCAAACGCGAAATCGCCACTGGCTCTGGCGTTCATCGGACAGTTGGAGAAAACGAACCGTCCCAGGGTTCATTTCTCAGAGTAAAAATGAAAGGTTTCTCAAAGAGACAACCCAACGATTCCGATGACGGGGTGAGTGATGGAGCAACGGAATTCTTGCGAATTCCGCTACGCCCAGTTTTGGGCTTGGCCGTGTACTACGCGGCCTCGGAGATGTCGTCCGCGTTTTCGTCGTCTTCGTAGATCAGATAGTAGATATGCGTCGAAGCCTCGTCGAGGTGGACCTTGATGTTCTCGCTGTCGACGCTCTCCATGAGCTCTTCCAGGACGGCCACAACGCGGTCGACCTCCTCACTGGTGATTTCTTCGACCTCGTCGTCGAGTTCCAGCTCCTCGTCGAGGTACATGTCGCCGTCGCCGTCGAGTTCGCCTTCCGGAAGGTATTCTTCGGACACGATAACCTCCTTGTGTACAAATCGCGACCTGTTGCGCCCCACAGGAATCGCGAAAGCCCCTCAGGGGCCCTGAAAGGTATATCGGCCCGACGAAGGCGGGTGATTAACCCGGATTGTGGCTTCTAAGCACTTCGAAGGGACTCGAGCAGGTCGTTGTGCGTGGTGAGCTTGGTGAGGACGGTGTCGACGCCGCACGCTTTGAGCGATTCCACATCTTCTGGGTGGGCAAACGCCGCCAATGCGACAATCGTCCCCTTGGGGTTTTGTGCGGAGAACTCGCGCAATTGACCGGCCACCAGGTCGCTCCACGGATCGACGTCCCAGACAACAGCATCCGGAGTCACGTCGTCGTCGGTTGCCGTCAAGATGCGGTGGCCGGCCGCCCGGAGCAGATCTCCCACCCAGCGGCGCAGCTCGGAGTCGGCAGTCATCACCGCGATTGAACGAGGCGGATTGAAAAAGGGGACAGGTCCAATTTGCCGGGACGGCCCGCAGGGTGCTACGCACAAATTGGACCTGTCCCCTTTTTCACCCCCGGGACAGTCAAATTCGAAGATCTCGTCCCGTGCAGCGGTCAACGGGAGCGCCGCTTGCTCGCCAGCCAGCACGTCCAGTTCTCGGCGGATGCGGCTGCCCGCACAGCGGGCCGAGATGCGCACCGCGAGCGGCCACATGTCGCGGTTTCGCCCGTCCGATTCGCACCAGGCACCGAAGCAGCACACCCAGCGAGTGACCGGCAGCAGGCTCAGCAGCCGCTCGACGTTCGCGCGCGAGAATTCGTCGGGAAAATGCTGACAGACGACGCCCAAATCTGGAAACCAGTGCCGATGGTTCGCTAAGCCGACGGCGTGGTCAATCCTCTGGACGCACTCGACGGCGCCCGCGGCAGCGTGCCGCCGGATGCACGCGACAATGGGCCGCATTTCGGACGTCTGGGAGTTGCCGAGGACCAGGACCTTCATCCAGTCTACTTTACAAATCTTTTTTCCGCAGCTCGGCAAAGCGGATGCAAAGGAATCGCAGGATGTCGCGGACAGAGATGACGCCGACGGGATGGCCGGCTTCGTCCACGATGGGCATGTGCCGATACCCGCCCAAATCCATAGCATGCAGCGCGTAAGCGATGGAGTCTTGCTTGGTGACGGTCACGGGCGAAGGGGTCATGAATTCAGCGACCGGGTGGTCGAGCGTGTCGAAGTTCTTGGCGGCCTGGTTTAACACGTCCCGCTCGGTGAACACGCCGAGGAGTTCTTCGTCGTCTAAGACCAGTAGGCAACCGATGTTGTGCTTGTTCATCTCGCCCACGGCGTCGCGGAGAGTCGTCGACGGAGAAACGCCGATCGGCGACTTCTGGCAGAGCGCCTCGATACAGTGACGGCTGATCGACTGTTCGAGTTCCGTGCCTGACGGATCAAACTCGACGAGCGGTTGCTCACAGGCTTCGCAGATGTCGACGCCGTCGATGTTGTCGTAGCCACAATCGGGGCACATCATTTTGGCAAATCCAAAATTGAAAATTGAAAATCCCATAATTATGGGACGGTCCAGGTGTCTCCGCTGCAGAAAAGGGCCTCCAGATCGCCCTCTCCCTTGTCCCGGACGGTCTGTTCCACTTGCTCCTGGACACTTTGGTCGTACGTAGGCCGGCGGATGGCGCGGAACACGCCCATTGGTTCAGGAAACTCAGGGTAACGCATGCGGGACAATAGGAACGCGAGGCTCGGTTCGGTTGCCTGTTCGTCGTGGAAGAGCAGGTCGTCTTCGTTGGTCCCGCCATCGAGCTGGACAATTTCCGGCCGGCTCATCTCGCTGACGCGGATGCCTTTGTCCCTGTTCTTCCCGAAAACGAGCGGTTTGCCGTGTTCGAGGTAAATGAGGTTGTCCCCTTTGACGTCTTTTTTCGAGGCGTAGAGGAATGCGCCGGAATTGAAGACGTTGCAGCTCTGATAGACCTCGACAAACGCCGTTCCCTGGTGGTGGGCGGCCCGTTCGAGGACCATGGTCAGATGCTTAATGTCGACGTCCACCGAGCGAGCAACAAACGTCGCTTCCGCCCCGATCGCCACACACAGCGGACTCAGCGGAATTTCGACCGAACCGTAGGGTGTGCTTTTTGTCCGGGCGCCCAGCGGGCTGGTCGGCGAGTATTGGCCCTTGGTCAGGCCGTAAATCCGGTTGTTGAACAGCACGATTTTCAGGTCGACGTTGCGGCGGATGACGTGTATCAGGTGGTTCCCACCGATCGACAGGGCGTCGCCGTCACCGGTCATCACCCAAACCTGCAGATCGGGCCGGCTGATCTTGATACCACTGGCAATGGCCGGAGCGCGACCGTGGATGCCGTGGAACCCGTAAGTGTCCATGTAATAGGGAAACCGGCTGGAGCAACCGATGCCGGAAACAAATACAAATTTCTCTTTCGGGATTCCCAGGGTCGGCAGCACCTTTTTCATCTGGGCCAGGATGGAGTAATCGCCGCATCGTGGACACCAGCGGATTTCCTGGTCGCTGGCGAAATCTTTCGCATTCAGCATGGGGAGTTGGGCGCTCATGAGATTTCGTTTTCCAAAATAGTCCCTATCTTCTCGGCGATTTCGCTGACGAGGAACGGCTTCCCTTGAACCTTATTCAGCCCGACGGCGTCGACCAGGTAGTTGGCCCGAATCAGGAAACGGAGTTGCCCGGTATTCAGTTCGGGGATCAGCACTTTGTCGTAGCGGCTCATCAAATCGCCCAGGTTTCGCGGGAACGGATTCAGGTAACGCAGGTGGGCATGAGCGACCGGTTGGTCCTGGGCGAGAAAACGCTCGACGGCGGACCGCACGGCACCGTAGGTCCCCCCCCAACTCACCACCAACAGCTTGCCCGTTTTCGGTCCTTGGACCTGCTGCTCAGGGATGTAATCGGCAATGCCGGCAATTTTGGCCGCGCGAATGTCCGTCATCTGCTGGTGGTTTTCTGGCGAATACTCGACGTGACCGGTGACGTTGGCTTTCTCCAGCCCGCCCACACAGTGTTCCAATCCGGGCGTACCAAGGCGCGCCCATGGACGAACGAGCCTTTCGTCCCGTTCGTACGGGAGGAATTCGCCGTCTCCATTGCGCTCGGTGGGATGTGACACCTGGATCGGCTTCAGGTCAGAGATGTTCGGAATGGCCCACGGCTCGGCGCCGTTGGCGATGTATCCGTCGGAAAGCAGAAACACCGGCGTCATGAACTCGACGGCAATCCGCATGGCTTCCTGGGCCATGCGAAAGCAGTCTGCCGGAGTCGCCGCCGCCAAAACCGGCAGCGGTGAGTCGCCGTTGCGGCCGAACAGGGCCTGCAACAAATCCGATTGTTCGGTCTTCGTCGGCAATCCCGTGCTCGGTCCGCCGCGCTGCACGCTGATGATGACCACGGGCAATTCCGTCATCACGCCCAGCCCGATTGCTTCGCCCTTCAGACAAATGCCCGGCCCGCTGCTGGCGGTCACTGCGAGTTCACCGGCAAAGGCGCTGCCGACGCATGCTGTCATGGCGGCAATTTCGTCTTCCGCCTGAAACGTCCGGACGCCAAAGTGCTTCAGCTTCGACAACTCGTGCAGGATTTCGCTGGCGGGGGTGATGGGGTACCCGGCAAAAAACAACTTCTTCCCAGCAAGTTTTGCCGTGGTGACCAAACCGAACGCCAACGCCTCGTTGCCGGTAATCTTGCGGTACTTGCCGGGAGCCAGCTTGGCCGGCGCCACCCGATAGTGCACCGCAAACGATTCGGTCGAGAACCCGTAGTCGGAACCGGCCTTGAGCGCTTGCAAGTTGGCGTCGGCGATGCTGGTGTTCTTCGCGAATTTTGATTTCACCCACTCTTCGGTTCCCTTGGGGTCCCGATCGTAGAGCCAGTAGACCAGGCCGAGTGCGAAGAAATTCCTGCACCGATCGGCTTCCCGCGTCGACAGTCCGAGTCCGCCGACGGCATCGCGCGTCAGGCGGGTCATCGGAACCTTGTGGACTCGGTATCCGGCCAATGCCTGATCGCTGTCCAGTGGGTTGGCGTCGTAACCAGCCTTGGCAATGTTTGCCTTGTCGAACGCGTCTTCGTTAACGATCAGCGTTCCGCCCCGGTTCAGGTCAGATAAATTCGTCTTCAGAGCAGCGGGGTTCATGGCGACCAGCGTGTCGACCTGATCGCCGGGTGTGTACACGTCGCGGCTGGAAAAGCTCAACTGGAAACCGCTGACACCGCCCAACGAGCCGGCCGGCGCGCGGATTTCGGCGGGAAAGTCGGGCAGCGTGCTCACGTCGTTTCCGAAGACCGCCGAAACGTTCGTGAACTGCGTCCCGGCCAACTGCATGCCGTCACCGCTGTCACCGCAAAAACGGATGACGACGGTTTCGAGCTGTTCACTTCGCTTGCCGTTTGTACTCTCCTCAGCAGCAACGTCAGTTGATGCCATCGTTCACAGACTCCTCGAAAAAAAGTTGCACGGTGCGCGGATCGTGTGCGAGACGGAGAAACAGAGTGTCAATCGGCTTGGTCCGCGCACATCGCTGCTGATTGGTCCGGGGATGGTGCGTTTGAGTTTCCAGTGGCCGGGGGTGCCTCGTGGGAGGGCGTCTCATTGGGGGATACCGTTACGCTCCTTCGCGGTTTCTGGTAATCGACTGGGCGTGTGAAGCTTGGTTATAAACTCCCGCGGGAAAAATTTCCACGAGAAAGTGGGTGATGACTTTCACGTCGACAATGCCCGCCGGGGCGCCGGACGGGTCGACCACCGGCAATCGCCGATAGCCGCCTTGATCCATCCAGCCGATCGCGTCGAACAGCGAATCACTGCTGGCGACGGTCTGCGGGCCGGCAGTCATCACCTCCGAGAGCGGCGTCTCCATACTGCGGTTCTCGCCGATGGTCCGCAGCAGGTCACGCTCTGTAAATATGCCCACCAACCTTTCGTCAGTACAAATCACGACACTGCCGTGACTCTGGTTCCACATTTCGACGGCAGCATCCGCGATGGTGTTCGTCGTCCTCAGCGACGGGCCGGTCGTCAACGCCAGCTCACCGACCTCGGTCGACTTGAGAATTCTGCGCAAATACATTTCGTCCGACTGATCGGTCATCGCGGCTCCTCGGCGAGTGTGGGGTAGGCTTTCCAGCCTGCCACGGCCAATCGGCAGGCTGGAAAGCCTGCCCCACAATACCTGATTAACAATCCATCCCGGAGGTATTGTTGCACGTTTCCTCCACCTTGAAAACCCTGAAGATTTCAAAAATGAGTGACGCGAGTGGTCTATCAGAGCGGAATGGACCTGTCCCGTCGCGTGTGGGGCAGGCTTTCCAGCCTGCCACGGCCAATCGGCAGGCTGGAAAGCCTGCCCCACAACACCTGTGGAATCAATTTTAACCGGCCGCTAGGTCAAAATCGACTGAATTCCACAGATGGGTCTGGCACCCAGGCGAGATTTTGGATATTTTGCCGCCTCAAGTCGCGGGTTGGCAATGTCACCGCTCGGTAACGCACACTTTCCATGACCCAGACAGTCAAGTGGTCCGCTTGATCGAACCGCCGTCGAAACAATTGGTGAAGCGCCTGGAGGATCTCGGGCTTTGCTCTCCGCGCGATTTGCGGCGCTGTCGGGGGCGAGTCAAACGTTTAGCGCACGACTTGCCTGCGTTCGACACCATCTGGATTGACGCCCTGGTCCAGGCGCGCAAACTGACACCATTTCAGGCGCGAATTCTCGAATCACCCCATCCCCAACGATTGCGAGTCGGACCCTGCGTGGTGGTCGATGAGTTGGGGCGCAGCCCGGCTTCGACGACCCTTCTGGCGCGTCGCCGCGACGGCAACGAGCGTTGCGTGCTGAGGCTGATGCGCTACCCGCCGGAATTGCTCTCCGCCGGACTTGCCAGTCTCGAGCAGCTCCTTTGCGGACTGAAAGCGGTCGCACATCCCTCGATCGTTGCTCCACACGCCTGTCTGGCGCTCGACGACGAACTCGTCACCGTCAGCCGGTACGTCCCCGGTCACGACCTGAATCAGTACCTGGTACGCCGGGGCCGATTTCGTGCCGCCATCGTGAGCGAAATCGCCCGGCAGCTTCTTGACGGACTGGCGGTGCTGGAGCAGAACGGATTCGTGCACGGCGACATCCGGCCATGCAAAGTCCGCGTGACCTCCGGCGGTGTGGCTGTTCTCGTCGACGCCGGAACCAGACCGGCCATTGCTCCGGAATTGTCCATTCACGACGGACTCACGCCCCAGCAGTGCGATGGCGTCGCTCCGGAGCTGATCGGCACGGGAAATCGACCCACTGCCGCGTCCGATTTGTACTCTCTGGGTTGCCTGCTGTGGCACTTGTTGGCCGGCCGGCCGCCGTTTCCCAT
>CAZGYE010000060.1:0-22473 GCA_964530165.1 uncultured Planctomycetaceae bacterium
CTTCTGCAGCTTTGCTGAATTACCGCGTCCTTTCTAAGGCCCCGCCACCCCGCCGTGGCAACGCTTCATCGACAATCCACCCGTCGACTACGCACGAAGTATACTGTCGCTAGTCGGCTGGCAGGGTGCAAAGTCCGCCCCTGACCGGCTGGGTTCCCGGCTGGGGTTGTTTGATAGGAAGGGGCAGGACGGACGGAAATCGGGTCGAGTTGCTGCGGTCGAGGGTGCAGCGCGGCTGGCGACGATTCGGCACCGTTCGATAGCGAGCAGAGGGCGTAAACCTTGGCGTGGGCCGGAGTGTGAGAATGCCGGCCGGCGGAGTTACCGTCTGCGGCGGGCTGTTTGGTATGAGATTTTCCTCAAAAAAAGTTTCTTAGGCAACATTTTTGCGTCAACCCCGTTCGCGCTGGTATTAACGCCGAAAAAGTGGCGTAAGAAACAGTCGCGTCGGGGTTTGCGGGCCGAGTTCTGCGCGGAATTAGGCCCACGAGCGGAGCCGTCGACGGTGGGGCGTTTCGCCCGGAGTCCGTTTGAGTTCGTAGTGACCGCATTCATGCGGTCGATCCGCGAAACAGCCCCGATCAATCGGGGCACTACGAACTACGAACGCACGTGGATTGTGGGGCTACTTGTCCAGCTTTTCGCGGAAGCGCCGGATGGCGGGGCCTGAGCGACCAACGGGAGCGTGGCCCCGTGAGCAACCAACGGGAGCGTGGCCCCGTGTTTGCATGTTGGCAGGAAACTCTGATCCGGGCAACGGGCCAACAGGGCGCATGCCCCGGGGCCACGTTCGCTTCGCTCTCTAAAGCCCCGCCACCCCGCCGCCACCCCGCCGCCGTCATCGGCGATGGTTTGTTGTCGCAACCCATTTGCGCAGAATGGATTACGGCTTGTGTTTTGCGCTCCGTATCGTCCATTGACTTACTCGGATGATTCCGTTATTGCTACGCCCCACAGGAGACTTCCTGGGCGGAAATTTGGATTCAACACGACACATCTTAACCTCTTCGCCGTGCCTTACTTCAGGAAACCCGTCTTATGCAAGGTGTCGCCGGTGACACCCATAGCTCGGACTCCACCGGTTTGACTGCCTGGGGTTGGTGTCGAGCTGGTCTTTCCCTGTGCCTGCTCTGTGCGTGGTGGGGACTGGTGAAGATCCCCGAGGCCGGGTGGTTGTCGGCCGCTTCGGCCCAGACTCGCGAACTGAACACCGATCGACTGGAATCGAACGAGCCGCTCCTCAGCGTGGAGATTGAAGGGAACGTCACGATTCCCACCTCGGCCGTCGCCAAATACGTGAAGGTGCAGCCGGGCCGACCGGCCACGCCGTCGCAAATTCGGGAAGATGTTCGCAGCCTGTACGCGACCCGCTGGTTTCTCAGTGTTGAGCCGCGGCTGCGCCGCACGCCTGCAGGACTGGTGTTGGTGTTCGAAGTGCTCGAACGGCCGATTGTGCGGCGGGTCGAGTATCGTGGCAACAAGAAGATCAAGACGAAATACCTCGAAGCGCTCACCGGGCTGAAACCGGATAGTCCGTTCGACCCGAGGGCGAACAAAGAGGCGGCCCAGCGTATCGAAGCGCATTATCACGAGAAAGGTTATCCTTTCGCGACGGTTGAGCTGGCAAAAGGCGGCGGGAAGGACGATCGAGAGGTCATCTTCGACATCAACGAAGGTCCCAAAACCAAAGTCACTCGCGTGAAATTCACCGGAAACAAGTTTTTCAGCGGCTCGCTGCTGAAAACAAAGCTGAGAACAAAGACGGCCTTTTTGTGGCTCCTCGGCGGCGGTTACGATCCGGCCACCATCCCCAACGACATCGCCGCGTTGAAGCAGTACTACCAGGATTTGGGGTTCTTCGACGTTAAGATCGACCACAAGGTTCACTTCTCCAAGAACCGCTCGTGGGCTCAAATTGAGTACATCATTACGGAAGGGGACCGCTACAAACTCGGCCGGTTGGAACTCCTCGGAAACCAAATCTTTCAGGATGAGGAGCTGCGCAAAGACCTGAAGCTGGCCGCGGGCGAGTTCTTCACCGCGCGGAAGATGCGTCAGGATGTCGAAGGCATGAAGGAGAAGTACGGCCGATTGGGACGTCTGTTCGCCCGCGTGGAGGCCGTCCCGCGATTCCTTGAAAAGCCGGGCGTCGTCGATCTGATCTACCAGATCGATGAGGACCGCGTCTATCGTATTCGCCGCGTCAACGTGCACATTCAGGGAGACAATCCGCATACGAAGGAGCGGGTGGTCCACAACCGGATATTGTTCGCGTCGGGCGATCTGGCGAATCCCAAGAAAATTCGGCGGAGCGAACGGCGACTGGCCGGGCACCTTTTCGAGCGCGACCCGGCCCGCGCTCCGCGGATCAGCCTCACACCAGTTCCCGATAAAGAGGCTCCGCGGCCGATCGAGGTCGTCCGTGGTCAGAATTTCGAGGGCCCGTTGCCAGAACCGGCCAATCCGATGTACGACAACTCTCCACAAGGCGATCCCTTCGGCCAGGCGCTGCGCGAACCGCCTCCGGGCTGGGTCGACGCCAACGTTTACGTGAACGAAGCCCGGACCGGCCGATTGATGTTCGGCGTGGGTGTGAACAGCGATGCGGGCGTCGTGGGCACGATTGTGCTGGACGAATCGAATTTCGACATCCTTCGCCCGCCCAGAAGCTTTCAGGACATCATCGACGGAACGGCCTGGCGCGGCGGCGGACAGCGGTTTCGGATAGAAGCCGTTCCTGGAAACGTCGTCAGCCGTTACATGATCAGTTGGACCGATCCGTATTTCCTCGATACCGACTACAGCTTGGGCGTGAGCGGATTCTACTACAAACGCTTCTTCCCCGACTGGGACGAACAACGGGGCGGCGGCCGGATCAGCGTCGGCAAGCAGTGGACGCAAGAAATCTCGACCAGCGCAGCGCTTCGCCTCGAAGAGGTGACCATCGAGAATCCCGACAGACCCACGCCGAGCATTTTGGCCGAATCGGTCGGCAGCAACTATTTGTCGACGTTTCGGGCGGCCGTCTCGCACGATACACGTGACTCGTCGTTTCTGCCGGCTGAAGGTCACTTTGCCCAGCTCAGTTACGAACAGGCGTTCGGCGATTTCTCTTATCCTCGGTTTGAAGCCGAAGCGCGCCAATACTTCACCATCTACAGCCGTCCCGATGGTGGCGGACGGCACACCCTGATGATCGGCGGCGAACTGGGGTGGACCGACAAGGGGACGCCGATCTTCGAACGATTTTATGGCGGCGGTTACCAGACGTTCCGCGGATTCGAGTTCCGCGGCGTCGGCCCGCGAGAGTCCGGCGTGGAGATCGGCGGCCGCTGGCTGGCCCTCGCCACGGCGGAGTACCGGATCCCCTTGACGGCCGACGACAACATCGCGTTGGTGTTCTTCAGCGACGTGGGAACGGTGGAAGAGGATCCCGGCTTCGACGCGTTTCGAGTCAGCGTCGGCACGGGATTGCGGCTGACGGTTCCCGCCATGGGGCCGGTTCCTCTCGCGTTCGATTTTGCTATTCCCATCACCCGAGAGGACTTCGACGAAACGCGGGTCTTCAGTTTCTACATCGGCATCAACCGGTGAAGGAAAAAGGAGGACAGAGGGACAAAGGGGCAAAGGCACAAAGGAAGCCTGTCGAGCATCGTCCCGTCTCCGTACCGCTGTGCCCTCTCTTGCCTTTTGCCTTTTTCCTTTTTACTTTTGCCTTGTCATGATTCTCGAAGGAATTGTCACCACTCTCAGCGCTGCCAGTGACGTCAACGTCGCCCCGATGGGGGCGATCGTCGATCGGTCGATGACGACGTTGCGGCTGCGGCCGTTCCAGACGTCCGAGACGTATCAAAACCTCAAAGCGCAACTCGCCGGCGTGTTCCATGTGGTTGACGATGTGCTGCTGCTGGCCCGGTCGGCCATCGGACGGCTCACCGAGCCGCCGGAGATGTTCCCCGCCGAGACGATCAGCGGCGTGGTGTTGAAATCGGCCTGCCGCTGGTACGAGTTCCAGATTTGTACGATCGACGACAGCCAGCAGCGTGCGAACATCCTCGCGCGGGTCGCGCATGCCGGCCGCATCCGAGATTTCTTCGGGTTCAATCGCGCCAAGCACGCGGTCCTCGAAGCGGCGATTCTGGCCACGCGCATCGATTTGTTGCCGCGAGACGACATCCTCAACCAGCTAGCCACCCTGCGCATCCCGGTGGAAAAGACGGGCGATCCGCGAGAAGCCGAGGCGTTTGAGCTCATCGAGTGCTACGTCGCAGAATACAGCTCCGGAAAATGAGGATGCGATTCTGCGCGGTCAGTCCAAAGCGTCCCCCAAGTGGCACGCGACGCAAGAAAGAACGACATCATGACTGTCTGGCTTCGGCGCAGAATCGGCCTCTTCGTGAAACTGCCACGCGCAGCGCTGGAAAACTACGGGTCGAGCAGCGCCGCTTGGTCGTTTGTCACGGTGGGGGCTCAATCCGAAGAAAGCGAATGTCACACCGCCTCCGAGGAGAAACGCCGCGGCGTAACCGAGGCGGTACAGCCAGTGACGACTTGCGGGACGGTGTTCGGCTTCTGCGTGCGCCGCCAGTTCGGCGGCCGACCGTTCGGCCAGATCGACCGCGTCGGCCGGGGGGAAGTGGTCTGAGAAGAAAATGTCAAGCTCGGGTAAGTCTGGACCAATGGCAGGGGGCGTCCAGTTTTCGCCGGTCGGATCCAGCGCGGCATCGAACAGCGACAGCGCCGGCTCCAGCGTTTCCTGCATCTGCCGACAGCGGGGGCACGTTTCCAGATGCCGGCGCAACTGGTCATCTTGTCGACGATTCGGATCGGTCAACCGTTCAAAGGCTTCGTCGCAATTCATCGGATGTGTTCCTCTTCATCTTCATCTTCATCGCGAAGACGCTCGAACAACTCGAATCGTCCGTCTCGAACAAGCGGAAAGATCTCAGCGTCATCGCAGTTCACCTTGTCGGCTCCGCGTAGCCAATGACTGTCGAACGGTCTGCAGCGCGGCTCTAGTCGCAAACGCCGCCTTCTCAGCCTACCAACCTCGTCGGCACAACGCCAGGAACGGAATCGCCGAGCCGGCTGGCAGCGAAAAATGCTTTTGCAGTTGGCCGCGGATCGGCATAACATGAAGGTCTGGGAGACGACGGCGTCATCGGGCGTTCGCGGGATACGAGCCGTTGAAGCGGGTCGCACTATGTTCGTCGCCCGGCTGTTTCGCGCACTCGAAGCAAGGAACGATGGCATGGCTGAGATCGACAAGTATTTTGCCGCAGTTCAGAAGTTCGAAGCGTCCGACCTGCATCTCAGCACGGAATCGCCGCCCATGTTGCGGGTTCACGGCACGATCATGACGGTCGACGCGCCGCCGATGAAGGCAAACCAAATTTTGAAGATGCTGCAGGAAATCATTCCCGATGATCTGCGCGAGGAGTACGAGGAGACCGGCGACGTCGACTTCGCTTACGAGTTCAAGGGGGTGGCCCGTTTCCGCTGCAACGCATTCAAAGACCGGAAAGGACCCGGCGGCGTATTCCGCATTATTCCCAACGACTTCCTCACCGCAGAGCAGCTCAACCTGCCCGAATCCATTCTCAAGTTGTGTGAGCTCAACAAGGGCCTTGTGCTGGTGACCGGACCGACCGGCTCAGGAAAAAGCACGACGCTGACGGCCATGATCGATTACATCAACAAACGACGTCGGGAACACATCATCACGATCGAGGACCCAATCGAGTTTGTGCACGAAAACAAGAAATGCCTGATCAACCAGCGCGAGGTGCATCATCACACCAGCTCGTTTTCCAAAGCGCTGCGGGCCGCTCTGCGCGAGGACCCGGACATCGTGCTCGTGGGAGAGATGCGCGACCTGGAGACCACGCACATCGCCATCGAAACGGCCGAAACCGGGCACCTGGTGTTCGGCACGCTGCATACCACAACCGCCGCCTCGACGGTCGACCGCATTATCGATCAGTTTCCCGCCGACAACCAGGAACAGATCCGCACGATGCTGGCGGGAAGTCTCAGCGGTGTGATCGCCCAGACGCTCTGCAAACGAAAAGCCGGCGGTCGAATTGCAGCGCTCGAGATTTTGATTGTCACTTCTGCAATCGGCAACCTGATCCGCGAAGGCAAGACCTACCAGATTGTCTCGCAGATTCAAACCGGTGGAAGAGAAGGCATGATCCTGCTCAACGACGCGATGCTCAAGCTTGTCAAAGACGGCGTGATTGAACCGGAGGCTGCACTCGCCAAAGCAATCGACCGCAAGGACATGACAGAGAAACTCAGCCAATTGCACCTCGATGAGGGAGAGGAGTTCGAAGAGGAAGAGAAACAGGAAGAAAAGGAAGAAAAGCCCCACAAGAAGGCTGAGGCGACCGCAGAGGAGGTCTTAGAGACGGCCGAGGTCGATGACGATGAGGAGCAGGACGATGAGGAGCAACAACGCCGCGCCAAAGAGCTGGAGCGGGAAAAGGAAATGCTGAAAAAACAAATGGGAGGCTAGGCTTGAAGCAATCAACTGTCAGAAAAGAGCGGTCAGCCGTCAGCATGCAGCCAGAGAAGAGCTGAGAGCTGACCGCTGAATGCTTACCGCTTCATCGTCTTTTCGCCAATGCGGTAGATCGCCTCGGTGTCGAGCACCAGATCGTTGGCCTCCAAGAGCCTGGCGATCGCCGCTTTGTGGATCTTCATTTTGCTCCCACCGACTCCGATTGCTCCGTAGCAGATCGCCCCGTCCCGTTCTGCAATCTTGTCGGTCACTTCGACGCCCGCCAGACCGGCCGGGGGCACGGCATTCAGGTCAATGGCGACTTTGAGCGTCTCGATCGACCGGCGGCGCTCAGCACAGAGCAACTCGACGCCAGGGGCGCCGGCTGCGATGACTAAATCGACCTCGCGGCAAGCGGCTTCCAGGCCGGAGTCGGTTGCCGTTTCCACCGGCCTCAGCCGGGCGTCGTTGACGGCCGCGGCGATCGCGTCGCAAGTCCTGCGGGCCCGTTCGCTCGACCGTGATCCGACGCGCACGCCGGCCCCCTGTGCGGCCAACAACTGCGCAGCCCGGTGGCCGACGGGACCGGTGCCACCCAACACGAGTGCCGTCGCTTCCGACAGGGGCACATGTCTTCCCGCCGCCAGGACTGCCGCGGCTGCCGTCGTGTTCGAACCGTTCGAATCCATCATCACCGACACGCGGACCGGGCCGAAAAAGATCGCGCAGACCTTCTTCAGCAGATCCTCGCCGGCCGGCACGTTGCTGCCGCCGATGAAAATCGCCGTGTTCCTCAGTTCGTTCGGGCCGCGGGTGAACATCGCCCCGTGCACCAGCGGCTCGACGTTCTCGGGAGTCACACCGCCGTAGCTGAACACGTCGTCGACACCGGCATCGAGAGCGACGACCCGATCAAACGTGCTCGGCACAGCATCCGTGTCGAATTGAATGAGGATCGTTTTCATCGATCAGCGGTCAGCGTTCAGCGATCAGCGGTCAGTTCTTCTCTGGCTGAATGCTGACTGCTGATCGCTGAACGCTCTTTTCTGACTGCTCCCTGCTATCCTTCGAAGAACGGATGTTTGGCTTCGCTCTTCTTCGCGATCATTTCCTCGGCGCTCGGTTCGTCCTTCATGGCCCGTGCAATCGAGAGCTTCGTCGCTTCGTAGTTGTACCCGAAGATCTTTTTGTCGTCTTCAGCTTCCCAATGAATGAACACGCCACACACGCAGACCAGACTCTCGGCTTGGTCTTTGGGGATCACGCCTTCCTCGACGCTGTCGGCCACCGCTTTGGCGACGGCGTACTGGGCCGGTCCGAACATCTGCACCGCCTGCTTGGCGCCTTTGATAGTCACCTTCGTAACGATGACCGTCGACGGCTTCACCGCCAGGTTCGGTGTGAGCACGGCGAGCAAGTTGCTGTGACCGGTGCTTTGATTGGCCAGCGCATTGGCGAACGCGACGCCCACCGGTCCGTTCTTGTCGCCGATGAGCAGATCGATGTGGGCGACTTCATTCCCTTCGCCGGCCAGTGCTTCGCCGATGTGTAACGACATGGCTTTCTACTCCCTGCTGCAGACTGCTTAAAGACATCTCTCGAACGAGCCAGACAATGGGGACTCGCCCATCGGATCGCAAGCACAGGCTTGCGATACAAACACATTCACAACGGCATGTCATAACACGTCACCGGGTGGATTTCCAGCACGGACCGGCGTTTTGCAGCATTCTGCACATCCAGCGACACACACGACTCGAAGACGCGCGCGGCGTTCTCAGCGCTGGTAGATCGGCAGATAGCGGTACTCCACCGCCAAGGCCAGCACGGCCATGCTGGTTGCGTAGACTTTGCCGGCACTTCGCTCGCCACCGTGAATCGGCGACCAACTGCCGTCGTCGGCCGATTGAGTGCTCAGCAGCACATCGGTCAGATGCCTCTTGGTTTCCTCCCAGTACTTCCCGCCCATCTTGAACATGCCGACCGTGCAGTAATAGACGCCGTAAAAGAAGTATGGGTCTCGACTCTCAAGCGGACGGGTCAACAGAGAGTCGGCCCCGCTGAGCGCCTCTTCGGTGTGATGCTTGCCGCACACCTCCAGGGCGAGGATGCCGGTGCCGGTGCGCGTAGCCGATGGTCCGCCGCCCGGCTGATAGGCGAACCCGCGGTTGCGGCTGACGCAGCAGCTTTTCACGTATGCGACGGCCCGGTCGATGTTGTCGGCAGGCACGTCGCATCCGACATTTTTCGCCGCCCGCAGGGCCAGCAATTGCCAGCCGGTGACGCTCAGATCGCTGTCTCGGCTGGTGGGGCTGTACCGCCAGCCGCCGGCATGCCGCTCCGGTTTCGGGACGTTCTGCGCTTTGAGGATCAGCTCGACAGCCGTCGAGAGCGCCTCTCGGCACGGTTTCGCCTGCGACTCATCGACCATGCCGACGACTTCGGCCAGCATCAGCGTGCTGATGCCGTGACTGTACATCGGGCCGTGGCTCTTGGCGTGCACGATCATTCCGTTCGGTTGTTGATGGCCGATGACCCAGCGGATCGCGCGGTCCAGCCGCTCGCCGTAAGGACCTTCCCCCGGCACGTGACCGGCCGCCATGAACGCCATCACCGCCAGCGACGTGGCGGCCGTCGATTCCCCGTACGAGCTGATCTGCCAAGCCCCTGACGCCTGCTGTTCGCGCGCCAGAAACCGAAGCGCCTCGGCAACGGCCCGGTCGACCTTTTTTTGCTCCGGCGTCGGTGGAGCGGCCGCGAGCGACGCGCCCAAAACAAAAGGAAAAAGGAAAAAGGAAAACGTCCTCACTGTTCTACCCTTTTTCCTTTTTCCTTTTGCCTTGTCCCGCGATTTCCTGGAAATAGAGCTTGATCAATTTCGCGTAATCGCTGTTCGGCTTGCGTCGGGCCGCCTGTAAGATCTCCGTGCGTAGCTTTCCAGGTAGCTGGCCCCATTGGCGGCCGGCAAGCTGTTTCAGCTCCAATTCCAGCCGCTCGAGATCGACGGCAACCTGCGCGCCGCCTCCCGAGTTTCCGTCGCTATCTTGCGGATCGGCGGCCAACTGCGAGCCGGCCGGCCGGCTGCCCTGGGATCGCTGTGCCGCGCTGTTCGATTGCCCCGGCTGCATTTGCCGGGCGGCTTGTGCCAGTGCCTGCGCCGCCCGCCTGAGACTCTGTGCCGAGCGGCCCGGCGAAGTCTGTGGCTGCGTGGCTCCTTGACCCTGTGTCCCGATTTGACCCTGATTTGCCTGCTGCTGTCCGGGTTGCTGCGATTGTCCCGGTTGTTGCCCGTGCTTGGATGATTGTTGCCCCGATTGCTGAGAGGCCTCGGCGAGCTGTTGCTGTGCCTCTCGCAGCCGCCTGGCCGCTTCGGTGACTTGAGAACCGACTTCAGGGGGAATGGGTGACTGCGGGCGATCGTCCGCAGAAGCAGCTTGTGCCGCCTGCCCGGCTGCTCGGCGAAGAGCATCGGCGGCCTGCTGCGCCTGCCGGGCTGCATTTGAGGAGTTGTACTGACCGAGTTGCCGGGCCGCCTGCTGCATTGCCTGACGGCCCTGGTCGGTCTCCTGTTGCGCCTTCTGCGCCCGCCTGCCGGAGAGAGGGAGGTTCAACGGATCGGTCGCCAACTTTTGGGCCGCATCGCCCAACTCGTTGGAGAGCGCGCGGGCTGCCCCGGCCAACTGTTCCTGGCCTGCTCGCTGCGCGCTCCTGCGCTCGGCAGGCGAGTCTGCGAGTCGGCTCAGTTCGTCGGCGGCCTGCGCCTGCTGTTGTGCAAGTTCTCTTGCCTTTCGCTCGAGCTGCTGATTCGCACCGGCCGGTTGCCCAGCATCCTGCAACTGGTCGGCCGCTTGCTGCGCCGATTCCGCCGCCCGGCGTGCCGTCCGACCTGCCTGGCCAAGCTGCCCGCCCAGCGCTTCGCGGGCCGCCTGGACCGCTTCGCGGGTCGTCTCAGCCAACTGTTTGGCAGGAGGCGAATCGGCGCCCGTTTGACGGGCCGTCTCTAAGGCAAGCTCTGCTGCTGCGCGGGCAAGTTCTTGTTGCCGAGACTGCGCCTGTTGCGCTCTTGACGGAGTCTCAGCAGTTTCGCTTTGATCTACAGACGATTCGGCCTTCGCCATGACTTCGGCCCGCTTGCCGAGATCGCGCAGCGCCTGTTCCGCCTGCTGAGGGTCCGCCGGGAGTTGCTTGTTCTTATCCAATTCGCGGGCAAGCCGTTCCGTCTGTTTCTCGGCCAGTGGTGCGAACTTGTTGGCCGACTCATCGGCCTCCTTGCGCAGCGCGTCGGCCAGCAGGTCTTCCGGCTCGGCAATCTCGAGCGCCCGTTTGGAGAGCTTAGCCAGCCGGTCCAGTTGATCCCGCCGAGCGGCGTCGACCAGTTCCGGCCGACGTTGGAGCAGATCGTTGAGTTGGCGGGCCAGGTCTTGTCGCTGCTCTTCAAGCTGCTGCTGTTGCTGAGCCAACTGCCGCTCGCGCGCTTGCTGTTGTTCAGGTGACAGGCCGTCAGGATGGTTTTGCCGTTGGTGATCGAGGGCTGCTGCTTGTTCGGCCAGTTGTTCGGCCTGTCTGGCGAGGCGATTCAACTCGAGCAGATCGCGTTCAATCTCGGCCAATTCGTCGAAACGTTTCTCGATCTCACGTAGTCCCTCCTCCGCGCGCGCGAGGCTCTCGTCGGATCGCCACAGATGTTTGGTCTTCTCCCGTAGTTGGGCATCGGCGGCCTGTCTGAGATGATCGCTTGACTGGGCAAGCTCTTCACGGGCGATCTGTTGCGTCTGTTCGGTGAGGTTGGTGAACAGAGGATGCTCGGCGAAGCGGTCGGCCAACTGCTCCACGCGCCCGGCTATGTCGCGCTGTTCTCGTGACAACGGCGGGATCTCCTCGTTGCGCGCGAATTCTGCTCGCTTCCTCAGATTGCTGCGGGCTTCATTGTGGAGGCCGGCTACCTGGTTGCGGTTCTTCTTCACGTCGTCCTGAATACGAGCGAGCATTCGCTTCAGGTCCTGCTGCCGCCGGGCGACGTCGTCGCTGCCGAGCGGCTTTGCATCCCGCTTGACCACGAGCACCCGCGGTTCCGACCACACTTCGTTCGGTCCGGGAACCGGACGCTCATCGGCCGCTCGCACCCGATAGGTGACGACCGTGCCTTCCGAGAAGTCCAGCGCGGCCAAATCCAGTTGGAAGACGTGCGAGACCGATCGGCTGCCGAGCGTGGCCCGTTCGACGGTCAACTTGCCGTTCTTCTGTTCGGCTTGTGAGATTTCGTAGTGCAGCTCCAGTTCGCCGACGCCGACGTCGTCGGTGGCAGTGACACGCACGGGAACGACGTCGCTGGGACGCACTCCCTGTGGACCGTTGCTGTCGGCGAGGGTCAACTGCGGGGCTTCGTCGGGCGTGACGACGAGGATGCGGCTCGGTTCTGCGAAATTGTGCAGTCCGAACTCGTCAGTCAGAGTCATCCCGAACGGACCGCTGCGGATCGCGGCGAGCTCCAGCGTGCCTGCGCGACCGTCTCGGGCCAGCGTGAAGCGGCCTGGGGACTCCACCTGATCGGTCTGGGGCTGTTCGCTGATCGGCTCACGGTCGTCTCGTTCGTTCGTCTCTTGCGGATCCGCCCGAAGCGAATCGGGCTGAAGCCAGCCGAGCGCCGCGTCCGTGATCGGTTTGTTGAAGCGCATACGAAAAGTGAGGCGGCTACGCTCGAACACCTCGATCCGGCCGACGACGCCGTCGTGCGTCTCGGCAGGCAGGCCGGTGTATGCGGGTGGTTCGACCTCAAGCGTCAAGCCGGCGATGGCGGGCGGCTCGACAACGTCGATGTGGTAGTCTCGTGATCGAGGGCGGCCGGCCGAGACGTGGTAATCGAAACCATGAAAAACGTGCGGGATGTTGGTGACGAAGGTGTCCGTCTGGCGGTCGAGCTGCATGCGGCGAGAATCGGTTTGACCGGCTGCGTCGGTCCAGTTCAGCCAGACGGTATCGGGAAGTTCTTTGGAGTCGTCTCGGAAGCGAGGTTTGGCGTTGATGAGGACGTCGGTTCCGCGGGCGACGACGCGGTCACCGTTCTCAACCTCGAAGAACAGATTGCCCGCGCTGTCGAAGTTCTTCCACGGCTGGAAGAACCGCGCTAACAGCAGGCCGTATCCCGACGGAGAGAACAGCAAAGGGGCCAGCAGCATCAACAGCGCGCCGGCGCCCAAGACTGCAGACCGGACGGAGCGGGTCCTGGAGAGTGAATCGGAGAAGTTCAATCCGGCCACCGAGTCAATTGTTTCCTCGGCGAGTCGTCCGCGCATGTAGCGAGAACCTTTGTGTGCATCGGGAATACTCGAATCGTGTAGCTCGACCGTTGAGCTGAGCCGTTCGTTCAATTCCGGATGCGTTCGCTCGACGATGGCGGCTAATTCCGCGGCACTCGGAAGTCGCAAACAGGGCCGCAACAGTCGCCAGCCTGTCACCACACCAGCGAGACCGACCGCCGCCAGAATGCCGATGCGCACGCCGACGCTCAGTTCCCACTGCAGATCGACGAGCAGACCGACGGCGATTCCGATGATCACGACCACAACAAGCAGCCCGGTTCCGCGCAGCAACGCCAGTCCGCGGACATGGCCGTCCAGCCGGGCCAATTTGAGAGAGAGGTCGCCCGGCAGGAAAGCATCGTCTCGACCAGACATGCGTGGTTCTCCTGGGCGTCGTGACAATTGAGTGAAGGGCTTCGGCGTAAAGGTCATTGTACAGCGATACTTGCGTTCGGCCAATGAAAAATGGGGCGGATCGGGAAGCTCAGCGCGTCGACGATCAGTACCAGTTGCTCTCGCCGGGACCAACGAATCCGTTTTCGTTCCTGCGTCTGTGTAAGAGCCGCCCCGCTTGCGGAGCGCGGCGGGCAAGCCCGCCGGCTAACCCGGATTATTGATAGAAACCCAAACCGACGACTTGTCGACGCTGGGCGTGCCGGGAAACCAGCGAATTGCGACAACAAGTTGTCGGCTTGGGCACCGTCGTTCGCGGGTTGCGCGCTGAATTGAGAACCTGCGCGAAGATGGTAGAATGAACGCAAGCAACCGGCGCGACATCGTCAGTCCGAACCGGTGCTGCCCCGTGACATTTTTTCTCTGACGGAACGACTTTTCAGCGCTAAGGATCAGCCATGACCCACACCTCTCCTTTTGTTCATCTGCATTGCCACACGCATTACAGCCTGCTGGACGGAGCCAATCGCATTGGGGATCTGGTCGCCAAGACGAAGGCGAACGGCATGAACGCCCTGGCAATCACCGATCACGGCAATTTGTACGGGGCGCTCGAGTTCTACACGGCCTGCAAAGAGCAGCACATCAATCCCATTCTGGGTTATGAAGCTTACGTCGCGCCGGCGCAGCGAACTGCTCGCAACGCGACACGCATGAAAGAGGCCAGCTATCATCTGACGCTCTTGGCCATGAATCGGCAGGGGTTTGAGAACCTCGTCAAACTGGCGTCGATCGCGTATCTGGAAGGGTTCTATTACAAGCCCCGCATCGACAAGGACGTGCTCGAGCAGTACAGCGACGGGCTGATCTGTCTATCCGGCTGCCCGTCGGGCGAACTATCGCGGCTCATTCAGGGCGAGCGGCTCGACGATGCCAAGGAAATAATCGCCTGGTACGTCAAGGTGTTTGGCGACCGCTACTACCTGGAGATCCAGAATGCCGGGATCGAAGTCCAGAAGATTTGCACAGAGGGAACAACTGATCTCGCGCAGCAGATGGGCTTGCCGTTGGTCGCTACCAACGACGCCCACTACCTCGACCAAGAGGATGCTGCCGCCCACGACGTCTTGCTCTGCGTGAATACCCGCTCGGTCCGCAGCGACGACAAACGGATGAAGATGGAGGGAGATCAGTTCTTCGTGCGGACGCCGGAAGAGATGTACGCCGCGTTTCCCGACCACCCCGATGCCGTGTACCGTACACAGGAGATTGCCGACCGCGTCGACATCGACCTCAACCTCAACACGCGGCATTTTCCCGTATTCGCGCCGCCGGACGCAAAGAGCGACGTAGACTACCTGCGCGAGCTTTGCGAGGAAGGCCTGACGTCGCGGTATGGCCAGAGCGTGACCGACGAGCATCACCAACGGCTCAACTACGAACTGAGCGTCATCGAACGGATGGGCTATTCCAGCTACTTCCTGATCGTCTGGGATCTGGTCCACTTTGCCGTGGAGAATAAGATTCCGTGTCAAGCGCGCGGTTCGGCGTGCGGGGCGCTGGTGGCGTATTTGCTCGGTCTGAGCAGCGTGTGCCCGCTGAAAT
Organism: uncultured Planctomycetaceae bacterium; assembly: GCA_964530165.1. GTDB lineage: Bacteria > Planctomycetota > Planctomycetia > Planctomycetales > Planctomycetaceae > CAZGYE01. The sequence continues at coordinate 14,800 of CAZGYE010000060.1, forward strand.
TCGACCTGCTGTTCGAGCGGTTCCTTGATCCCAGCCGGGCCGAGCCGCCCGATATCGACATCGACTTTTGCCGCGACGGCCGCGGGCGGGTCATCGACTACACCAAGCAGAAGTACGGGGAAGGCAACGTCGCGCAGATCGGGACATTCGGCACGCTGAAAGCCAAAGCCGCCATCCGCGACGTCAGTCGGGCGCTGTCGGTGCCGCTGCCGCGCGTCGACGAGATCTGCAAGATGGTTCCTGACACACTGAACATCACGCTTGCCGAGGCGCTCAAAGAGAGCCCCGAACTAAAGGAAGCCTACGACCAGGATCCGCGAATTCAGGAAATGATCGACGTGGCGATGCGGCTGGAGGGTCTCGCCCGCAGCGCCGGCACGCATGCCGCCGGAGTTGTCGTCGCTGACAGGCCGCTGAACAATTACGTTCCCCTGCAAACGATTACCGGCAAAGACGACGTCGTCACCCAATGGGACGGCCCGACCGTCGAAAAGGCCGGCCTGCTGAAGATGGACTTCCTGGGCTTGAGAAACCTGACGATCCTCGACAAGGCGGTCCAGAACGTGAAGAAGCACCACGACGTCGAGATCGACCCGACCACGCTGCCGCTCGACGACGCGGAGACCTTCGCCCTGTTGCAGCGCGGCGAGACGAAGGGCATCTTTCAACTGGAAAGTGGCGGGATGCGCGACCTGCTCACGAAGATGAAGCCCGACAGCTTTCTGGACATCATCGCCACTTCGGCTCTCTACCGTCCCGGCCCACTGGAAGGCGGTATGGTGATGACCTACGTCGACGTCAAACACGGCCGCAAACCGGTGCCGAAGGTGCACCCCATCGTCGACGAGATCCTGGCCGAGACTTACGGGGTGATGGTCTACCAGGAACAGGTGATGCGAATTCTGAATCGCCTCGGAGGCATCGAACTCTCCTCGGCGTATCGCTGCATTAAGGCGATCAGCAAGAAGAAAGAAAACATCATTGCCGGCTTCCGCGAAGAGTACGTTGCCGGCGCGAAACAACAGGGACTCAACGAAAGGCGGGCCATCGAGCTGTTCGAGCTTATCAAGAAGTTTGCTGGTTACGGATTCAACAAGTCGCACTCGACGGCTTACGCGGCCATCGCTTACCAGACGGCCTACTTGAAGGCGCATTACCCGCACGAATTCATGGCGGCCCTGTTGTCGTGCGGCATGGAAAGCTCCGAGAGGATTTCGGAACACGTCGACGATTGCCGGCGGATGGGCATCGAAATCCTGCCACCCGACGTGAACCGCTCCAGCGTGGAATTCGGCGTCGATGATGGGCGGCTGACGTTCGGTTTGGCCGCCATCAAAGGGATCGGCGAACAGGCAGTCGCCGCCGTCGTGGCCGAGCGGGAGGAAAATGGACCGTTCAAGGACATTTTCGATCTGACAGAACGGGTCGATCCCAAGTTTCTCAACCGCGGCACGCTGGAGATCCTGATCAAGGCGGGCGTGCTGGACAGTTTTGGCCCCAATCGCCAGCAGCACGTGATCGCCGCGGAGAGAGCAGTCCAATCGGCCGCGGCGATGCACCGCGACCGGGCACGCGGACAGAAAAGTCTGTTCGGTGACAGAGACGACCAGCAGGACGAGACGCTTGCCCATTCACTGCCTGACGCGTCCGATTGGACGCACAGCCAAAAGCTGACCGCCGAGAAAGAGGTTTTCGGCTTCTACCTGACCTCGCATCCACTTACTCAATACGCGGCTCAGTTGGAGACGCACATTACCCACACCACCAAAGACCTGCCCATGCTCGACGACAACGCCGAGGTCCTGCTGGGGGGCATGATCGCGTCCATCAAGAAGGCGGCAACCAAAAAGCCCAGCCGCAACGGTCACACACGCTACGTCAACTTCGACCTGGAGGATCCGGCGGGCATGGTCCGTTGCATCATGTGGCCCGAGGAATATGCCAGACTCGGAGACCGCGTGGAACCGGAAGCCATCTGCTTCGTTAAGGGGAAGGTCGACCGCAGGGGGCGAGAGCCGAACGTGATTGTCAATCAGTTGCTCTCGCTCGAGGAAGCCGAAAAGGAGTTCACCAGCGTTGTGGCGATCAAGTTTCAGCGCGGTCTGCACACCGAGGACGACATGCGGCGGGTCCGTGATGTGCTGCACCGCTTTCCGGGCCGGACGGAGGTCCGCGTTGTGGTCGACAGCACGAATCAAGAGGACCCCAACACGCGTCTGCGGTACATCATGTCCACGCCAAGCGATCTGCGCGTTTCGTGCAGCGCCCGACTGCGAGCGGAGCTGGGACACGCTTTAGGAGAAGAGCATTTCCGATTCCACACGGCCTTCAAAAAGAAGACTGCGCCAAGCGATCCGCTTTCAACGGTCAGCCGTCAGTTGTGATGACAAAAGAAGCCGCCCATGAATACCCTCGCACAGAGCGGACAAAGCAGCGATCAATGGACCCGGCTGGCCGATCGTGTTCTCGAGGGTCAGGCGCTGACCCGAGCCGAATCACTCTCCGTTCTTCGCTCGCCGGACGTTGACCTGCCGGCCCTGCTCGCCGCCACGTTTCGCGTCCGCCGCGAGCATTTCGGCCTGGGCGTGCAACTGTACTATTTGAAGAACGCCAAGAGCGGTCTGTGCGCCGAAAACTGCGGCTATTGCTCGCAGTCAGTCGTCTCGACGGCCGAGATTGATCGCTATCCGCTTTTGAGCGCCGAGGGGCTGATGGAAGGGGCCCGTCAAGCCTTCCAGTCGAAGTCCGGAACGTATTGCATCGTCGCCAGCGGCCGAGGCCCCAGTTCGTCTGAGGTCGAGCACGTGTCCGACGTCGTCGAGAAGATCAAGGCCGAATATCCGTTACACATCTGTTGCAGTCTCGGTCTGCTGAAGCCCGAACAAGCCAGAGTGCTCAAACAGGCCGGTGTCGACCGCATCAACCACAACCTAAACACCAGCCGCCGGTTCCACTCGCAAGTCTGCACGACGCACACCTTTGACGACCGTCTGGCGACGCTCTTGACCGCGCGGGAAGCAGGTTTAGAACTCTGCTGCGGCGTGATCGTCGGCATGGGCGAGGAGGATGAGGACGTCGTGGACGTCGCGATCGTCCTCGCGGAGCTTGGTGTGGAGTCGATTCCCGTCAACTTCTTGAATTCCATCACCGGAACACCGTTGGAAAGAGTCCACCGGCTGAGTCCCCGGTATTGCCTGAAGGTCCTTTGTCTGTTCCGGCTGACCAACCCGCGAACGGAGATCCGTATCGCGGGCGGCCGCGAGGTCAATCTGCGCTCGATGCAGGCGATGGGACTTTACGCGGCCAATTCGATGTTCACGAGCGACTATCTGACCACGAAGGGCCAAGCCGTGGAACAGGACTTTCAAATGATCGCAGACCTCGGCTTCGAGATCGTCAAAGGTCGAGAGTTGACAGTCGAGAGGAGAGCGTGCAAAGTGGAGAGGGAAGCACGTAAAGCGGAGATCCCTGAACCCTCAACACTCAACCTTCGACTTTGATAGGGTCATGCCGCAACCGGATTCAACACAGTCCGCGATGACCGGGCCGAGACCACAACCGTTTCAGGCGCCGCAGGGCGATTTGGCCGTTTTGGCCGGTTCCGGGAATCCGTTGCTCGCAGCGGCGATTGCGAACGAGTTAGGGATTCATCTGGCGCCGTCGAGCGCCCGCGTCTTCAGCGAGGGGAACGTTTTCGTGCGGGTCAAAGAGAACGTTCGCGGCCGCGACACGTTTATCGTTCAGGGGGTGCACTACCCGGTCAACGACAACTTTGTCGAGTTGTTGTTCTGGATCGACGCGCTCAAGCGAGCCAGCGCTCAACAGGTGACCGCGGTCATTCCGTTCTTCAGCTACGCCAAGGGTGACAAGAAGGACGAGCCGCGCGTCTCCATTCGGGCCCGTGTTTGTGCCGATGCCATCGAGGCGGCCGGTGCCGATCGCGTGTTGACCATGGACCTGCACAGTCCGCAGATTCAAGGGTTTTTTCGCATTCCGGTCGACCACCTCTACGGCCGCAACGTGCTCTGTGACCACGTCAAGCCTCTCGGCATTCCCGACCTCGTCGTGTGCAGTCCTGACGTGGGTTTTGCGAAAGGGGCCGCCGCGTATGCGCACCTGTTGGGTGCGCCGGTCGTCATCGGCAACAAGCAGCGCAGCGATCACAGCGAGACCGCCAGAGTGCTGGAGGTCATCGGCGACGTGGCGGGGAAGAACGTGCTGATGGTCGACGATTTTGCCATCACCGGAGGTTCGTTGATCAGCATGGCTGAGGTGCTCAAGCGAGAGGGAGCCCAGGACATTTACGCGGCCGTGACACACGGCGTCTTGTCGAAAGGCGCGGCCGCCCGGATCGAGAACAGCCACATCAAGCAGTTGTTCGTCACGGACACGATCGAGTCGTCCTTCGATCCGCCGGCATCGAACATGACGGTCGTCTCGGTCGCGCCCTTGTTTGCCAAGGCGATTCGTTCGGTTCACGATCGAACGAGCATCAGTATGCTGTTCCCTGACGACTGACAAAGCAGTCAGCTCTCAGCGATCAGCCTTCAGGAGGAAGAAAGCTGACTGCTGAAGGCTGATCGCTGAGAGCTAAAGATGGCTGATTCCCACAAACGACTCACCCCCATAATGGAGCGCTATCTGGAGGTGAAGCGTCAAACCCCCGGCTCCATCCTGTTGTTTCGCATGGGCGACTTCTACGAGATGTTCTACGAAGACGCCCAGATCGCCGCCAAAGTCTTGGGACTCACGCTGACCAGCCGCGATAAGGGATCGCAGAATCCGATCCCGATGGCGGGGTTTCCGTATCATGCACTAGACAGCTACCTCAACAAGCTCATCAGGGCCGGTCATCGGGCGGCCATTTGCGACCAGGTGGAAGACCCGAAAAAGGCCAAGGGGATGGTCAAGCGGGAGGTGACGCGGATCGTCACGCCCGGCACCCTGACCGACGAAGCCCTGCTCGATCCCTGCGAAAGCAATTTTCTGGCATGCGTTTTTCCGGCCGGTTACCGCCTTGGGTTGGCTTGGCTGGAGCTTTCCACCGGGCGATTCATGACGGCCGATCTCCAACCGGAGCATCTGCCCGATGAGCTGGCGCGGCTGCGGCCTGCGGAATGCCTGGTCCCGGAGCAGAGCAGGGGGGAGGCGACGGCCGGTTCGCCGCTCGACCAGTTGCTGGAGCAACCCGACGGCATGATGCTCAGCCGGCGGCCCGCGTGGTGCTTTGCCCGCGAGCAATGCCGGCAAACGCTGCTCGACCACTTCGGGACCAGCACGCTGGAAGGGTTCGACCTCGAAAGCGATTCGCCCGGCATCACAGCCGCCGGCGCGCTGCTGGAATACGTTCAAGAAACGCAAAAGAGTTCGCTGGAGCACATCACGCGTCTGTCGCCGTATCGTCGGGGCGCGAACCTCATTATCGACGACGCGACCCGTCGCAGTCTCGAACTGGTGCGGACCCTGCGCGAGGGCAAGCGGGAAGGGAGCCTGCTGGCGGTGATCGATGAAACGGTCTCCCCCATGGGCGCCCGGCTACTGGCCGATTGGCTTTCCAACCCGCTGTGCGACGTCGACGCCGTCAACCGCCGGCTGGACGCCGTGGAAGAGCTGTCGCGGGACGCGATCCTGTGTCACGAGTTGCGCGAGCAGTTGGAGCGAACGTACGATCTCGGCCGGCTGACGGCGCGGGTTGCCACCCGCCGCGCGAGCCCCCGGGACCTCGGCTGCCTGACGCGCACGCTCTCCGTCTTGCCGAAACTCAAGGCCAAGCTCGCCGGACGCAGCAGCGAGCTGCTCGGACAACTGGAAGCCGACCTTGATCTCTGCGCCGAGGTGCGCGCCGACATCGACGCCGTACTGATCGACGAGCCGCCCCTCTCGACCGGCGAAGGGGGCGTGATCCGCAGCGGCTATCACGAGCGGCTGGACGAGCTGCGCGACCTGACCCGCGGCGGAAAGGAATGGATCGCCCGCTATCAGGCCGAGGAAGCCAGGCGGACCGGCATCTCCAATCTCAAGGTCGGCTTCAACCGTGTTTTCGGTTATTATCTGGAGGTCACCTCGACGCACATCGCCAAGGTCCCCGACGAGTACATCCGCAAGCAGACACTGAAGAACCAGGAACGCTTCATCACACCGGCCTTGAAGGAATACGAGGACAAAGTCCTGCGGGCCGAGGAGCAGACGGTCGGTTTGGAGCAAGAGCTGTTCGACGCGCTGCGGGAACGGGTCGGCCGAGAGTGCGGACGGCTGCAGCAGACGGCGGAGGTTCTGGCCGCGGTCGACGTGTTGGCGGCGCTGGCGGTGTTGGCGGCGGGCAACAGTTACTGCCGCCCGGAGATGACGGCCGAGCCGCTGCTCGATGTCCGCGAAGGCCGCCATCCGGTGCTCGACCGTCTGCAGCCGACCGGTGACTTCGTGCCCAACGACGTACGCATCGGTCCGCCGCACGGACGCATTCAGATCGTCACCGGGCCGAACATGGCCGGCAAGAGCACCTACATTCGTCAGGCGGCGCTGCTGACGATCATGGCTCAGATCGGCTCGTTCGTGCCGGCCAGCGAAGCCCGTATCGGCGTCGCCGACCGCATTTTCGCCCGCGTCGGCGCCAGCGACGAGCTGAGCAAAGGACAGAGCACCTTCATGGTGGAAATGACCGAAACGGCCCGCATCCTGAACGCCGCCTCCGCGCAGAGCCTGGTGATCCTGGACGAAATCGGCCGCGGCACCAGTACCTACGACGGCATTTCGCTCGCCTGGGCCGTCACCGAACATCTGCACGACGACGTCGGTTGCCGAACGCTGTTCGCCACACATTACCACGAGCTGACCGAGCTGACGCAAACGCTTGGGGCAGCCTCCAACTGGAACGTTGCCGTCCGCGAAGACGCCGACGACGTGATCTTTCTGCACAAGATCGTCGAAGGGGCCGCCGACAAGAGTTACGGCATTCACGTCGCCCGGCTGGCCGGCGTGCCGAAGGGCGTGATCCAGCGGGCCCGCGTGATCCTCGACACGCTGGAGACCGACCATCTTGACGAAGCCGGCCGGCCGAAAGTTCCCGACCGCGGCGTGCACAGGTCCGACCGGCGGCAGATGTCTCTGTTCGGACAGGAGCACCATCCACTGCTCGAGGAAATCCGGCACCTCGATCTGGACCAAATGACGCCGCTGGCCGCGCTCGAGGAATTGCACCGCTTCCGCGAAAAGCTGGACAAGTAGCCCCACAATCCCCGTGCGTTCGTAGCTCGTAGTGCCCCGATTCATCGGGGCTTTTTCGCGGATCGACCGCATGAATGCGGTCACTACGAACTCAAACGGTCGCCGCGCGAAACGCCCCACCGTCGACGGCTCCGCTCGTGGGCCTAATTCCGCGCAGAACTCGGCGCGCAACCCCCCACGCGACTGTTTCTTACGCCACTTTTTCGCCCTTAATACCAGCGTGAACGGGGTTGGCGCAAAAGTGTTGCCCAAGATCTTTTTTTTGAGGAAAATTTCATACCAAACAGCCCGGCGGCGGGTGGCGACGGGTGGCGGGGCCTGAGCGACCAACGGGAGCGTGGCCCCGTGCTTGCATGTTGCCAGGAAACTCTTGATCCGGGCAACGGCCCAACAGGGCGCATGCTCCGGGGCCACGTTCGCTTCGCTCTCTAAGGCCCCGCCACCCCGCCG
>CAZGYE010000061.1:0-6855 GCA_964530165.1 uncultured Planctomycetaceae bacterium
GAGATCGTGGCCATCCAGGAAACCTACAACTGTGGACCGCCCTGGTTCCGCAACCGCCAACGCAAACCGGAATGGACCGAAATGGAGTATCAAATGCGCAACTGGTATCCCTTCACATGGCTGTCCGGAGACCACAACGTCGAGCAGCACGTTCACAGCCTGGACAAAGCGGCCTGGGCGTTGCGCGACGAGCCCCCGCTTCGCGCCTGGGGATCGGGCGGACGCCAAATCCACTCCGAAGACGCCATCGGCAACATCTTTGACCATCATGCCGTGGTCTACGAGTACGCCAACGGCGTTCGCGTCTATTCCCATTGCCGGCGTCAAGCCGGCTGCTGGAACAACGTGTCGGACCACATTTTGGGAACCAAAGGTCGCTGCGACGTGATGAAACACCGCATCGAGGGGGAACATCCCTGGCGCTACGACGGACCCAAGCCCAACATGTACGACGTCGAGCATCAGGAGCTGTTCACTTCGATCCGCAACGGCACGCCGATCAACAACGGTCTCTACATGGCGCGCAGTACACTGTGGGCCATTCTGGGCCGCATGACCACGTACACCGGAAAGTCCATCACGTGGGAGCAGGCGATGGCGTCCCAGGAGGATCTTTCCCCTGCCGGCTACGGCTGGGACGCGGCTCCCCCCATCCTGCCCGACGAAAACGGCAACTACCTGATCGCCACTCCAGGCGTCACCAAGTTCGTCTGACGGCGCCCGTTACTCGACGCGATCACATTGATGCAGTCCGCGAGATGAATGAGTCACGTGAAAACCCGGCCTGCTGCGGCGAAGCAAGACAAAGCGGCGCTTCAAATTGTGCGCACACGAACGGCGAGGCCGCCGAACACAGGACGAGACATACCGCGCGGTGGATCAGCGGACAGGTGGACTCTGCCGCGGGGGAGGTGCCGCGAGTGACGACTTCGCTCCGGCTGACCGACCATGTTGGCACGTGGAAAGCTCGCTGGGGCATCGGTCGGATGCGGTACCTTGTCTTTCCGCGACTTTACGCCCTCGGCGAGCCGACAGCCGATTCGCCCGTCTTGGTTTCGGCAAACTACAAGATGAGTTTCGACCGGCTTCGATCGCAGTTGACGGGGATCGACGCTTGGATTCTGGTGCTGGACACGCAGGGCGTCAACGTGTGGTGTGCGGCCGGAAAAGGGACTTTCGGCACGGACGAGATCGTGCGGCAGGTCGAGGCGACCAGGCTCGCAGAAGTCGTCTCGCATCGCACGCTGATTGTCCCCCAGCTCGGCGCGCCGGGTGTGGCCGCTCACGAGGTCAAACGGCGTAGTCGTTTTCGAGTCGTTTACGGCCCGGTCCGTGCTTCGGACTTGCCTCGGTTTCTGGAGGCCGGCATGAAAGCGACACCGGAAATGCGTCAGGTGCGGTTTCCGTTTCGGGACCGAATGGCTGTCGCCCCGGTCGAGTTGATCATCTGGGGCAAGTACATGTTGTTGATCGCAGCCTGCTTCTTTCTGCTGGCGGGATTGGGCGCAGACGGATTCTCGTGGGGGCGGGCGACAACAATGGGGTCTCAGTCTGCGTTGGCGTTTGTGGCCACGTGTGTTGGTGCCATCGTGCTGACGCCGGCGCTGTTGCCGTGGTTGCCGGGGCGAGCCTTCGCCGTGAAAGGAGGCTGCCTCGGTCTGGCCGTCGTTGCAGGAATTGCCGCGTACGTTTGGCGTCATCCCCAAATGATTGATAGCTGGTCGGTTGCCACGGCGTGGTGTTTGCTGATTCCAGCCATCGCAAGTTTTCTGGCGATGAATTACACCGGTGCGAGCACATATACGTCCTTGTCGGGCGTTCGGCTGGAAGTTCGGCTTGCCGCGCCGATTCAGATTGCATGTGCCATCGGGGCTGCAATCTTGTGGTTGATGGGGCGGTTTGTGTGACCACCCTCGTCGGGAGAGTGCTAGCCCGGATTATTCTTAGAAACCCAAACCGACGACTTGTCGTCGTTCAGCGTGCCGTGAAACCAGTAGATTGCGACAACAAGTTGTCGGTTTGGAAGTTGTCGGTTTGGGTACGACGATGACAGCCTAGGAATAATCCGGGCCAGGGAGCAACTATGTTCGGGCTGCGCTATTTGCCGGGGGTGGTTACCCTGGCGTTGGACGTCGACAAATGCAATGGATGCGCGATGTGCGTCGCGGTCTGTCCGCATTCAGTCTTTGCTATCGAGAGGAAGAGGTCACGAATCGTTGACGGCGACGCTTGCATGGAATGCGGCGCCTGCGCCAGGAACTGTCGAGAGCAAGCGGTCTCGGTGCGTCCGGGCGTCGGGTGCGCCGCGGCGGTCATCATTGGCGCCGTGACCGCTGAGGCCCCCTGCTGCGGCGGACAGTGAGCTACTCCGACTCGCCCAGAAGTCGTTCGCGGTACGCCGACTGCAAACCGGCTTTGGCGATGATGTCCTTGCCGGCCTCCTTGACCTCCCCCGGCCGGCCAAAATGGTTGCCGCGCCACGTGTGCCGGTCACGGCCGCCCTGATTGAATCGGACAAGCTGAGCGGAGGTGTCGTAGATGACGTTGCGCTCGAACAGGTAACCTTTGCTGCCCTCGTCGATGAACATCCCGTTGTTGGGCGCACCTTGGGCCAGCGGGCTTCGATTGACGTCGTGCAAATGGTTGCCTCGAATCACCGTGCCCGGCTGGAACCCCAGCGTGTAAATGCAGCCGCCGTCGCACAGCCGATTCATGACGTCATGAACATGGTTGTACTCGACCAGGTTCCCTTTGCACGGTGTTGGTTTTGGGTTCCATTGCCAGCCCACCGAGATCCCGCTGTAAGGGAGATCGTGAACAAGGTTGTGGGAAACCACTGTTTCCTGGGCGTAACCAACCCAGATGCCGATAGCGCCGTAGAATTCCAGACCGCAACCGTGAACGTGGTTGTTGCTGATCCGATTGTTCTGCGGTACTTCGGCCTCACTGTTTGGCCCCCCAACCATGATGCCGTTGGCACTGACGTTGAACACGTGATTGCCCTGAATCAAGTCCCCCCGGCAACCGTCCGACAGCTCGACGCCGCTGCCGCCGAGCCTCGCGAGCACACCGTCTTGGACGCTACAGTTCTCGGCATACTTGAAGTAAACGGCGGCGGGGACGTGCTTCCAGCGTCGGCCGGGATGTGCGTCGCTTCCGTAATGACAGGCCTGGATGCCCATGTAGCCATCCGGCGGCAAACGCCAGCCGGTGTGCTCGAAGCGGAGGCCTGTGAAATGAAGGTTTCGCACGGGCTGCCCGGACGTGCCGGTTACCTCGATCAACCGCGTCAGCACGGGCGCGACGACCGCGGCGCGGGTCATATTTTCGTCGGGCCGTGGCCGATAACTCAGTACGCCGGTCTGCCGATCCAGATACCACTCGCCGGGCTGGTCGAGAAGCTCGCGAGCATTCTCGAAATAACACCAACGGCCGGCGCTGGGGAAGATGTACGCCGGCCCGTGCCTGTGCGGGGGGGCCAGCTCGACCACGTTTTTCTTGGCGTCGATGCTCTTGACCCGTTTGCGGTTGATCGCCCAGTTTCCCGAGATCATCACTTCAACGTCCGCAGGATTCCGCCAGGCGCCGAGCAAACCGGGAGGCAGCGTGAGGGCGTAACGCGATTGGTCGTTGAGAAACTCGACGCCTTTCAATTGCCGGCAGTTCGGCTCGGCATCCAGATTCGGACTGCGCGCCCGCACGGCACGGCGACCTTCGACGAACAGCGCGCGGAAACTCCACGTGCCTTTCTTGACTCCCGGCACGTTCGCCGTCCAGACTTCGTCTTGACCTCGCTTCCAATCACGAATCGTCCTGCCACCGCTGACGACGACCTTCTCCCCCGCAGAGGCCCCGTAGGTGATGGCATGCTGCCCCGTTCCCGAATCCGCGGGGCCGAACACCAGAGGCTCGGAGAGTTCGTAGGTCCCCGCGCGGATGACGACCGTCACGTCGGAGTCCAGTCCCGAGACGATCCGTTTTCGGACCGCGTCCTTTGCCCGTTTCAGAGTCGCGAATGGTTGCTCTCGCCGTCCGGAATTGGTGTCGCTGCCGCTGGGCGACACAAAAAAATCGCCTGCGGGACCTTGTTCGCCGGCGCCGACCGGCATGCCGATCGCCAGAAGCACGATGACCGTCATTACCTTGCATTTCATTGGAATGTCCCTCTACAGATTATGGGCAGCGGTTGTGATGCACGCGATCTTCTCGATACCTCTCCTGGCTGAAGGGCTGTTCTGCGGGATAGCCCAGCGAAATCAGGCTGTGCGGAAAGACGTTCTCCGGCAGGTTGAGCAGCCGGCGAATTGCGTGGATGCGTTCTTCCCGTGGATAGACCCCGGTCCACACCGCACCCAGTCCCAGAGCGTGCGCTGCCAGCAGTAAGTTCTGGGCGGCGGCGGCGCAGTCAAGGACCCAAAAGCCGGGAGAGATCTCCAAGCTGACATCGCCGCTGACCAAGATCGCAAGCGGCGCATGCTCAACCATGTCTGCATTGGGATGGACGCGGGCGAGCTCGGCCAGAAGTTCGCGGTCGTTGACTACCGAGAACTGCCATGGCTGGGCGTTGCACGCGCTGGGCGCCATCATGGCCGCGGCCAAGAGTTTCTGCACGAACTCTTCCGGAACCGGCCTCGCCTGGTATTTGCGAACGCTGCGACGGGTATGAATGGCTTCCAGTATGTCCATGGGTGTCCTCGCCAATACGAGAAAAATTCCTTTCGGGAAACCGAGCCGAGAAGTCACAAGGCTCAACGCTGTAGACAGTCTACACCGATCGGCGGTTCGGACAAAGTATTGCAGAGAATTCGTCGGCCCCAGTGAGTTGGTGCTCGCAGAATCTGGGTCTTCGCGGACTCAGCCCCCGCCACGCCGTCCCGACCGAAATTTTCACCCCAGCCAGCGGGCGGCGTCTTTGGCGAAGTAGGTGAGAATCATGTCTGCGCCGGCGCGTTTGATGCTGGTGAGGATTTCCAGCGCGATGCGCTCTTCGTCGATCCAACCCTTTTCGGCGGCGGCTTTGACCATGGCAAATTCGCCGCTGACGTTGTAGGCGGCCAGCGGGACGTCGGGGTGGGCGTCTTTCACCCGGCGGATGACGTCCAGGTAGCTGAGCGCCGGCTTGACCATCAGCATGTCAGCCCCTTCGGCGAGGTCCAGGGCGACTTCGCGGAGCGCCTCGGCCGCGTTGGCCGGGTCCATTTGGTAGGTGCGACGGTCGCCGAATTGCGGGGCGCTCTCGGCCGCTTCGCGGAACGGCCCGTAAAAGGCCGACGAGTACTTGACCGCGTAGCTCAGGATGGGGATGTTCTCGAAGCCGGCTGCGTCCAGCCCTGTGCGAATGGCGGCGATCATGCCGTCCATCATGCCGCTGGGGGCCACGACGTCGGCGCCGGCGCGGGCGTGGCTGACGACCTGCTTGCTGAGAATCTCCAACGTGGCGTCGTTATCGACGTCCATCTGTCCGTGCCGATCGCCCAGGATGCCGCAATGCCCGTGATCGGTGTACTCACAGAAACAGACGTCGGTGATGACGAGCACGTCGCTTCCGGTGGCCTTAATCGCACGGACCGCCTGCTGGATGATGCCGTCATCGTCGCAGGCGTCGCTGCCGACGGCGTCCTTTTCTTCCGGGATGCCGAACAGGATGACGGCGGGAATGCTGAGCGAATCGATCTCGGCGATCTCCTCGGCCAGCAGGTCGACGGTCATTTGCGAATGGCCGGGCATCGAGGCGATCGACACCCGCTGGTTCTCGCCGAAACGGGCGAACAACGGCAAAATGAAATCGTTGGGGCTCAGCTCGGTCTCGCGAACCATGTCGCGCAGCTTCGGATGCGTGCGCAACCGCCGCATGCGCACCGTGGGAAATGTGGGGCAGGCTTTCGAGCCTGCCACGGTGCGACTGTTGACGTCGAATTCACCGGTTTTCGTTGATGATCTCATGCTCATGATGCGCCCTTCGACGCTATTTGGACGAGAGCAAGGCTCTCGGGAATGTGGGGCAGGCTTTCGAGCCTGCCACGACCGTGCAGCACCACCAGGCTGCTGTATGGGTATTCCGAAGGGTGGTCTACAAGCCCCGCTGTGATGGGGTTGTTGTGAATGTAGTTGAACTTGTCCAGCCAATCTTCCTCGTGGCGGATCAAGTGATCGAAGTTTTCATCCTGCCAGAAAGGTCCTTTTCGGCCGAGAACTTTGTTGATGCCTCTGGCCGTAAAGCCCTTCAGACCCTGTTGTATCTTCGCGAGCGTCCACCCAGGCAGTGGACTGAGCAGAAGATGCACATGATCGGACATGATCACATAAGCGTCAAGCAGGTAGCGTTCACCATGGCCGAAGATGACGCTTTCTTCGACCCGATCCGCGAGGACGGCAGGCTGGAAAGCCTGCCCCACAGGCTGGAAAGCCTGCCCCACGGGGTGGAAAGCCTGCCCCACGGGGTGGAAAGCCTGCCCCACGGGGTGCGGCGTTTGACCTGCAGAGTGTGGGGCAGGCTTTCTAGCCTGCCTTTGGGAATTCACCAACTGAAAGGGTTTTCGTAGGTTGGACCGCACCCTGAACGTGATGAAGTAGGTTGAACCCTCGAGCTCCCAATGGGGCAATCGCCTTTGGCGCTGCCAGACTTCGTTCAAATCTGCGCGCGTGAATTCACGCAATTCCGGGAAATGAAAGGCAGGCTCGAAAGCCTGCCCCACAGGTTTGTCCCGCAACCATTCGCGGATACGTTGCATTCTAAGCAGGTTCTGTTCGTTAGAACGCCTGCCTCGTTGGCGCTTTCCGTCGGTCATTTGAAAGTCACCAATTCTTTTCTGTGTATTGCTGTTGACGCATGGCAGGCTGGAAAGCCTGCCCCAC
>CAZGYE010000061.1:6955-22363 GCA_964530165.1 uncultured Planctomycetaceae bacterium
ACTCGGGAAAGCCTGCCCCACACTCGGGAAAGCCTGCCCCACACTCGGGAAAGCCTGCCCCACACTCGGGAAAGCCGGCCGAGACCGGTGTGGCAACACCCTGCGCGGAATTCGGAATTCGGAGTTCGGAATTCGGAATTCGGAATAGGGATACTCTCCGCTTTCCGTTTTCCGCTTTCCGCTTTTTCCGTTCCGCATTCCGCATTCCGCATTCCACACTCCTATTGTCGCTGATAGGCTTCGTTGGCCGCGGCGACACTGGCTCCCGGTGGGGCGCTGACTCCCTGGTCGGCCAGGCAGCTTTCCAGCGCCGCGAGGAAGAAGAGCACATTGCGTCGGTTGCTGGCTTCGCCCATCAAACCAATCCGCCACGTCTTGCCTTTGACCGGTCCCAGACCGCCGCCGATCTCGATGCCGAACTCATCCAGCAACCGCCGGCGGGTGGCCGCGTCGTCGACGCCTGCGGGGATGAAGACCGAGTTGAGCATCGGCAACTGCTGTCCTTCCGGGACCGAGTACTCAATGCCCAGCGCCTTCAATCCCGCTTTCAAAGCACGGTGGTTCCGCATGTGCCGGGCGAAGCGGTTTTCCAGGCCTTCCTCGAACACGATCCGCAGCGCCTCGTGCAGCGCGTAGTTCATGTTGACGGGAGCGGTGTGGTGATAAGTCCGCTCGCCGCCCCAATAGGCGCGGACCATGGTCATGTCGAGGTACCAGCTTTGCACCTTCGTTTTGCGGCCGTCGATGACTTCGACCGCCGGCGGGCTGAAGGTCACCGGCGCCAGACCGGGCGGACAACTGAGACACTTCTGCGCGCCGCTGTAAACGGCGTCGAGTTGCCAAGCGTCGACTTCCACCGGAACACCTCCCAGCGAGGTGACGCAGTCGACCAGCAGCAGCGCCCCGGCGTCATGAACCACGTTGGAGATCTCTTCCAACGGCTGCCAAGTGCCGGTGGACGTCTCGGCGTGCACGATGCCGACGACTTTGGGCGAGACGCGCTTGACGACCTCGGCGATCTCGTCCGGTGTGAAGATTTCACCAAAGCCGCGCTCGATGGTGGTCACTTCGGCGCCGGCGCGTCCGGCAACATCGGCCATGCGGCCGCCGAAAACTCCGTTCACGCAAACAACCATGCGATCGCCCGGCTCGATGAGATTCACGACGCAGGTTTCCATGCCGGAACTGCCGGTGCCGCTGACCGGCAGCGTCAGCTCGTTCTCGGTTCCGAAGAGCCGGCGGAGCATCGTTTGCATTTCGTCCATCACGCGGAGGAAATACGGATCGAGATGCCCCACGGTCGGCGCCCCCAGCGCGGCCAAGACACGGGGGTGAATGTCGCTGGGACCGGGGCCCATCAGAATGCGTCGGGGCGGATTGACGCCGGCGGGGATTGGCTTAGTCATTGTGGAATTCTTCTTGATCCTGTTGCGTGATCAGTTTGCTGATTTGTTTGAATTCCGGCGTGCCGGCCACTTCGCTCCATTCGAAGAGGACCGATTCGGTGGTGGTGACGACTGCGCCGGAGTCGGACATCCGCCGCAAGGCGATCTTCCAATCGAACCGGTGCCGGCTGGCGACGGCGTCGGCGGGAACGTAAACATGGAACCCTTGTGAGATCAGGTCCAGTACGGTCTGCAGCACGCAGACGTGGGCTTCGATGCCGGCCACCACCACTTTGTCGCGGTCGTCGTGCTGGGCGGCGGCTGTGCCCCAGGCGAGCACCTCGGCACAACTGAACCGCTGCTTTTCGGGGATGTCGTCCAACAGTTCCGCCAAATCGTCAACCGTGCGGCCCAATCCTTTCGGATACTGTTCGGTCGCGTAGACGGGAACATCCAGAATTTCGGCGCCCAGGATCAGCCGCCGGCAGTTCGCGACAAGCTGCTCGGTGACCGGAATGAGCGGCAACAGTTTCACTTGCACGTCGACGATCAGCAGCTTGCTGTCGCGACGCGACAGCAGCTCGTTGCTGCGGAGAAATTCAGCCGAGGGATCGTTCATCGCTCACATCGCAAACCGGCTGGTGTTTTGGTGACTGTCTGGTATTGTGTGTGCGAGTCGGAGAGTGTCAAGAGCGACGCGATCGGATTTCGGTGCGCAAAAGCGACGATTCTGAAATCGCGCTAGAGTTTTGGAAGCGATTCGACTATCTTTATTCTACGATTCTCAAATCGGGGTTTGACGTTGTGTAGGATCGATTCACGATGAGTTCCGACGAACTTCTTTCAGGTGCTGCTGAGTCTCAGGACGACACGGACAACACGGATGCGGCGAAAGTTGACGAGGTTTCCAATCCGTCGGCCGACGCTGTGCAAACGACGGCGACCGCATCGCCCGATGCAAACGAATCAGCGGCCGGCGCGGAGACGACAACGCCAACGGGAGAAGAACCCGATGCGCCGCGCCGGCGACTCCGGCTGAATCCGACGATTCATGCCGATGCAGTCAAAGCGGTGCCGAACCTGCCGCCGGCGCCGAGCGAGCCGTCTTCTGAGACGGAATCTGTTTCGCTGGAAAGTCCCAGCGAAACGCCAGCCGCATCTCCAGTTGATCAACAGCCTCAGCCACACGAGTCTTCAGCCGCGACACAGGAAACCACCGCTGAAACGGCAAGCGTCGCTGCCCCGGAGACCACGGCCGAGACGAAAACGAAGCCGGCGGAGCCTTCCGCCTCGACGCCCGCCTCGCCTGCGGCCGAGGAGATACCGGCCGAGGATGCGCCGGCCGAGACGGAGGCAGAGACGGCGCCGGCTGAGGCAGAGACGCCGGCAGCAGAAGTCGATCAGGTCCCGGCCGCCGCCGCTCCGGCGCCCGTCGAATTACCGCCGAAGGACGAAGAGTTGGACGCCCTTCTGGAGGCGGAGATCAGCGCCGCATTGTCTGAGGAGGAAAAAGTGGTCGGCGTCGAGGAGGCGACCGTCGATGCCGAATCGGCCGACCAACAGTTGGACGAAGAGTCGCTGGAGCCGGGGACCAAGATGAAAGGCACGGTGCAGTCGATTCACGCCGACAATGTGTTTTTCGACCTTGGCTGCCGATCTCCCGGTATGGTGCATCTGCGTCAGTTCGGGTCGGGAAAGCATCCGGCCGTCGGACAGGAGGTGGAGGTGGTCGTCGAACGGGTCGACGAAGCCGAGGGGCTGATCCACGTCAATTTGCCGCGGGGGGCTCGGCGAGTCGGCGGCAACTGGAACGCTGTTTCGGTCGGTCAGATGGTGGATTGCCTGGTCACGAAGACGAACAAGGGCGGTTTGGAAGTGACCGTCAGCAGCTTGCGTGGTTTCATGCCGGCCGGCCAGGTCGATCGGGGCTATGTGGCCGATCTGGAGCCATTCGTCGGACAGAAGCTGCGGGTGCAGGTGCTGGAGGTCAACCCGCGGAAACGGAACCTGGTCGTCAGCCGGCGGGCGTTGATCGAATTGGAACGCAAAGAGGCTGAAGAGCTGCTGTGGGCGAAACTGGAAGTGGGCCAGACATACAGGGGGACCATCCGGACGATCAAGGCTTACGGCGCGTTTGTCGACATTGGCGGCGTCGACGGTTTTCTGCACATCGGTGAGATCAGCTGGTCCCACATCAATCATCCGAGAGACGTGATCCACGAAGGACAAGAAGTCGAGGTGAAGGTTCTCTCGCTGGATTCCGAAAAGAAGCGAATCGGCCTGGGCATGCGGCAAATGATGCCCAATCCCTGGACGACCGCCGTCGAGAAGTACGGCGTTGGAACTACCGTAACCGGAAAGGTGACCCGGACCACGAATTTCGGCGCGTTTGTGGAGCTGGATGCGGGAATCGAAGGTCTGGTGCATATTAGCGAGCTCGACTACCGGCGTGTCAAAAGCGTCACGGAAGTGCTGAATGTGGGTCAAGAAGCCGATTTCCAGATCCTCGAAGTCGATCCCGACCGCAAGCGGGTCAGCCTGTCGCTGAAGGCTCTGCAACAAAAGCCCGAGCCACAGGAGAAACCGACGAAATCAAACGCCGGCCCCTCTCCGGGCGGCGGCGATGTGGCCGCCCGCAAGCGAAAGGGAAAGCTGAAAGGCGGAACCGGCAGCCAAGCGAAGGGCGGATTGTTCGGCAATCCCAAAGACTTCCAGTGACAAGGAAAAAGTAAAAAGGCAAAAGTGAAGAAGAGGAGGAATTCTTACTTTTTCCTTTTGCCTTTTTACTTTTTCCTGGGTGCGCTACAGCAACGTCTCCAACAGCATCCGCAGCTTTCTCATTTCCAGCGGACGTTGGGCGTCATCTATCAGCGACGGAATCAAGTCGACCGAAAGGATTCGGTTGTAGTTCTGCCGTCGCAGTTGATTGATGAGCCGGTTGTAGTCGATTTCCCCCAGGCCTGTCTGCACCTGAAGCTTGCCGGCCGTGGTGTCACGCAGGTGAACGTGATACACGT
This sequence comes from uncultured Planctomycetaceae bacterium, assembly GCA_964530165.1. GTDB lineage: Bacteria > Planctomycetota > Planctomycetia > Planctomycetales > Planctomycetaceae > CAZGYE01. Next base: position 11,358 of record CAZGYE010000061.1, read on the forward strand.
AAGGGAAAACCTGGTCGTACGGCCCGACCTGCTTGGGATTGCAGATGTAATGACTCGGGTCGAGCGTCAAGCCGAGACCGCGAACCGCTTGGCACAATGCAACCGCTGTGTGAGAGTCTTCGGTGAGACGCCCCGTTTTCGTTTTGATCGAAAGGCGAATCCCGTCGCCGCCGGCAATCTCCAGGAACTCCCGCAGTCGGTCAATCTCGGTGTTGAAGGGCGTTCCCAAAGGCGAAGAGGGGATGGTGATCTGCGTCACCTTTAAGAGTTTTGCCAGTTTCGACAGACCGGCAAACGTAGACGGCTCGACGTCGTGTTCGAGGCAAAGGGCAACCGCCGTCAGACGGGTGACTTCGCGGTACCGGGCAAAGAAATGTTCCGGATCGGCGGCGATTTCGACCGGTCTTAGCTGATCGCCGGTTTCGTCGAACAAGAGTTCAACCTTGTCGTATTCCAGCTCGGCGATTTGATCGCAGGCTTCTTCGAAGCTTTTTTCCGCGAAGCAACCGGTCGAAGCAGCGACGAACACTCCAGACACTCCATTGGTTGGCGCCGGCGGCCCCTAAATGGCTTGATGATTTGCCGTTCAGACGGTTTCGACCCTCGCGGTCTCACCCCAACAGCCGATCGCGTGGTAATTTATCGCGATTATAACGATTCTGCAAGGTCGATGAGTTCTGATCGTCGTCGGGGTTGTCCGGATGCGATGGATTTTCAGTATCTTGCGGGCAGGTTGGCCGATAAACAGTTCTGTCGGACGATTTGTTGTGTCAGGGCTCGCTAAGTTTTGGGGGCGAAGAGTATGATCGCGAAAGTTGTCTGGGGACTGACCACTGGCCTGCTTTGGCCGTCGCTGATTGTGTGCTCGGCAAATACCGAAATCGTTCGCGGCCAAAGCCCGACGGACACCGTTGCTCCACGACCCATACCCATTCAGCCACTCGGTGCAGTCTACCCTCCCGGATACCACGTCCGAGGAGTGCGCCGCGCGAACCTCCTTGGGCAAGGACGGTCGTTCCCGGTTCGCCAGGCGGGTGCTTTGTTGCCCCACGGCTCTGAAGGACGTCAGCACTATAGTGACCATCACCGCTCGGTCGTCTACGGTGAACCTTACCCTGAAACGAGCTGTCGAAACGGACTGTGCGGACACTCCGGCCATGGTGGAGGCTACAAACCGGGCTTTCACCCGACCCACCGACACTTCTCGACGTACGATCCGCCAAATCATCTGGTCTATCCGCCCGCTCAGGTCCCCGCGGCTGTCGTGCAGTATCCGTACTACACGACCAAAGGTCCATCCGATTTTTTCATGAAATAGCCGCCCGCGGGCAAAGGCAAAAGGAAAAAGTAAAAAGGCAAAAGGACAGGAAACCGAGGACTTTGTCCTTTTGCGTAACACTTTAGCCGTCTGGAGCAACTTCCTCACGACAGTGCAGTTCGTGGTAAGCGGAGAATTATTAGGAAACCAGGAAAGCAGGAATGTCGGGAATCGTCTTTCTCCTGTCTTCCTAGATTCCTAATTTCCTCATCACTGCATTCGGCTAAACAGTTACCCTTTTGCCTTTTTACTTTTTCCTTGTGAAGACGATCGAGCGGCGGTCCGCGTAGTCGATCTGCCAATCGTCGTTTTGCCGCAACCGGTTGGTCAACGACTTGTGGCCCGCCCTGTCGATCACGATCGTGTTGACGCCGTAACGGACAAGCGTTTCCTCCCATCCGGGCGCCGCGTGGAGAATCTGCCGATAGTGCAGCCACACCGCCCGCGGCACCAGGTGGACATGCGAGGCGACAAACACCTGGATCTCCTTCGGCCCCGCCCAAAGCAGATAATCACCCCACTCGAACGTGTTGAATACCTGGCCGCAGGGCGGATGCTTTTTCAGATGTTCGACCGCGCCGACGGGCGTCTGCACAGAAAGACTGTCTCTCCGGTCGGCCTGGTCTGGGCGCAACAGGGCGAGACCCAACGGCGAAGAGGCGAAGAAAAACAACACCAGCCCCACGGTCACCAAGGTCCACTTGCCGGAACGTGGCGACTTGGCCGATGCCGATTCCTCTTCTTGCCTTTTTCCTTTCTCCTTTTTCCTTTTGCCTTTCCAAGCAGCGCTGCCGTGCAATGCCAGACAGTAGCCGGCAACCGGAGCCCACCATAGAACGAAACGGGACACCCAGAGAGCGGCTCCACCGATGCCGGCCAGCAACAAGACTTCCGCGGCAGAGACCCGCCGGGGACTCATACGGTACACGAAGATCAACGCCAGCACGGCCGCCGCCGCCGCTTGACCTTGTTTCATGTGCAAGGTCAGTGGTTGCCATTCGACGAGGTCGTCCAGGTTCGCGTTGGCCGAGATGGACCACACTTCGGCATACAACCCCCAACCGTACGGATTCAACAACACGGCCGCTGCAGCCAGCCCGGTCAATGACAAGCATCGCCGGGTGCGGGCGTCGCGCAGGACGGCTTTCAGGCGCCCGGTTCGGCGCGCGACGTCCAGCGCACGTCCCAGGCAAAAACAGCCGAGCGCGGCCAGTCCGACCGGAAACGAACCGTGCAGATTCGCCCACAGGGCAAACAGAAGGGGTACCGCCAACCAGTTGGCGCGCGACCATCGCCGAGACGTCAACAACACCAGCAACGAGACAAAACAGACCAGCCCCGCCAGTTGTGGTCGAATGATCCGCAATTGCTGCCAATTGACCCAGGCGAACAGACAGCAGCCAATCAGCGTCCAGCCGGCACTGCGCGTGCGGCGATAGCAGCACCAGATCAACAGGACGAGACAGACCGCAATGCTGCCCGCATACAGACACTGCAAAGCCGCATTGCCGGAGGCACTGTGGGCGGCGTACCCGATCAACTGACTCAGCCATGCGGTATCGACGAACGGGACATCCGCCGAAAGAGGCATCAGCGGTTCGGTGGACGGAATCGCCCCCTGCTGCCAGATGATCCGGCCATAAGCCAGATGGCCCCACAGGTCAGTGTGCCACAACGGGCGATCACTCAGCCAGCGGTAAGCCAAACCAACGAGGAACGCGAAGCCAGCCAAAAAACGTGGAGCCTTCCACCACTCGGCCATGCTGTGCTGGGATGTCGTCGGGCTTGGCTCGGTTCGCATGGAGCTTTTCGCAGTTCGCTTCCGGTTCGGAACACACTGTTGACCGCTGAATTGTACAACGTCAAATCTCACAAACGCTTGGCGCGTCCTTGGCGACTTGGCGGTGAATGATCCGGGTTGAGATGTTGACTCTCTACGTTGAGGATCCCTCGGCGGCGCTGTCGGGGCGGTTCGGGTCAACCTCAGGGGCTTTCAGGTCCCGCCGTCGCACTTCTTCTTCGCTGCCGTTGATCGCGGGCCCCAAATCGAGGGGTCGGTCATTTCCAAGGAACGGAAACTCGACGGTCTCGGGCTGCCCGAGCGAGATGCCGAGCCGATTCCGAAACTTGTCGGCCTCCTGCTGAAACGTTTCGTTGAATGTCCGCATCGCCGCTTGCCGCCCTTCGAGCGTCCGAAAATGCCTCCAGATCCTCTGCGACAATTGGGCGCTCTCTTCATCGGTTCGGTTGTGCTTCAGAGCGGTGAGAATCGTCTCCCACGCGAGCTGCCAATCGCCCCGCTGAGCATACCGCCGGGCCAGATACACCCACGGCCTGCGCAGGCTGGGGTCGATAGCCACGGCCTTCTTAAAGTGGTCTACCTGTCGTTGAGGGTCTTTTTCGTAGCGGGCCAGATACCAATGATACCGGCCGTTCCACACCGGGTGCGTCACATAGTAGAACGCCGGAATCATCGCCAGATGCGCCGCCAAGAACGCGAACCGCAGCCGGCGGCGAGACGACGCGACCCCAAACAGCACTTGTCCGGCAACCCAGCCGTAAGCAAATCCACTGAAGTGCGCCGCGTTGGCGATCGGAAGAATCTCCAGCACCGTCAGAAACACGCAGCCAAACAGCCAGACGAGTCCGAGCTGCACAACGCCGTCGGTGAAAACCGATGCCACCTGCGCGTCTCGCTTTCTGAGCACCATCAAGACGCCGAACATGGCAAAAAGTCCGCCGGACATGCCGACCGCTTCATGTTCCAGCAGGAATTCCGGCAGCAGCGAAACCGTCATGGCCACAACGAAAAACGTCAGATAGGCCACTTTGCCCAGTTTTGGTTCCAGCAGCCGCCCCATGAACCAAATGGCCGCACAATTCATCACCAGATGCAACACGCCGGCATGATGCATCCCGCTGAGGATCACTCGCCACCACTGGCCGTCCCACAAATCGAAAGCGCCGATGAACTGCGGAATCTGTTTGCACTGCGAGTTGGGGGTCGACTGGACGAACATTCCCAACTTTGTCGCCGCGCCCCAAGCCCGTAGCGCTTCGCTGGCTTCGTCGGGGAAACAGAGCTTGTGGACTTGAACCGCCAGAAACAACGCCCCCGCCACAGCGACGATGCCAACCGTCACTGGAAAGGACCTCCACGCTTGCCGCAGCCCTCTGAGCATTGCCGTTGACGCACTTTCGATGAATCGACCGTCAGCATAACGGATTCGCTTTCGGCATGAACAGGGCAATCGGTGTTCCCCAATCGACTCCAATCCGGTAAATAGCCAAAGTGGAAATGGCTTTCGACGTCGGCTCGACTAGGGTCCGCCTATCGGCAGGGAGGCCGCGGGTGAAGACGGCACGTTGGTTTCGCAGAGTTCCCTGGACGATTGCGGCCTGTTCGCTGGCCCTGATGCTAACCGGCTTAAGCGGCATCGCCCGTGGTGACGAGCTGGTCGGGCGCGGCGACTACTTCAGCCGCCAGTTGCTCTGGACGGCCCTCTCGCTCGCCGCCATGTTTGCCGCGACGCTCCCTTCCTATCGGACCTTTCGGGAGATGAGTGATGGTCTATTCGGCATCAGCCTGCTGCTGTTGGTGCTGGTACATTTCATGCCAGCCAAGAACGGGGCCCGCAGTTGGTTTCCGCTCGGACCGGTCAACTTCCAGCCGTCGGAATTAGCGAAGTTGGCGTTCATTATGGCGTTGGCGCACTACCTGATGTACCGCAAGAATTATCGCCGGCTGCCGGGACTGCTCGTTCCGTTTCTGTTGACGCTGATCCCCATCGGGCTGATCCTGCGCGAGCCGGACCTCGGCACGTCGCTGGTCTTTCTGCCGGTGTTGTTTGCGATGCTGTTTGCCGCCGGTGCCCGGCCCCGGCATCTCGTGTCCGTCTCCTTGTTGGGCGTGGCCATGCTGCCCGTGCTCTGGATGGGAATGAATGCCGAGCAGAAGTCACGAGTCGTCACGTTCTTGACGCAACAGGACGGCGGCCCGTCACCGGTGGGCGACGGCTACCAACTGCATCAATCGAAACGGGTGCTGGCGCTGGGCGGTGTGTGGGGCAGTGAAATTGCCGGGATGACCCTCGACGATCCCGCAGCTTACCGCCTGCCGGCCGCGCGGACTGATTTCGTCTTCTGCCTGGTCGGAGAACGCTGGGGCGTCTGGGGCGGCCTGCTAACGCTGACTCTCTACGCCATCCTGTTCGCCCGCGGCCTGCTGGTCGCCGCCGCCACCCGCGAACCGTTCGGCCGATTGCTCGCCGTAGGAATCGTCTCGCTGTTAGCCACGCAAGCGCTCGTCAACGCCGGCATGACGGTCGGCCTGATGCCCATTGTCGGTCTCACGCTGCCGCTGATGAGCTACGGCGGCTCAAGCCTGCTGGCGACCTGCCTGGCGCTGGGCCTGTTGATGAACGTCGCCATGCGGCCCGGCTACGAAATCACGCCGGAACCATTCCGGTTTCAAGGCAAAAGGAAAAAGTAAAAAGGAAGAAGTCGTCGGTGTTGTTCGGTTCTTACTTTTTACTTTTGCCTTTTTACTTTTGCCTTGTTACGTGTATCGGCGGCCAATGCCAGTGCGCCGTGCACGACCACCAGTTCACCCAGCTCCGCGGGAAGGATCTCATAAGAATCCTCCAGCGGCGGAAACACGTAGCGACGCACCGCCTCGCGTAACGGGTGGAAAAACAGCTCCTCGCCGATGAGCGACACCCCGCCGCCGATCACAATCACCTCCGGCGCCAATAGCGTGACGACCTGCGCGACGGCCCAGCCGAGTGTCAGGCACGCTTCGTAGAGAACTTCAAATGCCAACTCGTTGCCGTCGGAAGCCGCCCGGGCAATCATCTGAGTCGTGAGTTGATCGAGGTTGCTGCCCGAGCGTTCGAGCAGATCGGAGATGTCTTGTTGGCGAAAACGAGAGTTTTTCCGCCTCTTCATCCGTTTTCGAGCTCCTGCAGCAATGCCCCAGCCGCTGGCCACCGATTCCACCGTTTGATGCGGGCGGTCGGCATACAAACCGGACCGCATATGGCCGATCTCGGCGACGGCCGGTCGGTCGGCGCCCTGCAGGATGCCGTCGATCACCAATCCGCCGCCGATGCCGGTTCCCACCGTCACGAAGAACACGACCCGGCGGCCGCGTCCCGCGCCGAACCGTGCTTCCGCCAGCGAAGCCGCGTTGCAGTCGTTACCGAGTACTGCAGGCAGTCCGAACGTCTGCCGGCACCAGTCGACCAAAGGCACGTCGTCCCAGCCAGCAATCTGATGACTGGTGATCACGCGTCCGGCGGCCGCATCGACTGGCCCACCGAAGCCGAAGCCAATCCGCTCGACGTCGTGCCCTTCGATCAGCGGGCGGCCGGCCTCTTGTATCTGCTCCAAAATACCGGCCGCCCCACGTTCGGGATCCACGTCGCGCCGCTCCATGCCCGCCAGTTCGGAACCGTCGCCGGCTCCCACACCGAGCTGCAGCTTCGTCCCGCCGATCTCTATGCCCAGAAACATCGGTGAAGCTGTCATGCGGCTGTCCCGTAATCATCCAAGGCATTCGGTTAACGCGGCACGAAAGTCCGCTTCGTTTTTCAGGATCACGGCTTGTCGAGCGCGGTTCAGCAAATCGATTTGCCGGCCGGTGACAGGCAGTGGCGTGTCCGGTTCGGGGACGTGGGGAATCAAGCGGTTGACGAGTCTCTTGGCCAGTGTTTCCACGCCTTCACCGGTCAGCGACGAGACCCGCAGCGCGTCGTCAGGTGTTTGATGACCAGTCCAGACGTTGTCGAGGTCACATTTGTGCGCGACGCGAATCGCATCGGGCCAATCTCGCAACAGCCGAAAGTCGTCATCGTGCGGCGGTTGACTCGTGTCGAACAGCAGCACGCGCAGGTCGGCTTCGGCGAGCCGGCCACGAGCCAGGCGGATGCCGGCCGATTCGATTGTGTCGGCATCATCACGCATTCCAGCGGTATCGGCCAATCGGACGGGCCAGCCGTCAAAGGCGGTCTCGGCGGTCACGACGTCGCGGGTCGTGCCTGGCTCGGCGTAGACAATCGACCGCGAATAGCCGAGCAGCATATTGATCAGGCTCGATTTCCCCACGTTTCCCCGGCCGGCAAGCACGACGTCCCAAGGCCGGCTGAGATGCAGGCCGAAGCAGGACCACCGGAGCAGTCCATCGAGCCGCTCTCGAATCCATGCGAGACTGTCGGGCGTCCACTCGGCCGTCCGCAGTTCTTCCAGGGCCGATCGCAACAGGCTGGATTGTTGCTGCAACAGCATCTCGGCCGTCCGCAGCGTGGTGGCGCGTGTCAGCGCTTCGATGCATTCGGTCTCAAGGAGTCCGGCGATGCGGGTGGAATTCTGCTGCCAAGACCCGATCGTGCAGCCGATCGACTGCAGATCGTCCAACACGCGTCGCACGGCCGCGTCGCCGCCGTGACAGTGAATCTCAATCGTCCCCTCGGCAGTGCGACAGACGACGACTTCTTCTTCAGTGAACTCGTCGCCCCAGCGGCCGAATACGATCCGATTGACTGACTGCTCAGAGAGCCGTCTGCCATTGGCGGCCCGAAAAACGCTTGGCCGGGCGTCGTCGATCAATCGGCAATCCCCATCGAAGCGAACCGTCGCCACCGCACCACGACCGCGGGGCGTCAACAAAGCGGCGGCCGGCTTGGTGATTGACGACTGAGGATTGACGATCGACGATTGACCATTCTCCATTCCGCACTCCGGTTTCAAGGCAAAAGGAAAAAGGCAAAAGTACGACAGAGGGACAAAGGGACAGAGGGGCAAAGGGACAAAGTGGCAAAGGGAGTGTGGCGAATATTCTCCGACATTTGTACCTCTGTACCTTTGTGCCTTGTCTTCTCTTTTTACTTTTTCCTTTTTCCTTGTTCCGCGACGAGTGCGAGTCCCTGCAGCGCCAGGTGCGGTTCATGGTGAGCTTCGGGCAAATGCGGTGCAAGCACACATGCCCCACCGCCGGTGAGAAAAATGGACGGATTTTCCCCGGGACCGCGACTCAATCGAGTGAATTGTGCGATGAACTCCTTGACGGCGGCCAATTGTCCGTAGAACAGACCGCTGCGCAGCGCGTCGCGCGTGTTGCGGCCCAGCGAATCGGGGGCTTCCCCGGTCAATTCCTCGACCGAGATCAACGGCAGCAGCGCGGTGTACCGGTGCAGCGCGCGGGCCGCAAGCTCCAATCCGGGCAGAATGGCCCCTCCTTGGAACAGACCGTCGGCTGAGACGAAGTCGACGGTCGTCGCGGTCCCGGCGTCGATGATGATGACCGCGCTTTCAGACGCTCGGATCACGTTGGCCGCGACCGCGACCAGCAGCCGGTCGATGCCCACCTTCTGCGGAGCCGCGAGACCGACTTCTACCGGCAGCGAGCTGGGATCGCTGACGATCGAAGGCCGCGGCCAGTCGGCAGACGGCCAGGACCGGAGCACATTCTCGACGCCGGCCGGATTGGCGCCGGCAATGACGCCGGTGACGCGCTGGTCTTCGGCGGGGTCGATCCACCCGTGAATCTCGCTCCAGGGAATCTCGTCGTCAAGGGGAACTGCAGCGGAGTTGAGCGGGCGCGGCAACCGATTTGCCGCCGACTCTTCGCTGCAATCGAACAGCGCGCACTTCGTCCGGCTGTTGCCGACGTCGACGGCGATGAGCAGATGAGCGTCAACCGACACGGCGTGTTCCCCGTCCTCAGAGTGTAGGAACGCAGGTCTGGACAGTTCAATCCCACGCACTGCCATGCGTGGGCTTTACGCGAATCTGCGATCCGCAATCGGTCATCCTTCCCGGACGGCCTTGATAATGTCGAAGATGGCCTGTTGTCCGTCACCGAAGAACATCAACGTATTCTCGGCGGAGAAGAGTGGGTTGGGAATCCCGGCGAATCCGGGTCTCAAGCTGCGTTTGATGACGACGACGGTGCGGGCCTTGCCGACGTCGATGATCGGCATGCCGGCAATCGGGCTGTCCGGGTCGGTGCGGGCCAGCGGGTTGACGACGTCGTTGGCGCCCAGCACGATGGCTACGTCGGCCTGGCTCATGATGGGGTTGATCTGGTCCATTTCCTTGAGCAGGTCGTAGGGGATGTCGGCTTCGGCCAGCAGCACGTTCATGTGTCCCGGCATGCGTCCGGCGACCGGATGGATGCCGAACTCCACCTGCACGCCGCGCGAATTGAGCAGATTCATCAGATCGCGGACGGCGTGCTGCGCCTGCGCCACGGCCATTCCGTAACCGGGCACGATGACCACCCGCCGGGCCACGTCCAGCAGCATGGCCACCTCCTCGGCCGAAGTCGACTTCACGTTGGTATAGACCTCGTCGGCCGACTGTGTGCTCTTGCCCGGTTCCAACGTTCCGAACAGCACGTGCGCCAACGAGCGGTTCATGGCCACGCACATGATGTGTGCCAGAATCAGCCCCGAGGCGCCGACCAACGAACCGGTGATGATGAGCACCTGTTTGGAGAGCACGAATCCGGTCGCGGCCGCCGCCAGACCCGAATACGAGTTCAACAGGGCGATCACGACCGGCATGTCGGCCCCGCCGATCGATATCACCAAAAAGACGCCCAGAACAAGCGCCAAAAGCGAAATGGCCCAATAGACGAACGCCCACTCCGGATGACGAACCAACAACACCCCCAACGCCACACAAGCAACCGCCAGCACCGCGTTGAGCGCCTGTTGACCGGGAAACCGCACGTCCTTGACGAACTTCAGCTCCTGCAGCTTCGCGAACGCGACCAGGCTGCCGGAAAACGTTACCGCGCCGATCAGCCCCGAAGCCGCCGTCGCGATCAATTCGTTGGTGCCCAGCTTCGTCGTCGCGGCGACGAGGTACGCACCGGCCACCAGAACCGACGCGCCGCCGCCGAATCCGTTGAACAGCGCCACGAGCTGCGGCATGGCGGTCATCTGAATCTTCAGCGCCAAGATTGCACCGACCGCCGAGCCGATCACCAAACCGACAATGATCAGCGTGAAGCCGACGACCTGTTGATCCAACAGCGTCACCACAATCGCCAGCAGCATCCCCAGCGCACCGAGCAGATTGCCGCGAACTGCGGTCCGCGGGTGTGTCAGCCCCTTCAGGCCGAGAATAAACAGAACGGCGGCAACCAGATAAGCCAAGTCAATCACGGCGGGATTCCCAGATCAGTCCTTCCGGCGAAACATTTCCAACATGCGATGCGTGACCAGAAAACCACCGACGACGTTCACAGTGGCCAGGATGACCGCGAGGCAGCCCAGAACCTTTGCCAGCGGCTGAATGTCCGCACCGGCCGAAAGCAGCGCCCCGATGAGCGTGATGCCGGAAATCGCATTCGACCCCGACATCAACGGCGTATGCAAGGTGGGCGGAATCTTCGTGATGACCTCGAAACCAACGAAGATGGCCAACACGAAGATCGTCAACAGCAACATCGGCTCGACGGCCGTATTGACTCCTTCGGCGGCAAACAAGAAGAATTCCAACATCGTTCTGGTCCAGCCAAAAGTCTTCTCAAAGTTTCAAACAAAACGGGCGAGCGGGGGGCGTCAGCCCCCTGGTTGTCGGAACAGCCGGCTGACGCCGGCCGCTCGCCATTCTCTCCAACAAAAACTCTTAGAAAGGACGCGGTAATTCAGCAAAGCTGCAGAAGGTTTCGATGGCGGAC
>CAZGYE010000062.1:0-22338 GCA_964530165.1 uncultured Planctomycetaceae bacterium
CAGGCCAGCGTCCAGCATCGCGTACCGATCGAACACCGGCTCCTCTTCGAATTCCCCGTCACGGAGAACGTTGGTTTCCGGCTGCTCGGAAGTCGCCATTTCCCGCGTGTCTGCAACTTTCCCGGGCTCTGCTGCTGCGGTTTCAGCGGTTGGTTCCTGAGACTCGACAGGCGGCTCCATCACCAGCGCAACGAAGTCCCGCACGGGCTCGACGAGAGCGTCTAATTCCGTCTCGACATTCGGCCCGCCTACGAGGTTAACGATCTCTGCGATTGGCCGGCCGAGGCCGGCGGGCGTCAGACCGATGAGATGCTCCTCGGTGGCGGTCATTTCGGAATTCGGAGTTCGGAATCCGGAGTTCGGAATTTCGCATTCCGCATTCCCCATTTCGCATTCCCCATTCCCCATTTCGCATTCCGCATTCCCCATTTCGCATTCCGCATTCCCCATTTCGCATTCCGACTCGTCCGGTGAGCCGAACTCGATGCACGCGACTTCACCGATCGAGGGCCGTTGGCGGCTCGAGGGCCGTTGGCGGCTCGATGGGACCGTGGCCGGCGCATCGGCGGCGGTCATTTCGGAATTCGGAGTTCGGAATTCGGAGTTCGGAATTTCGCATTCCGCATTCCCCATTTCGCATTCCGGAACCTGATCTTGCTGTTGTACAACCGGACCGCCAGCCGGTGCGACCGGACCGCCAGTCGATGCCGACTCGTTCCAGTGCAGCGGAAGCTGTCTCAGGTCTTGCAGTGCATCGTGGACGATCGCCGCTGGGACCGGCTTTTGCTCGGCCACACAGGCCAGCATCAGACAATGATCGCACAGTTGATTCAAACACAGCGGCGAACCGTCGCTGGCATGACAGATCCTCTGAAGTGCCTCGGGCGTGAAGATGTTTGAGACGTCGACTCCCGCCAAGGCCAGTCGTCCGGCAACGAAATCGGCCGATTCCTGCCGCGTGAGCGGTTCGAGCGACACCTGGCAGCGAATTCTCTGATTCAGCGCTGCCAGCGCCGGACTGGTCAGGTTTTCTTCCAAAGGCAGTTGACCGGCCAACAGTACGCGGACCAGCGTCTGTCCCTCGACAACGATGTTGGTGATCGTCCGAATCTCTTCCAACAAGCTCTCCGAGAGTAGGTGGGCTTCGTCGACGACCAGCACGATTGCCTCGTGCCGCGGCCGGGCCGGATCCCGGTTCGCGCGCAGCGACTTGACGGCTGTGGTCAGTTCCAGCCTCAATTCCTGCTCGGCCATCCGGATGTAGGGATGACCCAGCTCGTACAGAATCGCCTGAAGCAGCGAGCGGCGAGTCGGGAAGTTCGAGTTCGCCAAGAAAATGCCGACGAATGACTCGCCCAGCTCGGCCAGTAGCTTTTGACACAGTTGCGTCTTTCCGATTCCCGCCGGTGCAGTCAACACGGCAATTCCTTGCCCGCCGAACATACAGAACAACAGTTCATCCAGCGTGTTTTGCATGGCCCCAAGAGCGACAAAACAGCTCGTGTCCGGTGTGGCTGAGAAAGGACGCCGATTCAGTTCGAAGAACGATTCATACATCAGTCGGGGACCCATGACGTCAATGCCAATCAGAAAAGAGCGTTCAGCGATCAGCCGCCAGCATTCCGCCAGAGAAGAACTGAGAGCTGATGGCTGAGAGCTGAGAACTGAGAAGAGAGAAACCGTACAAGACTCTCATCGAACCAGGGTAACCCCCATCTTGAGAGTTATCGTTACCAACAGAGAACTTGCTTGGATTGGGCATCGGGCCGAAGCATCCGTGCCTTGCCGACGGTGTGTTGTAAGAGCTTCGGATGGTGCCACTTAGGGAGACTCGGCAACCGGCGCTTTCCCTGGCCCTGGAACCGGAGTACAATAGAGGGGCATGGCAGCCGGCTGCGGCTGGGGTTTGTGCAATTGCGGTAGTGAGAGAGCATGTCCGAAGCGACAATCTCATTCGCGAACCTCGAAGAGATTCGCACGTTGTTCGGCGCTCACGATCAGCATCTCCGCCAGGTTCGAGACTGCGTCGGGATTGATGTGGTCCTTCGCGGCGACGAGTTGCGACTTCAGGGCGATGAGGCCCAGATTCAGCGGGGACTGGAAGTATTCAACGAGCTCCGCGCCATCATCGACAAGAGGGGGGCGCTGCGGGAATCGGAAGTTTCGCGCGTCTTGGCCGACCGCGACGGCGAGGGAGAAGTCGCGATCGATCTTCTCGAGAAAGCCAAGAAGGTCGAGCCGCGCAGTCTCGGACAGAATGAATATGTGCGGGCGATCCGCAACAACGATCTGGTGTTTTGCTTCGGTCCGGCTGGCAGCGGCAAGACATACCTGGCCGTGGCCATGGCCATCCACGCCCTGCGCAGCGAGCAAGTTCGCAAGATCGTGTTGGTCCGGCCGGCCGTCGAAGCGGGCGAGAAGCTCGGGTTCCTGCCGGGAGACATCCTGTCCAAGGTGAACCCGTTTCTGAGGCCGGTGCTCGACGCGCTGTCCGACATCCTTGACTTCGAGCAGGTCAAACGGTACATGGAGAACGACGTCGTCGAGATCATTCCGCTGGCGTTCATGCGCGGACGGACGCTCAACAACACCTTCATCATTCTCGACGAGGGGCAAAACACGACCGTCACGCAGATGAAGATGTTTCTGACCCGCATGGGAACCGATTCCAAGATCGTCGTCACCGGCGATACGACCCAGGTGGACCTGCCGGAGCATCTCTCGTGTGGCTTGACCGATGCCATCGAGCGTCTCAAGAACGTCCAGGACGTGGCCGTCGTCGAATTGACCTGTCGGGATATTGTTCGTCACCGTCTTGTGAGAGACATCGTCCGCGCCTACGATCTGGAATTGCGCAGCAGGAAATCGCGTAAGAAGTAGTTGTGAGCTTCTTGGCAACGACCATGGCGATATTTCTCCCGAAGAAAACCAGAACGCAACGCTCCACCACGCTTCGCACTGCGTCGACGTCGCCCGGACGGTTCGATCGGACGCTGCGAAACCGGCGCGTGACGTTGCGGATCTTGCTGTGCGTGGTGGCTGTGGTCGGGCTGCTGTTTGCGGTGGAGGGCTGGCGGGCGCCGTTTCCGTATCGACTGGGGGACCATGCCCCGCACGGAATCACCGCCAAATGCGCGTTCCAGCGGTTCAACCGTTTCGAGACACAAAGGGCCCGACAAGAGCGCGAAGACCGGGTCCCCTTCATTTTCCGGCACAATCCGGAGCCATTACGCAGACTTCCGGATGACTTGAAGAGAAGTCTGAACGACGTCGCCAAGGCGGACTCGGTCGAGATGCTCTCATCGGCAACCCGTACCGCGTTCGCGCTGACGACGCTTGAGTCCGCCGGCAGCAGCGCAGAGCCGACGCTGGATGCCCTGGATCAGCAATTTGCGACCTTGAAGGCCGCCTTGTCGGTCGGCGGGGGATCGACGGGCAACCGCATCAACGAGTTGGTCGAAGACTTCGAGCAGTTTCTGCAGCCGCTTGAACAATATGGTGTGATCGATCCCGATGATTTACCAGAAAACAATATCCGCTCGGATCACACGATCGCCATCGTGCCGGCGGCCGGCGGAGAACCGATACGGACCGTCGCGGCGGAAGAAGTCCTGTTGACCAACCTCGTCGAAGACACGGGATTGCTCGGGAAAATGTGGGGGTCGTACCAGAAGCTGGCTGCCATTCGGCCGATGCTGGAGCAGTGGCTGCGGTCGCAGGCTCTGATCACTCTGGAATACGACGCATTGGCCACTCAAGGGAAAAAGGACGAGGCGGCAAACAGTGTCGAGCTGTACGATTCTTACAACGGCGGCGACGTGCTGGTCGAGCCGGGACAGGTCATCGACGAAGAGCGGCTGACCGTTCTGCAGGCCGAGTACGACACCATCGAGCAAAACAACGTTTCACGCCGGCAGCGCGTGGTGCGGGTCCTCACCGTGCTGGCCATGTTTGCTGTGCTGGTGGTCCTGTATGGCTATTATCTGCTTCGCAACGAACGCCGTTTGGTCGGCAGCGTCAGCCGGCTGAGCATCTATCTGGCCGCCATTGTGCTGGCCGTCGGTTTGGGTCGTCTGCTGTCGTACGATCCCTGGCGCGCGGAAATCATTCCGCTGATGGCCACAGTGATGGTGTTTGCCATTGCTTACAACCAGGTGCTGGCGACGTTGACCGCCTTCATGCTGGCGCTGATTATCACGATTTCGACCGTGGGGGAGTTGGGACAGTTCGTCGTGCTGATGAGCGTGGCAGCCACGGCCGTCATCCCGCTGAGGCGGGTTCCGTCCCGCTCGACGTTGATTAAGGTCGGTTTCTGGACGGCGGGCGTGTATTTCGTCATGTCGTGGGGCGAAGGGATCATCCGCAGTCAGTCGCCCAGCGAAGTCTGGTCCGATACGACGCTATTGCTCACCAGCCTGCGCGGGGCCGGGTGGTGCCTGGTGGCTGGCTATCTGGTAGCCGGCAGTTTGCCGTTCGTCGAGTCGGCTTTCGACGTCGTGACCGACATCAGCCTGCTCGAAATGAGCGACATCTCGCACCCGCTGCTTCACGAGCTCGTCCGCCGAGCGCCAGGGACGTACAATCACTCCATCACGGTGGCTACGATCGGAGAAGCCGCCGCCGACCAGATCGGCGCCAACGGGCTGTTGGTTCGCGTCGGCGCGTATTTCCACGACGTCGGCAAGATGCTCAAACCGGAGTATTTCGTCGAAAATATGACCGAAGGAACCCGAAGCCGCCACGAACACCTCGCCCCGGCCATGAGCACACTGATTATTATCGGCCACGTCAAGGATGGCGTCGATTTGGCTCGGCAGCGCAATTTGCCTCGGGGAGTCATTGACTTCATCGAGCAGCATCATGGAACCACGCTGGTCGAGTATTTCTACCGCGAGGCGGCCAAACAAGCCGATCGGCAACCCGATCACAAGACTGACGCCGAGGAGTCGTCGTTCCGCTATCCGGGACCGAAACCGCAGTCGCGCGAGACCGCCGTGCTGATGCTGGCCGACGCCGTCGAAAGCGCCAGCCGCACATTGAGCGAACCGACCCCCAAGCGGATCGAAAGCCTCGTCCACGAGCTGACGATGAAACGGCTTCTGGACGGCCAGTTCGACGAATGCTCGCTCACACTCAGCCAAATCCGCGTCGTCGAAGAGTCGCTGATCAAGTCCCTCATCGGAATCTATCACGGCCGAATCAAGTATCCCGAACAGCGAACGGCCTGACGAGTGCGGAATGCGATCGTTGAGAGATCCTATGTACGCAATCGAGATCAACAACGCCCAGGAATATGTCGAAATCGACGCGTCCTTCCTGCGGGAGGTTGCCGAGGGTACGCTCTCAGAGGAGCACGTTGCCCGGGCCCAGATCAGTATCGCCCTGGTCGACAACGCGACGATCCAGGAGCTGAATCGTCAATATCTCGGTCATGACGAGGCAACCGACGTCCTGAGCTTCCTGCTCGAATGTCAGTCGGTTGGCCAATCGGACGGCTCATCCGGCCAGTGGCCGCGGGGAACGGGTAAGCGGCTGGAAGGCGAAGTGATTCTTAGCACAGAGATGGCGTTCAATACGGCGCCGGAATTCCATTGGACGCCGCACGATGAAGTTGTCCTCTACCTCGTGCATGGTCTGTTGCATCTGCTGGGGTACGACGATCTTTGCCGGGGTGAGAAACAGATGATGCGCTCGCGGGAGCGGGCGATTCTGAAGTTCTGGAACCTGACGCCCCGCTATGCCGAAACGGCAAGCGACGCTCCGGGTTCCGATGGCCCACTGCCCGTCGATCGCTCCTGGGGAGTGGACTCGTGACCGACGACCTGTTGCCGCCGTTACTGACCACACTGCTGCTGCTGGTCGGGTTTCTCAGCGCGCTGGCCTGCTACAGCCTGCGGGGCTTTTCTCGCAGCCGACTCGACGAGATCTGTGGCCGGCACGGCCGGGAAGAACGCTTCGGAGTGATTCTCCGGCGGGCCGAATCGGCGCTGTTGGCTGTCGAGCTGTTTGACACCTTGGTCTCGCTGCTGTTGGTCTTGGTGGCATTCAACTGGCTGAAACTCTGGCAACCCCCCGTCGCCACCGCGCCTGGCTGGCTGGCGTATCTGGTCGAACTGTTCCTGGTCCTTTTCGTCCTGGTCTTCTCCGTTGTCATCTTGCCTTGGACGCTGGCGCGGGTCGTTGGTGAGCGATTTCTGTTTCGCGCTTGGCCGCTGATTGGCCTCATGCAGGCTGTTGCCCGGCCCGTGCTCATCCTGAGCCGCTACATGGACACGCTGGCCCATCGGCTCAGCGGCCTGAGGGAACCGGCCGGCGGCGACGCGGCCACCATCGCCGAAGAGATCCTGACCGTCGTCGACGAGGGACAGCGTGAAGGACTCTTGGAATCGGAAGCCCGGACGATGATCCATCGCGTGATGGACCTGGCCGAAGAGGACGTCGCCGCCGTCATGACTCCCCGTACCGACATGCACTGCATTCGCGCCGATTCGTCGCTCGAAGAGGCCCGGCAGATATTCCTGGAAGTCGGCCATTCCCGCATGCCGGTCATCGGCGAGTCCCCCGACGACGTGGACGGCATCCTCTACGCCAAGGACCTCCTCAAATACCTCGACCTCGCCAACCATCAGCAGCCCGTGCTGACGGACATCGCCCGCGAACCGTTCTACGTCCCCGAGACCGGCGGCATCGATACGCTGCTGGAAACCATGCGACACAAACACGTGCATTTGGCCATCGTGCTGGACGAGTACGGCGGCGTCGCCGGGCTGGTCACCATGGAGGACATCCTCGAAGAAATCGTCGGCGAGATCGTCGACGAATACGACGCGGCTGAAGAGGTGGGCGTCCGCCAGATCAAGCCGGGCGTCCACGAAATCGACGCCCGCGTGCACATCGACGACCTCAACGAGCAGTTCGAGTACGATCTTCCCGAGAACGGCGATTTCGACACCATCGGTGGGTTCACCATCACCCAACTGGGCCGCGTCCCCGAACCGGGCGAGAGCTTCACCTGGCGTCAACTGCGGATCATCGTGCTGGCCGCGGACAAGCGAAAGATCCTCAAGCTCCGCATCGAAGTCGACTCCACACTGGTCGCCACCCCATCCGAAGAAACGTAATCTCCCAGTGTGGGGCAGGCTTTCCAGCAGCGTGGGGCAGGCTTTCCAGCAGCGTGGGGCAGGCTTTCCAGCCTGCCGTTGGCGAGCGGCCTTAGCCCCAATACCGTTTCACGAAGCCGATGTGGAAACGTGCAAACGATTTGTGATGGGTGGCTGGGGCAGAGTCTTCGATGCCCCAGGGAGTCGATCACCGTAAGATCTGGGGCTTCGCGGACTCAGCCCCAGCCACACCGTTCCCTCAGCTTCACGAAAGCGAATGAGTGCATTGGAGTTATGCTTCGTGAAACGGTATGCGATGGCTCACGGACGGCCAACACCCAGCCTCGGCCCTGTCCACAAGCCATGCTGCGCCGCCCGGATTCTGTCGATGCAGACTCTCCGGTTCCAAAACATCGACCCACCACGCCACTGGCACAGCCAGTGCCGCCCGACGGAACGATCTCACCTGGAGTGGCTGTCCTTGAAAGAGCGGCGGGGTCTGCTACTTCTCCGTTTTCACCGTTCGCAACGTCAACGGAATCGTCGGGCTGCTCGGTTGCGGCTTTCGCTTTAACAGCTTCGTGAGTTGAAATCGGTAATACTTCTGTTCCGCTGCCGGTTTGCCGTCCTGGCTGGCGTTGGCGACCCAGAAGCGGGTCGACTTGGGTTCGAAGAGCACGTTGTGCAGGTTCGAGTTCATGGCCACCGGGCGGTCCATCAGCCGCAGGGCTGTCTGGGCGGTGAATGTACCGTGGCCGGCTTTGGTGCGGCGAACGAGTTCCTTGTAGCGGCTACCGGCCGACAGCAGCACGGCCTGCTCAACCGGTTCGGGCAGCAACGGATGCGCCGTGCCGGGGTGGATGAGGTCGAACTTGTTCCACGAGGCCTCCATACCGACGGCCCGGTTCGATTTCGCGTCGGCGATGACATAGAAGTATTGGCAGGTGCGGGGGTTGTCGCGGAAAATGGCGATGGCTGTATCCAGGTCCTTGCCCCGTTCCAGAACCTCGCGAACCAAAAACGCCATGGGAACCCCGTCCCAGTGGCCTTGGCCGCCGCCCCCCATCTCGCCGATGGAGACGTGCTCGGCATTCATGCCGGTCACCGAGCCGATAAAACCGGCATACGTCACGTTGACGAACGGAATGCCGCCCTTCGGCTCGGCGACGATGATCACCGCGTGCTCCTGCAGACCCCAATCGACGGCGTAGTCGAGCACCCGGCCGTGATAAAGCGTGCCGTCCTGCGTCGCGGAGTTCATCAGGGCGAATCCGCTGCAATGGAACATCTCGGGAATGAAGTTGGCCACGCGGACGTCGTCCAGCTTGACGCCCGCTCCGGCAGCCAGCCCTTTCATCTCCTGGAAGTATTTGGCCGGCACGTGCTTCCTCTGTATTTCGACAATCATGCGGAGGACGTGCACCGGTTTCACTTTCACACCGGCGAACTCCACGAGCGTTTTGTCCCCCTTGACGTTCAGCAGGTTGTCCAGGTTTCGGCGAATAGGGTCTTTGAAAAGGGCACCGTGCTGATACCCCATTTCGTAGGGTGTGCCTTTCAGGTGCAGCACGGCGTAACCGTCGATCCGTTCAAGCCAGCCGGCACCACAGCGGGCCATTGTTTGGGCGGCAAGCGGGCCGCCAGTTGCCGTAAGACCGCCAAGCAGCAGTACCGTGATGAACAATCGACGACCGATGGGCTTGAGGGACATGAACCGGCTCCGTGAGTGTTTGAGTGTTTAACAGAATGGGAAGCGATGACAGCCTCGATTATGACAACTTCTGCCCAAAGCAGCAACGATTGCCGGTGTGCCACTGCTTGCTTCGCTGAGCTGCCGAAAGATCCACGGGTTGGCCAACGCGCTGCGGCCGCCTCACTGCCGCGAGTGATCCGGTCGCTTGGCCTCTACGGTGCGATTTCCGTGGACAAGTTACTGTCGGTCAGTTACTGTAGGTCAGGCTCCTGCTTGACGCTGTCGAGGTATGATGTCGCACGCCTCAAATGTCAGGCAGGAGCCTGACCTATAGTAACTAGAGAAAGGGACCAAGCAATGAGCGTGAGAAACCGGATGTTCCTGGTCATGATCGTGGTCTGCGCGGCAGCGGTCGGCAGGGCGCAATCTGCCGAACTTGTACTGGCCGAAAATGGTCGGTCGGCGTATCGGATCGTGGTGGCTGAGGGGGCGTCGCCATCGACCAAGCAGGGGGCGAAAGAACTGCAAAGGTTTCTGAAGCAGATGACCGGCGCTGAACTGCCGATCGCCTCGGACCAGCAGCCCCTCGGGTCGCACGAGATCGTCTTGGGTAAGAACGCGCATCTGAAGGAGCTGAAGGTGGAGATCGACTTCTCCGCGCTTGGTCGCGAGGGATACGTCATCCGCACCCTCGGCAACCATTTGGTCATCGCCGGCGGCGACCTGCGAGGAAATCTGTACGGCGTTTACGGATTGCTGGAAGATCATCTCGGTTGCCGATGGTTTACGCCCACGGTCAGTCGCATTCCAAAACACAAGCGGTTGGCGATCGCCGGGCTCGACGACCGTCAGGTGCCCGTGCTGGAGTATCGGGAGCCGTTCACCTACGACTGTTTCGACGGCGATTGGTGTGCGCGGAATCGGGTGAACTCCAGCAGCAGCCGGCTGGAAGCGAAGCATGGCGGCAAGGTCATGTTTGGCCGGGGGTTCTTCGTCCACACGTTCAACCGCCTGGTACCCCCGGACAAGTACTTTGACAAACACCCGGAGTACTTCTCGCTGATCGACGGCCGGCGAAAGAAGGACCATTCGCAACTTTGCTGCACCAATGAGGACGTGATTCGTATTTGCACCGAAGGAATCCGGCAGGCCATGCGGGCCCAGCCCGATGCGTTTGTGTTCTCCGTTTCGCAGAACGACTGGCACAACTATTGCCAGTGTGACAAATGCCAGGCGCTGGCCAAGCGCGAGGAGTCGCAGGAGGCCCCGGTGTTGCAGTTGGTCAACCGTGTGGCCGAAGCCGTAGAAAAGGAGTTTCCCGACAAGGCGGTCGAGACGCTGGCCTATCAGTGGACCCGACGCGCGCCGAAGACGCTTCGGCCTCGGCCGAACGTCATCGTTCGGCTCTGTTCCATCGAGTGCTGCTTCGCGCATCCGCTGGCCACCTGCGACAGCGAGGCCAACCGGAGATTCCGCAAAGATGCCGAGGCGTGGGCCAAAGTGGGTAGTCGGCTTTGGGTCTGGGACTACGTGACCGACTTCCGCAATTACCTCTTGCCGTTCCCCAACCAACGGGTGCGGAACGACAACATTCGTTTCTTCATTCGCAACAACGTGAAGGGCATTTTCGAGCAGGACACGTACGACACGTCCCATAGTGAACTGGCTGAATTGGGCGGCTACATGACGGCCAAGTTTCTCTGGAACCCGGACTACGACGAAGAGACGGCCATCAACGAATTCCTGGCCGGCTATTACGAGCAGGCGGCCGATCCGATCCACAACTACATCGACATGATTCACGACAAGGTCGCCGAGGAGAACATCCACGTCCACATCTGGGCCAAGCCCGAGTCTCCACACTTGACCGACGAGCTGTTGATCAAGGCTGACACGCTCTGGCAACAGGCGGAAGATGTGGTATCCGACAAGCCTGCAGTGCTCCGCCGGGTCAAGCGCTCGCGGATGAGCGTCGACTATGCCATTCTGGAGCGTGCCGGCCGGCGCGTCGCCAAGAAGCAGCCGACCCACGCGCAGTTACACGCCTTGGCTGTGGCTCGTTTCAAACCCTTCTTCGAGACCCTGCAATCGTGCCCACTGAGCCGTATCCGCGAAGGGACCACGCTGGACAAGGACCAGTACCGCAAACAACTGGCCGAGACACTTGGCGTGAAAGCGAAGCAGTAGTACGCTGATGCGGCGACTGTGATCGCACTCACGACGCGCCCCGCATAGGTCTATTCTGAAGCGGCTCGGAAAGCCCACCCTGCTCGACCTTACACAGATGAGGGGTCCTTGACACGACTACTCCAACACTGGTACGAAGTACGAAGGCCATCATCGCTGCCAATCCGCGCCGATGTTTTTTACATGAGGTTGTTAGTGTCCATGGATGCAATCTCGTCGTGAACCCCTGAAGGTTTTCTGAACCGTTGTCCGGTATATAAAAAGCATGTCCGGGTGCCACCATCTGCGCCGGTGGGGGACGCGCCGTGTCTCTCAGGGCACCGTAATCGCCGAGAGTTTCCGCTCCCAACGCACACACGTGGAGAGCTTCAATGGATTTGTGGACGGCACTCCTCGACGTCTTGATCTTGCTGTTGACTGCAATCCTACTGGGTGGACTTTGTGAGCGCTTGAAGCAGAGTGCGATACTTGGCTACTTGCTCGCCGGTACACTGGTCGGGCCGAACGCGCTCAATTTGATGCCAAGTCATCAAGCCGTGGCCACGATCGCAGAACTGGGCGTGGCGTTGCTGTTGTTCACAATCGCACTGGAATTCTCTTGGAACAGGCTGAGACGCATTGGGCCGATTGCCCTCGGTGGGGGAACCCTTCAGGTACTGCTGACAGGTGCCATCTCGGCGAGCGTCTGCATGATGGTTGGGCTGGGGGGAGCGGCGTCCGTGGCGATTGGCGCGATGATCGCATTGAGCAGCACCGCCTGCGTCTTGCGTTTACTGGTGAGCCGCGCGGAAATCGACAGCGTCTACGGACGCAACGCGCTAGGGATTCTGCTCCTGCAGGACATCGCGGTCGTTCCACTCGTGCTCCTTGTGACGGTGTTGGGCAGCGGAGGCTCGGCTGTTCAGATCGGCTGGGAAATGGGTCGGACCGTCGCGGTCGCAGCCGTCTTGGCCGGAGTGCTTTACCTGCTGCTGAACTACTTCGTCCCGGTGTTGCTCGGCGCGAAAGAAGCGGCGCGGAATCGGGAGTTGCCGATCCTGCTGGCGATTGTCACGGCTGTGGGAGCTGCATGGGCATCGCGCAGACTGGGACTTTCGCCGGCATTCGGAGCGTTCATTGCCGGCATCCTGTTGTCGGAGTCCCCCTTCGCGACACAAATTCGCGCGGACATTTCCTCGTTGCGAACGCTGTTCGTGACACTCTTTTTCAGCTCGATTGGCATGCTCGGCAGTCCGGCTTGGGCACTGGAGCACTGGGCACTGATAACGGCCGTGGTGGCAGCAATCGTATTGGGAAAGGCGGTCGTGCTGTGTGGCGTGGCCTATCTGTTCCGTTCCTCGCCGGGGCATGCGATGGCGACGGGAATCTGTCTCGCTCAAGTGGGAGAGTTTTCATTGGTGCTGGCCGAGGTGGCGAAACGCGAGCGGGTGATCGAGGGCGACTTGTTCGAGTTGGTCGTCACGGCAACGATTGGAACGCTGTTCCTGACACCATACTTGGTGGCTGTGGCGCCCAAGATTGCATCAGTCGCGGGCCGTCTTTTGATTCGTCAAAGGCAAGCGCAGCATCGGTTGGACGAAATGTTCGAGCAGCCCGCCCGAAAGAGCGGTCATATCGTGATTGTGGGCTTTGGTCCTGCCGGCCAGCGTGTCGCCGAAACGCTGATGCGGCGGCAGAAGTCCCTTGTCGTGGTGGTTGAGTTGAATACGAAGTGTGCGGACGTCGCCAAGACCTACGGTCTTCAAACGATAATCGGCGATGCAACCCGCACGGAAGTATTGGAACATTTGCGAGTGGAATCGGCCAACGCGGTTGTAATCACAGTGCCCAATCCAGCGACCGCACGCCAGGTTGTCGAGCTGGTTCGCTCGCTGGCACCGGACACGGCAATTATTGCACGGGCGCGTTATCATATTCATCGATGGCAATTGCTGCTTGCCGGTGCACACGCAGTCGTTGACGAGGAAGAAGAAGTCGGCCGCCGTATTGCCTCAGAGGTGCGTAGGAAGCTGCGGTTCGTTGGCGACAAAGACAACCAGTAGGTAGCTCGACACGCCGGGTCTGGCGCTCATGTCGCCTGCGCGTTCCAAAAAGCCTGGGGTTGGATGCTCTCGAAAATTGGGAAGAAGAAATTGTCACAACGGCATCCCACTAGAGCACTTCCGAAAATCGCCATACAACTTTACGTACCTTTAGTGGGGTTGGGTTTTGCCGAATCTTGATCTTGACCGGGGGAGGGTGACATCAATGACTGGATCGCGGGCGGTGGGTGGGGTGGTTGGATTGGCGGCCGCTGGGCTGTTGGTCTTTGTGCTGGGGCCGGCGAGCCAGGAGAGTGCGGGGCATCCGGAGGATAAGCCGAACGCGGCCGTTCGCAGCGTCCCGTTCGGCGTCGACGTGGCGTGGCTGGACGTTGCGGCCGGCTCAAAGGGGAAGAGACAGGCTCCGGCCCGGCGGGAGGAAAGGCAAAAACCTGTGCGGCTGACGGGTCCCGGCAGCGAGGACGATTTCCCAGTGCTGGCCAAGGCTGCGGACGGCACGGTCTGGTTGGCTTACGTGGAATACAAGCCGGGTGGGCCGGTCATCATGGAGCAGGTCCAGAATCGGCGGTTCGACTCGCTGGTTCCCAAAGGACACGGTGACCGGATTCGGCTGATGCGCTTCGACGGCAAGGCATGGCAGCCGGCCGGCGACGTGACCGAGGGCCGGCTCGACGTGTGGCGTCCCACGCTGACTCTCGACGGCGCCGGCAACGTCGTCGTCGCCTGGGCGCAGAAGATCGACGGCGATTGGGAGATCTTCACCCGCAGTTATACGCCTGCGGGAGAACGGGACGCAGAGGGGCGATTCTCCGACGTCGTGCGTGTGACTCGGTCGGCCGGGTCCGATTTTCACGTGGTCTCGGCGACCGATGCGTCCGGGACCGTCTGGCTGGCGTGGCAGGGATGGCGAAAGGACAACTTCGACATTCATGTGGCATCCTTGGGAAAACAGGGACCAGTCGAATTCGCCAATCCAATTCCCAACACCAGGGCGAACGAGTGGAGCCCGGACATTGCGGCCGACTCGCGCGGCAACGTCTACGTTGCTTGGGATACGTACGAGAAGGGCAACTATGACGTGCGGCTGCAGGTGTTGGGTAAGACTCCGCGATCGATGACGGTGGCGGCTTCGCCCCGGTTTGAAGCGCGTGCAGAGCTGGTCTGCGACGCGGCCGATCGGCTGTGGATCGCCTACGTGGAAGGGGACGAGCAGTGGGGCAAGGATTTTTCGGTGCCTCTGAGTTTCCGCGACCTCGGTCAGAAAGAGTCGGGCAAGGGGCTGTATGTCAATCGGACGGTGAAGGTGAAATGCCTACAGGAGGGAAAGCTCGTGCAGCCGGCCGGTGACCTTCAAGCAGCGTATGGAGATCGTCTCGGCCGGAACAAAAGTCTGCCGCGACTCGCCGTCGATGCCGGCGGTCATGTGTGGCTGCTGTTCCGTCATCATCCGCTCTCGAGCGGACGGGGCGAGACCTGGCACAGTTTTGCCACGCGATACGACGGGAAGAGCTGGTCCGTGGCGCAACCACTGCCGAACTCGTCAAACATTCTCGACAACCGCCCGGCGCTGGTGCCGTTCGGCTCGGGTGTGCTGGCCGTTTACAGCAGCGACACGCGGACGCAAACACGAAACCGCGACCAGGACGATCTGTTCGCACTGGTGCTGAACGCCGGCGGGAAAGCGTCCGCGCCTCAATTCGTCCCCAACAGCCCGCCCAAGGCATCCGGGGTGCAAGACGTTCACCCGAAGGAGGCAGACGACCTGGCCCGTATGCGGAGCCATCGAATTCAGACCGGCAGCGGGGAATTGCGTTTGCTGCGGGGCGAGTTTCATCGACACACCGAATACACGGCGCACCGCGACGGTGACGGCCTGCTCGAAGACAGTTGGCGCTACGCGCTGGACGCCGCCTCGCTGGACTGGATGGGCAACGGCGATCACGACAACGGGTATGGAGTGGAATACTTCTGGTGGCAAATTCAAAAGATGACCGACTTGTTCCACAACCCGCCGCACTTTGTGGCCGCGATGTCGTACGAGCGCAGCGTGACTTTTCCCAGCGGACACCGCAACGTCATCCTGCCGGTACGCGGAATCCGCCCGTTGCCGCGCATCAGCGGCGGCAAGAAGTTACTGTTCGGCACGGCCAAAGAGGGGTCGCCGGACGTCAAGCTGCTGTACGACTACTTGCGGCACTTTGGCGGCATGTGCGCCAGTCACACCGGCGCAACGGGCATGGGGACTGATTGGCGAGACAACGATCCCGAGGTTGAGCCGGTCGTCGAGATCTTTCAAGGGTGCCGGCAGATATACCAAAGCTACGAGCATCGCGGTGCACCGCGCGCCGCGCCGGCCCAGAAGAAGCCCGGCCCGCACGACGCCGGGTATGTCTGGAATGCGCTCAAGAAGGGGCATCGCTTGGGGTTTCAGAGTTCCAGCGATCATTTCAGCACGCACATCAGCTACGCGGTCGTGATGGCGGAAAAGGCCTCCCGGCAGGCAATTATCGACGCCTTCAAGAAGCGCCGCTGCTACGCCGCCAACGATAACATTCTGCTCAGCGTGCGCTGCGGCAGCCATCTGATGGGTGAAGAGTTCGAGTCGGCAAAGCGGCCGGCTTTGCAGATCTCCGTCTACGGCACCAAACCGATCGCGAAAGTGCACGTGATCCGCAACAACCGGTACGTCTACACGGCTGAACCGAAACGGCAGCAGGCCGATCTGAGTTACAGCGACGCCGACGCCAAGAGCGGCCAAACCTATTACTATTACGTTCGCGTCGAGCAAGAGGACGGCAACCTGGCGTGGAGCTCGCCGATGTGGATCACCTACCAACCCTAGTTACTGTAGGTCAGGCTCCTGCCTGACGCTGTCGAGGTATGATGTCGCACGCCTCAAATGTCAGGCAGGAGCCTGACCTACTTACTGTTGTTTTCCGGACAGCAGCGAGCGGACTATCTCGATCATCATGAGACTCCCAACGCCGGTTGCAGCCCAACCCTGAGCGGGATACGAAGCGGCGCCCCAAAGCTCGCCAGTCAACAGCACGGCGGCAGTGGCGTATGAAACGGCGGCTATTGTTCCCGCGACCAGCAACCTTTTCTTTTGTTTCTTGCGAGCGTGCCGGGTAATTGCCGTGCGAGCCGTGAGATTGGCAATCTCGCGGAGGGAATCCATGTCGCTGCGAACGGCTTCTTTGTCCACGGGCTTGCGAGGACTGGAGACCGCCGGCGCGCGCTCTGCACGTTCAGTTTCTCCTTGGTGCTCGACGGGCGTGTTCACGTCGTCGGTCCAACTGTCCGCAAGGGGGTCGTCCTCTTCCAGAATGACTTCCGCGGTGGCAGTCGCGGAGGGATCTTCCCGTCGGTCGCTGCGCCATGGTTTGTCGGCCGATGTTTCCTGTCGGCTGCTGAGTTGTGGCGGATTGAACGATTGGCTGCCGCGGTTTCGTGATCGGTCGAGCAAGCCACGCATGTAATCAGCGACGCTGTCGGGATTCTGTGCATCGTCCAGGTGGTATTCGCTCATTTCCTCGTCGGGTGCGGCGACTCCGGCCAGCGCCGAGCAGAGTGCTTCTGCGGTTTCTTCCTGTGGCCATTCAGATTCCGCTTCGCTGGATTCCGGTTCTTCATCGACTTCGAAGACGTCTGCGGAGCTGTTCTCGGCCGAGGTCTGCTCGGTGAACTGCATTTGCTGAACCTCGAGTCGTTCACGCTCGATGCGTAGAGATTCCCGTTCTTCTTCAAGACGGCGCTGCTGGGCGTCAAGAGCAGCACGCTCGGTTGCGATTTCTTTGCGCTGTCGCTCCAGTTCACCGGCCAGCTCATCGTTTCTGGCTTGTAGTTGGGCGGTTTTGCCGTCAAGCTCAGCAATCCGGTTGTGCAACCGCACGCATTCTTCGTGCAGTTCTTTCGGCTTCGGCGGTTTGCGGGATTTCGATCGTGCGAATCGCGACGACGCATACCACAGCAGGCAGACCACGGCCAGTGCGACGAGAAAGCGGCTTCGACGACTCCCATCGACGATGACGGCCGATGGTGCATCCCCCGCACCGGCGTCGGATGGAGCCGGCCCAATCGGGGCCGCGCTGTTCGTTTTCTTTCCGGGAACGCCGGGGGGTGGAGTGTCCACCGAAGGAGCCTCGTCGACGTCACAGAGACTGACGGTGGCGATGGCCGTGTCGCTCGCGCCGGTGGAGTCCGTCACCTGGACCTTCAGTTGGAAGCGCGGGTTGGTCTCGAAATCGAGACTGCTGCCGTTGCGGACCGTGATCTGACCGGTTTCCGAGTCGATGGCGAATGCAGCTCCGGTGTTGCCGGCTGTGATGGCATAGCTGAGGGTGTCGTCTCGATCGGGGTCGGAAGCGGTGAGCGAACCCAGCACCGTGCCGACTGCGCCGTTCTCTGTCATGCGAAACGACTGGTCATCGAGTCTGGGAGGTTCGTTGACGTCGTCGAGGTTGACGGTCATGTGTAGCGTGTCGCGGACGAGCAAATCTTGAACGGTTCGCGGGTCGACGCCGGACCTCAGCAACTGGGTAAAAAAACGCTGGCGCAAATTGTCGCCGGTCTTGGCGGCAACATTCTTCACGTGCACGGTGAGGTTGAAATAGGGGTTGGCCTCGAAATCAAGTGCGCTGCCGTTCCTGACGGTAATGCGGCCAGTTTTGGCGTCGACGGCGAAAGCATCCCCGGTGTTGCCGGCCGTGATTGCGTACCTCAGATCCTCGGTCGCGTCGGCTCTGGAAATGGCGACCGTGCCGACCACCGCGCCGACCGCGCTGTTCTCGGGGATGCGAAACACATTGTCGCCGGCCGCGAGCGAGGGAGACAACGCAAGCAAGAAAAGAAGCGTATTCAAAGCCGAAGCCTCCGTTTCTTTCTGACGCCTCATTTGACGCATATTTCAAGAAACATAGCATGTAAACTGCGTTGTGGGAGAAAGATTGGTCTCTCGGCTGGTCTCAGAAATCGCATTCAGACTGGCACGATCAATCGTTGTAAACGGACCGAACGCGTCCTTCTGGTTCCAAGACCGGGCGATCGCAGAGGTGCAGCCGTTGTACAGCCCGCAGAAATGGTACGAAACGGAAACGACATTCAAGACGTCCCGGCGACACACGCGTCACCGCTGTCACGACCCGGGGCTGGACAATCCACACAGCTACTACACGGCAGACACGGCGTCCAAGGCCGCAGTACGGAATACGTGTTACCGCCCTTCGGACCGAACACAATCCGAATTCGACTGACCGATTTGTAGTAATCCTGTGCGAAGCTGACGCTGGCTGGACCGATTCTTTCATCTGCATCGCTTTCGTTTCTTCGATCACATGTTCCAACGCATCTGATCGAGAGGACGCGGCAGATGGCTCCACGATCCAAAGAGGTTCCCATGTTGAAGCAGCATTTCAAAGTTGTCGTGGCTTCGGCCGGGTTGATCGGAATGGCGTGGTTGTGCGGCTGCAAGTCGGCCGGCACCCAGTGCTGCCGTCACTGCGAGCACGTCGACGTAACGCTCGCAGCGCCCGCGGACCAGGTTCCAATGGCTGACGACTCGGCCGGTCGCGAGCCGGCCACCCCACCCGTCGCGCACAAGGAGATGCCCTACGACGAGCCGGTCGTGGAAGTTCCCCCGAACAACGATCGCCGGACGGCGGCAGCCCCCGAAACGGAAAGCGGAACGCAAGTTGATCCACAGCCCAAAAACACGACGCCTCGAGACACTACAAAAGAACCGGCGAAAGCCCCGCAAGACAGATTGGCTGCATTGAGAGAGCTGGGCTCTGTGATCGAGTTGAATCGGGATGGAGACGTCGTCGTCGTCGATCTTTCCGTCGCCAAAGCCGGCGATTCGGATCTGCGGCTTCTGAAGGATCTGACGAAGCTCGAACAGTTGAATCTGCGCGGCTCGCAAGTGACCGATGCCGGTCTGGAACAACTGAAAGTCCTGGCAGCGCTCAAATTGCTCGACCTTGGAAAAACAAACGTGACCGATGCCGGCCTGGTGCATTTGAAGCAAATGACCCACCTCGAATACCTGCTTCTCGGGCACACCAAAATCACCGATGCCGGGTTAGTGCATTTGCAGGAATTGACCAACCTGCAAGGCCTCAGTCTCATTCGGACCGAGATCACCGAAGAAGGTGTGAAAAAACTCAGACAGTCGCTGCCCGATTGTCAGATCGTGGCGGAGATTCGCGAGAAACAGGACGCAGCCTCCACCCCGCAGCACGCAGCCCCTGTCCCGCAAGACCCAGCCCCTGCCCCGCAGCACGCGACCCCTGTCCCGCAAGACCCAGCCCCTGCCCCACAGCACGCACCCCCTGCCCCGCAGGACCCAGCCCCTGCCCCACAGCACGCGACCCCTGCCCCGGAAGACGCCCAGCAACCTGCAACGGAAGAACAGAATGCCCCCGCAGCGGCGGACGATGAAGTGTCGGACCGTCAGGTCTCGCAGGTCGTCGATGAGATCGCACGACTGAGCCGCGGCGATCAATCGGCCAAGTCGACGTCGGTGGTTGTGGATGCATCTCCGAATCGACTCGAGCTGCAAGTGAACGATCCGGGTTTACTCGGTTCGGTGGGGGAATTCTACGCCTCTGGGGGACGGTGGAGTGAAGCGGCCGACGTTCTCAGCACGGCCTTGTCAGCCTCGCCGGACGATGACGTTCTTCGCTACCGGTTGGCCGTCGCCCTGGCGAGAACCGGCGACGTCGACGGAGCCATGCCGCACTTCGTGAAATCGATCGGCAATGCTCAGGCGCACTACAACCTCGGCGTCATCGTGTACGAGGATGCTCTGAAAGCCAGCGAACACCACTTCCTCGAAGCGCTGCGGTACAACCCGAACTTTGACGACGCACGCTTCTGGCTCGCCGAAATCCGGCGTACGCGAGCGCGGATGCCGCGGCTGGACGCTCCCTTTCGCAGTCGAGGGACCTACGATCTGCTTCCTTTGCCGCTGATCTGCCCATCGCCTCAGCCGACGGATGTCCGTCAGGCGCGACTCCGCTGAACGGGCACACCAGGGCCCCACGGAAAGCGGAAAGCCGAAAGCCAAATCGCTCTCAACTCTCAACCTTCCTCAAGGGATTGCCGTCAGGTAACAGATTCCGTTCGCATGGCCGCTGAGGACCGCTTTGTTGTCCGGCGTGATCGCGACACTGTAAGTACCGAATGCGAGCTTCTTGGTCAGGATGACTTTGCCGGTCGCTAAGTCCCAGAGCATCACGTTGCCGGAATACCCGCCGGTGACCAGACGCTTACCATCCGGATGCAGCGCTAAGCAATAGATGTAGTCCTGGTGACCGGTCAGTTGTTTGATCTGCTTGCCGGGAGCGACGTCCCAGACCCGGATCGTTTTGTCCATCCCCCCGCTGTAAAGCAGTTTGCCGTCTTTGCTGAACGCGAGAGTCAGCACGGAGTCCAGACTTCCCTGGAGCTCCTTGAGCTGTGTCCCCGCGGCAATGTCCCAGATGCGAATGCTCTTGTCCTGACTCGCACTGGCAGCCGTCTTGCCGTCGGGACTGATTGCCACCAGGTACACGCTGCCGGTGTGTCCTTTGAGTTCCTTCAACTGCTTTCCGTCGGCGGCGTTCCAGATGCGGACGGTCTTGTCCTTGCCACAGGAAACAAGCTTCTGACCATCTTTCGAGAAGCGGACACAGTCGACGATTTCCGCGTGGCCTCTCAGATCGCGGATCAGACTGCCGTCGGCCGGGTTCCATAGGCGAATCAGCGCGTCCAATCCGGAGCTGGCTAAGGTCTTGCCGTCCGGACTAAAGTCGATCGAGTAAACCGGTCCTGCATGGGCCTCGATCGTGCGAACCGGTTTACCGGCGGCGACATCCCACAGCAGCACCTTCTTGTCGAAGCCCGCCGTGGCCAAGAGTTTGCCGTCTGGAGAAAACGCCAAACCACAGACCAAAGCATCATGTCCCTTCATCTCTGCTGGCAGCGCCATCACGAATCCTCCAGTCAACGAGAAGCCAGGTATCGTCAGGACCATACAACTGACCTTAACATGCCGAGAGTTCCGCATCAACGACACGGGCCGATTCCTTCAGGGCCGGTCACTCTTTCACAATGGCGAAGTGTGGCAATACGGATTTTGCAAGAAACTGGTGTCGACGATGCCCTTGCTTTCCCGCCGAATCCCACTATATTTTGAAAGCAGATCGACAGGCGATCAATCGGAGAGATGGCAGAGTGGCCGAATGCGCCGGTTTGCTAAACCGGTAAGCCTTGAAAGGGGCTTCACGGGTTCGAATCCCGTTCTCTCCGCTCATCTATGAAGGTCTGGACAATGCGTTCTTGAGAATTTTTTTTGATTTTGTCGACATGAACTTGATTTTGTCAACATGAAGATGATATGGTCGCCCATCGTGCGAGAGCTGGCGTCGTGCTTCGTCCAACAGGGTGACAATTCAACGTTCGAAGCCAACTGGGCCGTCCCGCAAAGGGATGTCGATTGTGTACAAGGTTTGTATGGTTCTTGGAGGTCTGTGATGATGAGAAGGCAGTCTGTTGACGTTGTTGCTGTTGGTTTGTCACTTATGTTTTTGGGTTTCTTGATGTGCGATCATGCGTTGGCGACGGATGCCAAGGGTTCCATTAAGGGGACTATCAAAGCGCGCGGGGTCCGCAGCCCTGAGAACGTCCTAGTGTACATTGAGAAAGTGTCCGGCGAGTGTGAAGCCCCAGAAAAACCAGCCGAGATGGACCAGTTGAAGCTGGTTTTCGTCCCGCACGTACTGCCGATTGTGAAAGGCACTCGGGTCGAGTTCCACAACGGCGATCCGATTCTGCACAACGTGATGTGGCTCGCGAGCAAAGACGGAGCTTACTCGGCCCGCAACCTCGGGACATGGGGGAAGGGTCAGTCGAAGGGATTCACCTACAAGAAAGAGGGCCACGTGGTCATTTTGTGCAACGTGCATCCGGAGATGGAAGCCCATATTGTCGTCCTGCAGAATCCGTTTTTTGCGGTCGTTGGCAAGAAAGGCGCCTACGAAATCCAGGACGTGCCTCCCGGTGAATACACCGTCAAGACGTGGTACCCCAAGCCGAGACGACTCAAGTCCAAGTCGGCGACAGTGACCGTGGAAGCCGGCAAGACAACAGAGCTGAACTTCTCCCTCAGCCGGCGGTAAAGCGCGACCCATGCAACGCGGTCAAGCGCGACCCATGGAATTGGTCCACTGGTTCGGAAAGTGCTGGGTAGATGGAGTCGTTCAAGCTACAGATGGCAGACGGATTGAAGTGGTTTCACGACAACGTGAGCTGCCATGCCGCCTGCCCGGTGGGGACTGAG
>CAZGYE010000063.1:0-22141 GCA_964530165.1 uncultured Planctomycetaceae bacterium
CGGCCAACGACGCCAGCCGCCGGCTGGAAGTGCCCGGCCGAATGCTCGTCAAGAACAAGCCGCAGCAGATCAACCTCGACGTCGAGGGCCGCGGCCGATTCAGCTACAGCGTCGTGCTGGGCGGCTTCGTCCCGGCCGAGAAGCTGGCGAGCACCACCAACGCGTGGTGGGTCAAACGAACCTACGAGCCGGCGCAGCGGATGCTCGACGGGCAGGTCATCCCGCGCGGCTTCGGCATCCTGACCGGTTCGTATAAGACGTTCAAAAACCCGCTGACGCAGTTGCCGATGGGCGAGCGGGGTGAAGTGACTTTAGAAGTCTACCGTCCGGGAACTCGCGGCACGAAGGACGAACAGTTGGACTACCTGATCGTCACCGAACCGATCCCGGCCGGGACGATGGTGCTGAGAGAATCGATCCGCGGCGCGTTCGAGCGGTACGAGATCTCGCCCGGCGCAATCACGTTCTACGTCGGCGACCAGCGCTATCCTGGTCAGCTACGGTACACGCTGGCCGGTTATCTGCCGGGAAGCTACCGCGCCGTGCCGACGGTGGTTCGCAGCTTCTACCGTCCGGACCAGATCGCCGTCGCCGGTTCGAAGTCGCTGGAGGTCCTGTCCCGCGGCGGGAAATCCAAGGACCAGTACAAGCTGACTCCGGTCGAGCTTTACGAGTTCGGCAAGCGGCACCTCGCCAAGCGGGAGTATGAGACGGCCAACCGGCACCTCAAGCAGTTGTTTGGGAACTACCGGCTCAAAGACAAGACGTACCAGGATGTCGTACAGATGCTGTTCCGCACGGCGTTGGCTACAAACAAACACGACGAAACGGTCGAGTACTTCGAGATCATCAAGGAGAAGTACCCCGACGTGGAGATCGACTTCCCGTCGATCCTGAAGGTGGGCAAGGCGTATCAGGAGCTGGGCGAGTATGAACGCAGTTACCTGGTGTACCGGGCGACTGTGGAAGCCGCCTTCCAGCGGGAGAGCCAGATTGCCGGCTTCCTGGACGACCGCGGCGAGTTTCTGCGTTCGGTCGCCGTGATGGAGCGGCTGTTGCGCGACTACCCGGCCGAGTCGTACATCGCCACGGCCACGTATGCGCTGGCACAAGAAGTGTACGGCAAGGCGTCCGAAGCGGCCGGCAACCGGAAGCTGCAAGACGCGAAGGTCAGCCGGGTCGACCTGATTGCCGCCAGTATCCGCATGCTCGATCACTTTCTCTCGACCTGGCCGACCGACCCGGCCGCCGATCAGGCCAGTTTCTCGCTGGCCAACTCGCTGTTGGACCTGGAACAATTCGACGACTCCATTTCCCGCTGCCGAAGATTCGCCGAGCGGTATCCCAAGAGCAAGCTGTTGGACAGCTTTTGGTACGTCATCGGCTACAGCCAGTTCGCCCTGGGACACCACGAGCAGGCGCTCAGCATGTGCCACAAGGTCGCCGAGACGACGCGAAAAGATCCCCGCACCGGAATCGAAATCGCCGCGGCCAACAAGTGGCAGGCGATTTACATCATGGGACAGGTCTACCATAGTCTGGGGAAACCGGCCGAGGCGATCGGCGAATACGAGCGCGTCAAATCGCGGTTCTCCGACGCGCTGGAAGCCATCGACTTCTTCACGCGCAAGGACATTCGGCTGCCGGAGGTCACGACGGTCAAGCCGGGCGAGCCGGCGAGTGTGCCATTGAAGTTCCGCAACGTCGCCTCGGCCAACGTGAAGGTGTACCGCATCGACCTGTTGAAGTTCGGGCTGATGCAGCGGAACCTGAACCGCATCACGGCGATCAACCTGGCCGGCATTCGGCCGTACCACCAACTGGCGCTGAAGCTGGGCGACGGCAAAGACTTCCGCGACCGCGAGCAGCCGCTCAAGCTGCCCCTGAAAGAGGAAGGGGCCTACCTGGTCGTCTGCCGGGGCGAGAACCTCTACACCAGCGGTCTCGTATTGGTCAGCCCGCTGGCGTTGGAGATTCAGGAAGACGCCACCAGCGGCCGGGTGCGGGTGACAGTCAAGAACGTCGTCGACGACCGCTACGCCCACGACGTGCACGTGAAGGTGATCGGCAGTGCCAACGACAAGTTCGTCTCCGGCGAGACCGACCTCAGGGGCATCTTTGTGGCCGACGCCATTCGCGGCACCGGGACCGTCATCGCCA
The DNA here is from genome assembly GCA_964530165.1 of uncultured Planctomycetaceae bacterium. Lineage (GTDB taxonomy): Bacteria > Planctomycetota > Planctomycetia > Planctomycetales > Planctomycetaceae > CAZGYE01. The sequence goes on from CAZGYE010000063.1 coordinate 2,161, forward strand.
AGTCCGATAAGAACCGCTACGCCTTCTACCGCGGCAAGAAGGTGCTCGGCCAGGTCGCCCCAGCCAAGCCCTCGTCGAAAGCCAACAAGAAAGGCGAGGCGAAGAAGAAGCCGTCTCCCAAGGGCGGCAAGGACGTGCTGCTGGAGAATCTCTTCGAGCAGAATTCAAGCTTCAACGGCACACAGCGGGAGAACTACCGCAAACTGCTCCAGAACAAGGACCAGGGCGTCAAAGCGAAGTCCGCCTTCTAGGAAAAGACGAACTTCGAACCGAACAGCTACTGATTTTCGATGGGGATCTTGAGTTCCTCGAGCGTCCCGCGCAGCCAGCGAAGAGACTGCTCGATCATCGGTCCTCCCTGGCCTTCGCACTCCATGCTGAGAACTCCGTCGTACCCGTGATCGCGGAGCATTGCCAGACATTGGCGGATGTTGTCGGCGTTGGCCCCGTCGCCCAGTGCGCAGTGGCTGACGGCGATGCCCGTCTTTTCGCCGCGGACCGCTGCCGCCAGTGACTCGCTGACGTCTTTCACGTGCACGTGTGAAACCTTGTCGATGAAGCGCTCGAGAAACGCCACCGGGTCGCGACCTGCGATGAAAGTGTTCCCCGTGTCCATGTTCATGCCCAGATACGGGCTGTCGCAAAACGCGAGCATTTCCGCCATTCGATCGGCATTGGTGGTGAAGTAGCCGTGCACCTCGATGTTGACGGTGATTTCGTAAGCCTCGGCAACCTCGACGATTTGCTGATAGTTCCGCTTCATCAGGTCCATCGCCTGGGAATCGTCGAGACCTTCCGGTCGGTTGAGGCCGTCGGTGGTGACGACGCGGTCGCACCCGGCCAACTTCGCCCACGGCAGAGTCTTCAGCACATAGGGCACGCCGTACAGCGGGCCGTCCTTTCCCGAAAGTGGATAGGCGGCGTCCACCTGAGAAAACCGCACACCATGCTTCTCCATCTTCCGGCGCAGCAGCAGCGGATCTTCGTAGAGAGCAACGTGCGGCTGGTAGCCCAGCCCGTGAATCCAGCTCGCACCGTCGATCAGACCGCATTCGATCAAGTGCACGTCGTTCTGTTGCGCCCACCCGAGGCACTTCTCGAAATTCCAATAAGACGAATTGAAAGCATCCGTATGAAAACCAATTTTCATGTTTCTCCTCTCTGCAGTCATCTTAACCTCACCATGCGGGAATGCAATTGACCCGGTCGTTGCATGTGGTTGAAGACGAGGATAAAATATCGGATCCGCATGTCCGCGCCGGTAGCCGCGGTCCGCTGCGGGAGTTGGTCTGCTGATGATGCACCTCACAAGGAAAGGCAGGAAAGACGATGAAGAACTGTAGCACAATGCCACGGCGCACATTCCTGAAAGCCGCCGGTGCGGCCTTCGGCACCCCGTATCTCATCCCGTCCGGTGTGCTGGCCGCGCCCGGCCGAGTCGGGGCCAACGAGCGGGTCATCGTTGGTCACATCGGTTTCGGCGGCCGGGCTCGTGGGCTGCACCGCGAATTGGGCGGGCTACGCGACCGTGGGGAAACCCAATCGGTCGCCGTTTGTGAGGTCGACGAAAAACGGTTACTCAGCGGATCCAAACAGGTCGGTTCGCACGCCGCGCTGTACCGCGACTACCGTTATGTCCTGGAGCGTAAGGACATCGACGCGGTGGTCATCGCCACGCCCGACCATTGGCACGGCGTGCAGATGGTACACGCGGCCGAGACGGGCAAGCACATCTACGTCGAGAAGCCGGCCTGCTGCACCATCGAGGAAGGCAAGGCGATGGTTGCCGCCGCCGAGAAGAACAAGGTTGCCGTCCAGGTGGGCTCGCAGGGCCGCTCGCAGCCGGAAGCTTATCTGATGCACCGTTACCTGGCCAACGGCGTGATCGGCCGGGTGCATCACGTGGAGTGTTTCCATTATCCGAGCCCCGAAGACAGAAACCCTCTGCCGGACCGTGACCCGCCGGCGGAGCTGGACTGGGACATGTGGCTGGGTCCGTTGCGTTGGCGGCCGTACAATGCCCGCTATTGCCCCGGGACGTTCCGTTGGGTGATGGAGTCGGGCGGCGGGCAGATCCGCGACCGCGGCGCTCACGTGATGAGCTGTGCCATGTACTGGATGGGGGCCGACGGGACCGGTCCGGTGACCGTCGAGGCCACCGGAACTCCGCCCAAGCAGGGCCTGTGGGACGCCGCCGTTCTGATGAACGTCACCTACACGTTCAAGAATCCCGATTGGGTGCTGACGTGGACGCAAATGCCCAGGGAAAAGTTGCCCCCGGCCGAGAAGCGAACGCCGGATGAGTTGAACAACGAGATCCGGCGGATCAGTCGGCCCGGCTACGGAGCCATCTACCACGGCGATCGGGGGAAGTGCATGCACTGGGGAGGCGACGGCGGCACCTGGGCCGAGCGAAAGGTGCGGCAGTGGAAACCGCCGGCCGGCGCCAGAGAAGTCTACAAGAGTCCCGGACACATGGAAGATTGGTTCCAGGGGATCAAGACCGGCAAGAAGACGATCATGAACATCGCAGCCGGCGTCGGCGTGGCCAACCTGACGGTCCTGGGAAATCTCTCTTACATCCTGGGTCGCAAGCTCCAGTGGGACCAGGCAAAGAGGGAAATCGTCGGCGACGAAGAGGCCTGGCGCATGATGAGCCGTCCACAACGTCATCCTTACCACTTGTAAGGATCGGCAGATGGTGTGGAGTAACCTTTTGACGACAACACAGAGTCCTCCAAACAGAGGGAAATACTGATGACTGATCAGATTCTGCTGGCCAAGATTAAAAGCGACGACCCCGAGGTGCGAACCAAAGCCTGGCAGAGTGCCGGCGAAGTCGGCGCCGTCGCGCTGAAACCGCTGGCCAAGCTGGTGAGCGAAGCAGAGCTCGAGGTCGGCCGGGCCGCCAAACGTGGCATGTGGCAAATCGTGCGTCACGCGGGCAATCCTGGCAGCGCGACGTCCAAGAAGAAACGCGTCGTCGCCGCGCTGACGGGACTGTTGGATGACCGCCAGCCGGCGGCCGTGCGCCGCGAGGTGCTGTGGATGCTCTCGGAAATCGCCGGCGACGAAGCCGTCGTCCCGATTGCAGCACTGCTCTCTAACGCTGAGCTGCGCGAAGACGCCCGCATGGCGCTGGACCGCATCCCGGGCAAGAAGTCGCTGGCCGCACTGCAGACCGGACTCAAGGCAGCCCCCAACGACTTCAAGCCAAACATCGCCCAGTCCCTCAGGCACCGCGGCGTCGAAGTCCCCGGCATCCCATGCCGAAAACTGATCCCGACCAAGAAGACCAACGTCAAACCGGCGTAGTAATCGCTGCTGAAAAGATCTCCTTCAGGTGGTCAGGAAGAGGTGACGGCCATGGAATTGAGCGAGGCATTGCAGACGCGACGGTCCGTTCGAGATTTCGACCCGGACCACCCAATCAGCGACGAGGAGCTGCGGCGGCTGTTTGCGATGGTCGTCGAGACGCCCTCGGGCAACAACCTGCAACCGTGGGAGTTCCTGGTGGTCCGGGACCCACAGCGCAAACGGACGCTACAGGGCCTCGCCTTGGATCAACGCCACGTCGGCGAAGCGTCGGCGGTCGTCATCGCCCTGGCCAGTCTGCCGTTGCTGACGTACCTGGACGAGATCATGGAGATGATGGTGACGGCGGGGCAGCTCTCGCCCTCGGCGGCGGCCGAGCGGGCGGCCGATCTCCGGGGCCGAGGGCACGGACCCGAGGCGCTGGCCTGGCGGGCCAGACGCGACGTCTGCCTGGCTGCGATGACATTGATGCTCTCCGCCCGGGAGCTGGGCTACGACACGTGCCCGGTCGGCGCCTTCGATGCTGAGGCTGTTCGCCGCGAGTGGGACATCCCGGACGACCTGGAGCCGGTGCTGCTGCTTCCGCTGGGCAAGCTTGTTGGCCCCCGGCCGGAAGCGCCGGCCCGCCGGCCCCTGAACCGGTTCGTGCATCTAGATGTCCTCGGCGACATGCTCCCGGAGCAGTAAAGGGGTGAAAAGTTCCTGACACCTTTTCACCCCCCTGTATCTCCCCGCGCGCGAGATGACCATATGCGCGCTTGGTCGAAAACTGGAGGAGTGTCGGATGACTGGAAAAAGACACGAAGCCTGCGTAACTGGGCGGAGGAAATTCTTGTCGCAGCTTTCCGCGGCTGCGGCCGCCTCGGGGTTGGTTTTCGGGAAGAGCGGCCGGTCGGCTGAATCCGAACCGTCTGCGGCGCCGCTGCCCACGATTCAGCTCGGCAGCCACCGCGTGACCCGCTTGATCGCCGGATGGAACCCGATCGGCGGGTACTCCTACATGGGCCCCAACATGAACCGGCAGATGGCGGAGTATTTCACGCCGGCGCGCACCGTTGAGTTCCTCGAAAAATGTGAACGTGAGGGAATCAACGCACATCAATTCAGCCGTCCGGAAAGGATGGCCCCCATCCTGCGGACTGTGCGGGAGCAAGGCTCGAAGATGAAATTCCTCTGCCTGCACTCCGCCGGGCAAGAGCCGGCCTCGGTGAAGAAAGTGGTCGAGCTGACCAGTCCCATTGCCATCGTGCATCACGGCGGCGTGACCGACAAGCTGTTCCGTGAAGGCAAAAGCCAGCAGGTCCACGACTTCGTCAAGCGTGTCCACGACGCGGGCGTGCTGGCGGGTGTTTCGGCCCACAATCCCGACTGTATCAAACGGGTCGCCGACGAGGGCTGGGAAGTCGATCTATTCATGACCTGCTTCTACTACATCACCAAAACGCACGAGGAAATCGAGAAGCTGCCGCCCGTGGTCACGGTCCAGGTCGGCAAGCCGTTCTTCGCATTAGATCCGGAGAGGATGACCGAAGTCGCCCGGCAAGTGGACCAGCCTTGTTTGGGCTTCAAGATCCTGGCGGCCGGCCGCAAGTGTTTCAGCAAGAAGACGGTCGTGGAAGCGTTCCAGTTCGCCTTCTCGTCACTCAAGACGACGGACGGCGTGATCGTGGGCATGTATCCTCGGTACCATGATGAGGTGCGCGACAACGCCCAATACACGCGACAGTTCGGCACGGCAACGAAAACGTAGTGTGTGAAACACACCCGGCCACAACAAGGGATTCCCGTTGAGTATGACTGCAATGCACACGATTGCACGGAAATCGTTTGGTCTGGTCCCGTTGGCTGTTTTGTTTGTCACGTGCGGACTTGCGGCGGCTCGGGCGGAATCGGGTTACCAGGGTTTCGGCGCTTCAACCCGCGGCGGCGAGGATGGAAAGCTTATGGCGGTCACTTCGTTGAAGAACTCGGGGCCTGGTACGCTGCGGGCCGCCTTGGAGGGAGGAAACCGGCAAATCATCTTCAAAGTGGGCGGCGTGATTCTATTGAAAGGCGCTTTGATTCTGCAACATCCCCACGTCACCATCGACGGTCAATCGGCGCCCGTGCCGGGAATCTCCGTCGAGAAAAAACCATTTGTGATCGCGAATACCCATGACGTCATCCTTCGGCACCTCAGGTTCCGCGAATCGGACGACGACAACCTGCGGATCACCGGCAGTTGCCGAAACATCGTCGTCGATCACTGCTCGTCCACACGTGCCGGCGACGGCGCCATTGACATCACAGTGGACTACAAGACGAAATCGCAGCCGCGCGACGTGACCGTCTCGTGGTGTCTGCTGGGCGGGACTGACAAAGCGATGCTGGTCGCTTCCGCCTCCAAGGTGACCTTTCACCACAATCTCTTCACCAACAACGGTCAGCGGAATCCGCAATTGCACGACGTCGAGCAGTTCGATTTTCGGAACAACGTGGTTCGCGCCTGGAGCGTCTACGGAATGCGAATCCGCAGCGGCTCGACCGGCAATGTCGTGGGGAACGTGTTCGGTCCGAGCAGCAGGCCCAGTAAGCGGTCCAGCTTGGCGTTGATTGTGGCCAAGGACACCGGCGGCGGCGATGGCCCTTCGACAACAGTGTTCGTCAGCGGCAACATGGGGCCGAAGGACTTCGATCCGAACAATCTCAGCACGGCGCGGCAGCCGCTTGAGGCTCCGAAGGTTGACACGTTTCCCCTGGCCCGCGTCCAGGCCACGGTCCTCGAAAACGCCGGCGCCCGTCCGCTGGACAAAATCGACCGGCAATACGTCGGCGGTTCAGCCGAGCTGAAACCCAGGCCGGCAAGAACCAAATGAAAGTGGGTTACATCATCGAGAAGTAATTCTCGACGGCAGAGTCAAACGCTTCCGGCGTCAACTTTTTCGGGACGCGATTGTAGACGCAAAAATTTCTGACTTGTGAGAGCAGATCGCGCGGCTGGCAGGCGCGAAACGGGCGGTTGGCCGACAGGTAATGCGTTTCGATCAGATACTCGACTGCCTGCCTGTCGAATTCGAACCCCATCAGCGGGGACATCAGCTCGAACAGCTCCACGAACTCCTCTCGGCTGGGATCGGCGACCTCAATTTTGTACGGGATCCGCCGCAGGAAGGCGTCGTCGACAAGGTCTTTCGGTTCCAGGTTCGTGGAGAAAATGATGAGCTGATCGAAGGGAACCTGGATTTTCTTCCCGCTGGGAAGGTTCAGAAAATCGTACCGTTTTTCCAGCGGGACAATCCAGCGATTCAGCAACACGTCGACCGGCATCGTCTGGCGGCCGAAGTCGTCGATCACCAGCGTCCCGCAATTGCTCTTGAGCTGCAGCGGTGCTTCGCAGATTTTCGTTTGCTTGTTCTGCACAACTTCCAGCTCGTCCATCGTCAGCTCGCCGCCGGCGATGACCGTGGGTCGAATAATTTGTATCCAGCGTTGATCGACGCCCGAGAGATCGAAGAGTCCTTCCGTGCCGGCCTCTTCCACTTCGTCGTGAACGCCGGGATCGTAAATGCGGATGATGTCGCCGTCGATCATCACCGCCCGCGGAATCCAGATGGTCGAGCCGAAACACTTGGAGATTCGCTCGGCGATGCTCGTCTTGCCGTTTCCAGGTTCGCCGAACAAAAACATCCCCCGACCCGAATTGATGGCCGGCCCGAGCTTGTCCAGCATGCGCTGGTTGATGATCAGGTCGGAAAACGCCTCCCTGAGGTTCTCTTCGGTCGTTTCCAGTTTTGCGATGGATTGTGCTTCCATCGCCTTAAGATAATCTCGCAACGAGACCGGCGCGGAACCGAAGTAGGTGCACTCTTGAGAATACCGCCGGGCCCGCTCGCGGCCGAGATCGGTGATGGCGAAGTCGTAGTCGCCCATCGCCGCCGCCCCTTTGAAGGTCACCAGCATGTCCTGCTTGAGCTGCTTGAGGATCGGATCGACAATGGGAAACGTCAGACGGATCTGGCTGCAAATTTGCCGGCCCGTGGCCGAACCCTTCGACAGCAGGAATTTCAGAATCAAGCGCTCGACGTCTTCGAAGACCAGACAGGTTTCTTCGAGCGATTCCGGCACCTTCGGGCGAAACGGCTGCTGCGCATCGGCCTGGGAGTCGCCCAACAATGTATGAACGCGATCGAACAGCTCGGTCAACTGCACATTGTCTTTGACGACATCGGGTGCCGGCGACCCATCGCTTCCGCCCTCATTGGCGGTTTCCATTTTGGCGATTTGGTCGTCGCCGGCGGCGCCTTCGGATTCCATGTCTTGGGTAGGATCATCGTCACTTGCCGAGCCCACAACCGGGTCGGATGGTCCGGTGGATGATGGCTCTTCCATGTCGGCAAAGTTGAGGTTCAGGTCATCGATTTCATCGGAACCTTCGGGGTCGAGATGGATAGTCGACGCTGTCTGACCTTTCAATTCGGCCAGGAGTTCTGAAGGCGTCAGTTTGGGGCCGTCATCCGACATGTTTGGTGGGTTGAATCGATGACAATGCGGGAGGGTCTTGGCGTGTTTCCGGCCGGAATGCGCGTACGCGATTCGGCTGGCGGAACCGGCACTGAAGGTTAGGTCACGCAGGCGCCTCAGTCAAATCGCGGCGCCGCAGCGCACACCCAACAATCGCGGCCCGGGTGCAGTTGAGCCAGTCGTGACTGCCGAATCGCCACCACCCTACACTTGCAGCCGACCAAGGCAACTCGGTAGGTTCAGCATAATCACTACGAGTGGCGTAAGCATCAGACGTAAGCTGGTTTCAAAACCGGGTCATTTCACATGAAAGCCCACGGGTGGCAACCCGTGGGTCCCGCCGGTTGCCACCGGCGGGCTTTTTCGGCTCAGCAGAAAACCATTCGAGAACGCGTCGGGTGAAGGGAGGGAGGAGGTAGCAATGCGATTCAAAGATCGTGCAGTGATTGTAACCGGCGGCAGTAAAGGAATCGGCGCCGGCTGCGCGCGGGTTTTTTGCGCCGAAGGTGGACTCGTTTCGATTTTGTCCCGCGGCATCGAGGCCGGTGAAGCACTGGCAAAGGAGCTCACCCAGCAAGGGCCGGGCCGCGCAATCTACATCCAGTGTGACGTCAGCCGTCACGAACAGATCAAGAAAGCCGTTGACCGGACGGTCGAGGAATTCGGACGGGTCGATTGCATCATCAACAACGCCGGCTGGCATCCGCCGGCCACCCGCATCGACGACACCAGTGTCCAAGAGATCGAGGACCTGCTGCGCCTCAATTACATCGGCGCCTTTGCCGGCGCGAAATACGCACTCCCCCATCTGCGCAAAACGAAGGGGACCATCATCAACGTTTCGTCGATGGTGGGCATTCTGGGACAGGACCAGGCTGCCGGCTACTGCGGGACCAAAGCGGCTCAAATCGGGCTGACGCGGGCCTTGGCGGTCGAGTTGGGACGGGAAGGAATCCGCGTCAACGCGATCTTGCCGGGCAACATCGATACGCCGTTGATGCGCGAGTGGGCCTCTACGCTCGACGATCCGCAGTCGGCGCTGGATCGAGTCGCGTCGCTGCAAGTGTTTGACCGCATGGGGACTGCTGAGGAAATGGCCCGGCTGGCGCTGTTCCTGGCGACCGACGAATCCAGCTTCATCACCGGCCAGGCCATCCAAGCCGAGGGTGGAGCAAGTTTGGACTATTAAGGCGATGAGGACGAACCATGTCGACCACCACATTGGAAGAACTGCTCGACGGCCCGAATCTGGCCATTGACGAGATCGAAACAGAGACGGCAGGTCCGAAAGGCCGGCTGCCGCTGAACGACACGATGCTCCTCGATCGGCCGAGCGGCGACATCTTCGGTCTCACGCAGAACGCCGGCATGGGCTGGGAGCCGTCGCAACTGCTGCGCGATCAGGTGCTGATACTGAGCACGCAGGGCGGCATTCGGGGTGAGGACGGCCGGCCGATCGCGCTCGGCTATCACACCGGCCATTGGGAAGTCGGTCTGCTGATGCGGGCCGTTGCCGAAGAGCTGGATCGGCTGGAGCGTCTGCCGTTCGCCGGATTCGTCAGCGACCCGTGCGACGGGCGGACTCAAGGGACCGCCGGCATGATGGACAGCCTCGCTTACCGCAACGACGCGGCCGTTGTGCTCGGGCGGCTGATTCGCTCGCTTCCCACGGCCAAAGCAGTAATCGGCGTCGCCACCTGCGACAAAGGGTTGCCGGCGATGATGATGGCGGTGGCCGCCGCCCGCGATCTACCCGGCATCATCGTGCCCGGCGGTGTGACGCTGCCGGCTCATGACGCCGAAGACGCCGGGATGGTCCAATCGATCGGCGCCCGCTTTGCCCACGGCGAGATCAGTCTGGAACACGCGGCTGCGATGGGTTGCCGGGCTTGCGGGACTCCGGGCGGTGGGTGTCAGTTTCTGGGAACGGCTGCCACGTCGCAGGTGGTGGCCGAAGCGTTGGGCATGACCTTGCCGCACAGTGCGCTGGCTCCGTCGGGGCAGCCAATCTGGTTGGACATCGCCCGCCGCTCCGCCAGGGCGCTCGTCGACAGGCAACGTGACGGCATCACGATGAGTGACGTCCTCACCAGCGATGCCCTGCACAATGCCATGGCGGTGTACACCGCTTGCGGCGGTTCCACCAACATGCTGTTGCACCTACCCGCAATCGCCTTTGCGGCCGGCCTGGAGCGTCCCACCCTCGACGATTGGAATCGGGTGAATCGGCAGGTTCCGCGATTGGTCGACGTATTGCCCAACGGACCGGTGGGGCATCCGACGATCCGGCTGTTTCTGGCCGGCGGCGTGCCGGAAGTCATGCTGCACCTGCGGGAGCTGAACCTACTGCGGCTCGATGCGCCGACGGCAACCGGCCGGTCGCTGGGCGACGTGCTCGACTGGTGGGAGAAATCGAGCCGCCGCACGCGGCTACGCGACCTGTTGAAACAGCGCGACGGCGTCGAAGCCGACGAGGTCATCATGTCGCCCGGCGAGGCCAGGCAGCGCGGGTTGACCAGCACTGTCACGTTTCCGGTGGGCAACATCGCTCCAGAGGGCTCCGTCATCAAGTCGACGGCCATCGACCCGAGTGTCGTCGACGCGGACGGCGTGTACCGCAAGGTGGGTCCGGCCCGCGTCTTCACCACGGAACGCGATGCCATTGCCGCCGTCAAAGGCCGTTCCGGCCGAAAGATTGAACCGGGCGACATTATGGTGCTGATGTGTCGCGGCCCGCTGGGCGCCGGGATGGAAGAGATCTTCCAGATCACCTCGGCGTTGAAGTACCTCAGTTTCGGCAAGCATGTGGCCGTGATCACCGACGCCCGTTTTTCCGGGGTCTCGACCGGCGCCTGCATCGGGCACGTCGGTCCCGAAGCGCTGGCCGGCGGACCGATCGGCAAGCTTCGCGACGGCGACGTCATTGAGATCATCATTGACCGAAATGACTTGACCGGCAGCATTCATTTCATCGGAGAGAGCCAACGCCGTTTCAGCCCGGAAGAAGGGGCCAGAATCCTGGCCGAACGCAAGCCCACTGTCCCGCTCAGTGCGGATGAAGATCTCCCCGACGAGACCCGCTTGTGGGCCTTGCTGCAGCAAGCCGGCGGCGGCACCTGGGCCGGATGCGTTTACGACGTGGATGCAATCCAGCAACTGCTGGAAGCCGGCCGAGAAGCCATCCAGATGCAACAGTGAGAAAAGGCCGAAACCGCCCCGTCCGGCACCGCAGCGTCGCGATCGGTCCTGGAAGAACTCAAACGACCTAAGCGAAGAAAGCCCGCCAATCGCTCTTCCATTTTCTGAACGGAATTGGCGCGAAAACGCCAGCCACAAACCTCAACGGGACTGTTTCTTGCGCCGCAAATCCACCGGTTAATACCAGCGTGAACGGGGTTGGCGCGAAAATGTTGCCTAGGAAATTTTTTTGAGGAAAATTTCATACCAAACAGCCCGACCTGAGCGACGCACTGGTTGGCCGGCATTCTCATACTCTTGCCACGTTTTCTCAAACAACCGCACAGAAATGAACCGGTTGCTCTAAGCCTCCCAGTCCAGAGACCGTTTGACCGCTTGCTTCCAGCGGCCGTAGAGTTGTTCGCTCTCTTGTGGTTCCATCGCGGGGCTGAATTCCCGGTCGAGCGCCCAGTTCTGCTCGATGTCGGCGACGTCTTGCCAGAAACCGACAGCCAGACCGGCGAGATAGGCCGCCCCCAGTGCGGTCGTTTCCTGCACGACAGGACGCTGCACGGTGACGCCCAGCAGATCGGCCTGAAACTGCATGAGCAGGTTGTTCGCCGTCGCTCCGCCGTCAACCTTCAGCGCGCTCAGCTTCAAGCGGGCATCATGCTGCATGGCGCCGAGCACGTCGCGGGTCTGGTACGCCATCGATTCCAATGCGGCGCGGGCGATCTGTTCGCGCGTGGTGCCGCGCGTGATGCCGATGATCGTGCCGCGCGCATTGGGGTTCCAGTAGGGGGCGCCCAGTCCGACGAAAGCAGGCACAAAATAGACGCCGCCGGAATCGGATGCGCCGGCCGCCAACTGCTCGACTTCCGCGGCACTCTTGATGATTCGCAGCCCGTCACGCAACCACTGCACGACCGCGCCGGCAACGAAAACCGAACCTTCCAAACAGTAGCTCACCTCACCGCCGATTCCCCAGCCAATGGTGGTCAACAACCCGTTTTCCGAAACGACCGGCTCGGCGCCCGTGTTCAACAACAAGAAGCAGCCGGTGCCGTACGTGTTCTTCGCGCTGCCCGGTTCGAAGCATCCTTGACCAAACGTGGCCGCCTGCCGATCGCCGGCGTCGCCGGCGATGGGGATCGACCGGCCGAACAGCTCCGCGTCACTCTGGCCGTAGACCTCGCTCGACGGACGCACTTCCGGCAGCATGGCCCGCGGGATGTCGAGCAGCCGCAACAGTTCGTCGTCCCAACAGAGCGTGTGAATGTTGAACAGCAACGTGCGGCTGGCATTGCTGTAATCGGTGACGTGCGTCTTGCCGCCCGTCAGCCGCCAGATGAGAAACGTGTCGACGGTGCCAAACAGAATGTCCCCCTTTTCGGCACGGCCTCGCAGTCCCTCGTTGCGATCGAGCAGATATTTGATTTTCGTCCCGGAGAAATAGGCGTCGACCACCAATCCTGTCTTTTGCCGAAACGTCTCTTCCAGCCCGTCGTTTTTCAGTTGCTCGCAGATGTCGGCCGTCACCCGGCTCTGCCAGACGATCGCGTTGGCGACCGGTTTGCCGGTCCCGCGGTCCCAGAGGATGGTCGTTTCCCGCTGGTTGGCAACTCCGATCGCGGCCACGTCGTCACCGGATGTGCCGGCCTTCTGCAACGCCTGCTTGGCAACCGCCAACTGCGAGGACCAGATGGCCTCAGGATCGTGCTCGACGTGTCCCGGTTGTGGGAAGATCTGCTCGAACTCCTGCTGAGCAGACGCGGCCGCCCGGCCGTCGTGTCCGAACACGATCGCCCGGCTGGACGTCGTTCCCTGATCGAGAGCCAGTACGTATTTCGACATCGCTTGCACTTCCGGTTCGGTAATCGGCACATCGACCCTGACGATGATACTGCGGGAGACCGCGAATTCAAATTCCGGCGGTGTCAATTCGTGGAATGTCACTGTACGATGCCGGAAGCTTGGCCTTGCCAAAGGGAGCGAGGTTTTTTGCGGCACACTCGCTGCCAAGGGATGTGTCGACTGCGATTTAACGGATGCTGTGGGGCAGGCTTTCCAGCCTGCCGTCGAGGAGCAACAGTTGGAAAGGCCATGTTGACGATCGGCAGGCTGGAAAGCCTGCCCCACACTCTGCGAAGACGATGATTCTTTCCTGGCTGCGACAACGACGGCGGAAGGAGCTGCTCGCTCGGCCGTTTCCGGCCGAGTGGACAGAGACGCTCCAGCAAAACGTCGCGCTCTACCACTGGTTGAGTGTTGAGGAGCAGGCGAGACTACGAGAGCGGATACAGGTCTTCGTCGCAGAGAAGTATTGGGAAGGCTGTCAGGGACTCGATATCACCGACGAGATCAAAGTCACCATTGCCGGGCAGGCGTGCTTGCTGGTGTTGGGTTTCGACGGTGAGTACTTCGATCGGCTGCTGACGGTGCTTGTTTATCCGGGTGAGTATTTCGCCACGGAGACCACGCTCGGTCCCGGCGGCGTGGTGACCGAAACGACCGATGCACGGCTCGGTGAAACCTGGCATCGCGGTCCGGTGATCCTCTCTTGGCCGAGCGTCCTGGCCGGCGGACGCGCGCCGGACGACGGCGAGAATGTCGTGCTGCACGAGTTCGCGCATTACCTGGACATGCAGGATTACGGCTTCGACGGCACCCCGCCGTTGGAAGACCTGGCTCAATACCAAAACTGGCAGGAAGTGATGACCGCCGAGTACAATCAATTGGTGCGGCACTCGCGTACGGGCCGTCCGACGTTGCTCGATCACTACGGCGCCAAGAACGAAGCCGAGTTCTTTGCCGTGGCCACCGAGCACTTCTTCGAGCAGCCGGTCGAAATGGGAACGCTGCACCCGCGGTTGTACGAGACGCTCCGCTTGTTCTATCACCAAGACCCGGCCGCCTGGTTCTCGCGGGAGTCCGATAATCGGTCAACCTCCCAGTGACCAGCCCGGGAGAGTGTGGGGCAGGCTTCCCAGCCTGCCGCCAATAGGCGGGACGCCGGGTATTCCATTCTTGTCCGCCGGCAGGCTGGAAAGCCTGCCCCACCAGGCATTGATGGTGATTCGATCACAATGGGCTGCTACAATCCGCCGGCCGATTCAGATTCGGTGGAAATCTTGCGACACTCGTCATGGACGCAGACGAAAAACGAAACGTGTTGATTCTCGGGGCGGGGATCAACGGTTGTGCGCTGGCCCGCGAGTTGGCGCTGAACGGCGTGGGCGTTTGGCTGGTCGACGCGAACGACATCGCGTTCGGCGCGACGTCTCGGTCGTCACGGCTGGTTCACGGCGGGCTGCGCTATTTGGAATACGCCGACATCGGCCTCGTGCGGCAATCGCTCAGGGAGCGGGCCCGATTGTTGCGGCTGGCGCCGCAGTTTGTCGAGCCGATACAACTGTACATACCAATCCGCCAGCGAACCGGCGGGCTGGTGCGCTCAGTCTTTCGGTTTTTGGGCGGCAGCCGTTCTCGTCTGCTGCACTGGCTCTGTTCACCGTTTCCAGGCGGGTCGGATCGGGGACTATGGATCGTCCGGATCGGTCTCTGGGCCTACGACCGTTTGGCCGGTGACGAGAGGATGTCCCGCCATCATGTTTCTCGCGTCACGTCAACGTCGGTTCCCAAGGTAGACGCCGCAAAGTACCGCTGGCTCTGCGCCTACACCGATGCACAGATGCGTTACCCGGAACGGTTCGTCATCGCACTGCTGGAAGACGCTCGGCAGCTCGCACAGCAGAACGAAACCGATTTTTGCGTGTGGACGCACCATCGCGTCACGCTTCGCGGTGACACAGCGGAGATTCGGCGCAGCAGCGGGAAGGGAGCCATTCAGGAGTTGAAGCCATCCGTGGTCGTCAATGCGACGGGTGCCTGGGGCGATCTAACACTGAGCGAATGTCACGTCGCATCCGAGCGGCTCTTCGGCGGAACCAAAGGGAGTCACTTTGTTACGCACAGCAAACGGCTCCGTCAAATGCTGGGAGACGCAGGCGTGTATGCCGAGGCGTCCGACAGCCGGCTGGTCTTCTTGCTGCCGTTTGGAGAGGGTGTTCTAGTCGGCAGCACGGACGAGAAATTCGACGATCGGCCCGAGCATGCCGTCGCCAGGCAGCACGAAGTGGACTACCTGATCGAGATGGTCAATGCGTTGTTCCCCACCATCGGTTTGACTGCGGCCGACGACGCCATGCACTACAGTGGGGTCCGTCCGCTGCCGCACGTTTCCGGTGGAACGCCCGCGGCAATTCCCCGCGGTCACCGGATTGTCACGCACGAGACGAAAGACGTGCCTGTCTTCACGCTGGTCGGCGGCAAATTGACCACGTGTCGGGCGCTGGCTGAGGAAGCGGCCGACAAGATACTGGACGTCTTGAACATCCAGCGGACCGCCGGCTCTCGCGAGCGGATCATTCCCGGCGGCGACGCGTACCCGACGACGCCGGAAGCGCTTCGCCAGCAATGGGAACGCCTCGCCGGGCGGTTTGATTTCAGCGTCGCACAGGTCCGCGCAGTCTGGTCCTTGTGCGGGAATCGGGCCGAGACGATATTGCGTGAGATCCCCGGCGAGACCACGGAGAACCTTTCCGGAACGGATCTCCCGATTGCCTATGTCCGCTGGGTCATCAGGCACGAATGGGTGATGACGCTCGACGATCTGGTCGAACGGCGATTGATGCTTGTTTACGATCCTGCGTTGTCCCAAGAGTGCCTGCACGAGTTGGCGGGTTGTCTGGTCGAGTCGAACCGCCTCGTCGCCTCACAACTCGATGCCGCCGTGGAAACCACCCTCGATCGTCTGCGGAAGCACTATGGCAAGCGGCTGGCCGGCAGTGCGGTCTTTTTTCGGGAAAAGTTCGACACATAACTCATTTTTTGTTTGACGATCGGTACCGAGCTGACTAAATTACAATGTCTCATCCGTGTCGATTGACACCGTCTATTTTATTATTCACACCGGTTACCGTGAAGGGCATGCCCGAAAGTTACGCCAACCGTTTGAGTTGGGCGCGTCATGGCGTTGGAATGTTGCTTACAGGCTGAGGAATCGTGGTGGACGATCGAGACAACAGGTACGCGGTCTAGCTTATGGATCACGGAGGAAACTGATGAATTTGCAGACATGTTTGGAGTCACCTCACTCAGTGGTGGAACGCATCGAACGATATGTGCAGAATCGCACCGGTGGGATGATTCGTGATTTACGCGTTGAAGTCCTGGACAGAGAGGTTCTTATCACTGGGCGCACGTCGACTTACTACAACAAACAGTTGGCGACGCACGCGGTGCTGGCAGTCTTCGATGACGTTACGCTGAACAACGAAATCGAAGTCTATTGAGAATCCCGATTGTCGCCGTCCCGTGACCGCCAACGAAACCGCGGTTCTTCGCCGCGTAGCAGCCGTGCAAGATTTCCCCTATGCCGGTAGACGATCAGCAGCGGAATGGCCAGGCTGAAAGTAGCCAGGCTCCAGTTCTCCGCTGAGAATGGATCGGGCTGCATCAGCACCATTTGACACGCTGCAAAAGCCATGGCGGCGAGCAGCGAGCCGAGCGAAACGATCCGGAAGGCAAGCAGGCAGACGGCAAAAACCGCGATCGCCGCCAACGTGGCCCGGGGTGCCAGCACGCAAACCACTCCCAGGGCCGTCGCCACCCCTTTCCCGCCGCGCAACCCGAGCCAGCAAGGGAACACATGTCCCAAAATCGCCGCCACCCCGCAAGCGACCTTCAGGTGGTTGTACTCTGGACTTTCAGCGGCCCACGCCACCAATGGCGGCAGTAGCAACACCGGCAGCAGGCCTTTCAAGCAATCCAGGAGCAAAACGAGCACGCCCCACTTGACGCCGAGGACGCGAATCACATTCGTCGCCCCGATGTTACCGCTCCCGTGCTGGCGAATATCCTTGCCGGCCACGGTCTTTGCCGTCAGATATCCGAACGGCAGCGAACCGACGGCATACGCGGCGACGCAAACGATCAGACCGGCAGTGGTGCTGTCCATGGATGGCGTCCCGCCGTTTAGGCGAGTTGTCCGAATTCGTAGGCGGCCTCGAACATCGTTTCGACGTTCTCGACGGGGACGTCCTGCTGGATGTTGTGCACCTGAGTGAACACGAAGCCGCCCGGAGTGGACGTGAACACCTCGATATTGTGCCGGACGTGTTCGCGGATCTCCTCGCGTGTGCCCCACGGCAGCACTTTCTGCGTATCGCATCCGCCGCCCCAGAAGACGATCTTGCCGCCGAAGTCCTTCATCAGGCGTTCGGGTTCCATGTTCGCGGCGGCGATCTGCACGGGATTCAAGATGTCGATGCCGGCGTCGATCCATTCGGGAATGTAGCGGTAAATCGACCCGCAGGAGTGCAGATAGGTTTTCCAGCCGGTGTGCGTGTGCACCCAATCGCACACGCGTTCGTAGTGGGGCTTGACCATCTCCCGGAAAAGATCCGCCGAGAGCAGCTCGCCCCGCTGTGTTCCCGCGTCGTCGGAGGCCACCCCCCAGGCGAAACAACGATCGCCGATGGCCTGATGGTAAAGCGCCATCTGTTTGATGGTCGCGTCGACAAAACGTCCCATCATTTCGTGGGCCGTCTCTTTTTCCGTCATCAACATGCAGAGCCATTCATCCAGCGATCCCTGGGTGATGTTGTCGGAGAGCAGCGCGCTGAGCCCCAGCATGGAAATGCTGGCCCCCCAGCCCAGAAGCGCCTTGTCCGTGTTTTCATAGAAGAACCGGCTGTGCTCGGCAAACTCGTCCAGCACTTCGTCGGGGACCGTATCGGACGGGTGAAACGCGTCGGGGTCGATCCGCGTGCCGGCCATGGTGGGACGAACGAAGTCGAAGTAGTACCCGTCCTTCGGCATGCGAGCCGGGTCGCTGCCGCCATGGCCCTGCAGAATCCAGCTTCCGTCCTCTCTCTCTTCGATTTCGGTGCCGGGCGGAAAGTAAACGTCCAGCCCGCAAAACAGGGTCTTGCGCACGCCCTCGGAGGCCTCCTGCCGGGCCCACCCGGCCGTCATCGGCTCCAGAGGCAAAACGTCCACGTGCAGACGCTCAATGACCTCCAACTCCAACTCTGCGAGAATCTGCATACTGTCGTGGACCCGCGTGGGCGTGTCGATCCCCATGCGTTTTTTCAACTGGTCGTAAACGACCGCGTTGATGCCCGACGCACGGATGCCCCCCAAATCGATGGGCACCCGGTCCGGAGTCTCAAAGTTGACCGCCTTCAGCACTCGTTCGCGTGAGTTCATGGTTGCAACCTCTTGACGTCCGCGCTTTCATGGATGAGAAACGCCGCAGGATTCCATGTGTTGTAAGCATTCGACGTTTCCTTGACCAGCAAGACGGTCGACCTCTTGTGAGTACAGACCGTTGATGGTTTCGCTCATCGTGGGTAACGTAAAGATTGTACGCGGCGAAGAGGGCCGCCACAAACTCTTTCCGGAGATGAGATTTTCGTCCACGCATTGGGGGAACACAAGAATGGACATTTCGCAGCAGGTCTCTCGGCGGCGTTTCGTCACACACAGTTTCGCACTGGCGGCCGGCGGCATTGCGGCCCCCACGATTATTCCGTCGGGCGTCCTGGCCGCACCGGGCCGGCCCGGCGCCAACGACCGCATCGGAGTGGGCTACATCGGCGCCGGTCGCCGGGCCAACCAACTGATGGGTCTGCCGCCGGAAGGCCGGATTGTGGCAGCGGCCGATTTCGACATGAGACGCGCCGAAGCGGTGGCCGCCAGGCGAAAATGCCGGGCCTACCACGACTACCGCGAGATGCTCGAATCGAAGGACATCGACGCGGTGTTCGTGGCCACACCCGACCACTGGCACGTGTTGTCGAGCATCCACGCGTGTCAGGCCGGCAAAGACGTCTACCTGGAAAAGCCGCTCTCGCTAACCATCCGCGAAGGCCGCATCCTGGTCGACACGGTGCGGAAATATGGGCGTGTGCTGCAAACCGGCAGCCAGCGGCGTTCCATGACCGGTCACCGCAAGGGCTGCGAGCTTGTGCGCAACGGACTGGCCGGCAAAATTCACACGGTCATCATCCAGAACTATCCCAGCCCGTGGGAGAGCAACCTGCCCGCACAGGCTGTGCCCGAAGCACTCAATTGGAACGCCTGGTGCGGGATGACCGAACCGGTGCCCTACCATGCCGACATTTTCATCCAGCGCTCGAATCCCGGTTGGATCTCCTTTCGGCCCTATTCCGGCGGCGAGATGACCGGCACGGGGGCGCACGGGTTTGACCAGATCCAGTGGGCGCTGGACATGGACCACACCGGCCCAGTCGAAATCTGGACGGAAGGCGGCAAGCTCCAGCCGGTGGTCTACAGCAAGTCGGAAAGCCGCGCACGCGGCAACAGGCTTTGCAGTCAGGGACGTCGGGTCCGCATGCGCTATGCCAACGGCATCACCATCCGCTTGGAGAACAACGGTCCCGGCGCCGGCGGAGAGTTCATCGGAGACCTGGGGAAGATCCGGATCGGCAACAACGTCGTCACGAGCAATCCTGTGGAACTGGCCAAGACGCCGCCGGAAAGCCTGAAGTTCCGCCTGCCGGCGATCAACAACCACATCCAGAACTGGTTCGACTCGATCAAGTCGCGCGAGAAGCCGATCGCCGACGTCGAGATCGGTCACCGCTCGGCCGTGCTGTGCCATCTCGGTAACATCGCCCGCTGGGTCGGCCACAGGCTCCGCTGGGACCCGGAAAAGGAAAACTTCCCCGGCGACGACGAGGCCAACAGCTACCTGAACCGCCCGCGACGCACACCGTACGAGTTGCCCAGCCCGGTCTAGCACATTGTCAAGCACGTAGGGTGTGTGAAACACACCTTGACGTGGACACATAGAGTTCGGTGTGTTTCACACACCCTACCCCTCAAAGACCTTCAAAGCAGCGGGCTTTCTAGCCCAAGTTGATCAGTTGCTGCCGCGAAACCCCTTGTTCTGCCGGGCGGG
>CAZGYE010000064.1:0-22018 GCA_964530165.1 uncultured Planctomycetaceae bacterium
AGGCTTTCCAGCCTGCCGATTGGCCGTGGCAGGCTGGAAAGCCTGCCCCACGACACCTGTCAAATCAGCTTTGACAGACCAGGAGTGTGTTCATGGATGCGCTGAAACGCCTTTTATTCCCGGATTCTCCGCGCGATCTCCCGGGGGCGCGCGCCTGGAACATCGGCTTTCGAACCGTACACATCGGGGTGACCGGCATTTTGTTCGGCGGCCACGTTTTCGACACGTCGGAGGAACGACTTCGTATCTGGCTGTACCTGAGCATTGCCACCGGCGCCGCCCTCATCTTCCTGGAAGCCTACCCGAGCCTGCGCTGGTTGTATCAGGGACGCGGCGTGTTCGTGCTGACGAAACTCGCGCTGCTGTGCGCCATAATTCCACTGTGGCAGTTCCGCGTCTATTTGCTCGTGATGGTGCTGGTGATTGCGTCGGTAGGCTCGCATATGCCGGGACGGTTTCGCTATTACTCCGTGATTCCGCGGCGCATGTTGAACGACTGAGTTCTCGGTGAGGCGTGGCGATGTCGGACGATTGGGATGACGATTTCGACGGTGAGGAGTTCTTCGGCGAGGATGAGGAAACTCTCGTCGTTTCGTGTCCCGGTTGCGGGGCCGACGTTTACGAAGATGCCGAGCAGTGTCCTGTCTGCGGCGATTACATCGTTCACGAGACGCGCATCTGGAGCGGCAAAGGGTGGTGGTGGATTTTGCTGGGATTGGCTGGCGTTGTGGCAACGGTTGTGGTGCTGTCGGGGTTGGTATGATTGGATCCGCAAACGCACCTTCCTTATACTTGAGACGCTGTGGTGACTCTTGGCTGTCACATGCGTACGGTTCGATTTCCGGCCGCGGGAGAGATGAGCGTTGCAGACCGAACGGAATGCTGAGACCGGCCCTTTTTTCATCGGCGTGGATGTGGGCGGCACGAACGTGAAAGTCGGCGTTGTCACCGATGGGGGCGAGTCGCTGTCGCGGGTGAGCGTCCCCACCGAGGCCGACGCGGGACCCGATCGGGGAATCGCCAATATTTGCCGGGCCGTCCTTCAAGCCGTCGCAGAGAGTCCCGTGTCGCTCGACGATATTTCGGGCATTGGGCTGGCGACTCCCGGCACGATGGACATACCGGCCGGCATGCTCCTGGATCCGCCGAATCTTCCGGGCTGGTCGAACCTGCCGATTCGTCAGCGGGTCGCCGATCATTTCAGCAAGCCAACCGTGCTGCAGAATGACGCCAATGCCGCAGCCTATGGTGAATTTTGGTGCGGCGCGGGCAGAGACGCTCACAGTCTAGTGCTGTGGACTCTGGGCACCGGCATCGGGTGCGGAATTATCATCGGTGACGTCATCGTCGAAGGCGAGCACTCTCACGGGGCCGAGTGTGGCCACATTATTGTCGAAATGGACAACGGCCGTTACTGCGACACCGGGCAATATGGAACGCTGGAGGCCTACGCCGGTGCCAAAGCGCTCATTCGCCGTTGTCAGGAGGCGTTTGACGCGGGCCGATCATCCCCCAATGGGGGCCGATCATCCCCCAATGGGGGCCGATTATCGGCATTGTGGGAGCAAGTCGATGGTGGGGCGGAACTGACGCCGCTGTTGATCGCACAAGCTGCCGAGGCGGGCGACCAACTGGCCGACGAGCTGATCATGGAGACGGCCCGCTATATGGGCATCGGCACGACGACGCTGATGCACACCATCGACCCCGACATGGTGTTGTTCGCCGGAGCCATGACGTTCGGCCGTAACGAAACGGAGCTCGGTCGGCGGTTTCTTGCGCGCATCAAGGAGGAGGTGAAGGTCCGCGCGTTCCCCGTGCCCTACGAAAAGACGAAAATCGACTACGCCACGCTCGGCGGCAACGCCGGCACCATCGGGGCTGCCGGCTGCGCGCGGTTGAAGTTCGGCAAATCGGGCTAATGGTCTGTCAAAGCCAATTTGACAGGTGTCGTGGAGCAGGCTTTCTAGCCTGCTGGCTGTGGAGCAGGCTTTCTAGCCTGCCGGCTGTGGAGCAGGCTTTCTAGCCTGCCGGCTGTGGAGCAGGCTTTCTAGCCTGCCGGCTGTGGGGCAGGCTTTCTAGCCTGCCGGCTGTGGAGCAGGCTTTCTAGCCTGCCGGTTTTCGTGGCAGGCTAGAAAGCCTGCCCCACACTGGAAAGCCTGCCCCGCTCTCGTTTAAGCGACGCGTTTTCCAGTGCTACTCTTCCAACGACACAGAGCGCATCCGTGGTCCGTTCTGCAAGCCGAGCGTCGACATCAGCCAGCGAACCGGCTTTCTCCTCAACTCCCACTTGTATCGGCGGGTGACCTCGAAACTGGGGACCGCACGCGGGCCACAGTCGTTCGGCCCGATGACGCCGTCAAGATGGTGTGGGTAGCCGTTGGCTTCGTTGAATTCGTGGAACTCGGCTTCCAACCAGCGTAAGTCGGCGGCGGGAATGGCGACGGCGGGCGGCTTTGTGGACATCGGCCGAATCGTGTTTTTCAGCCCTTCGACGCGGGTCGCCCAAAACGTCTTGTTCCCGTGCCGGGCGTTGACGATTTCCGTCGCCGCCTTCGGCCAGGCAAGCATGTCGTCGAACCACGGAAGCTCCAACTCAGCACAGACTCGCCGCAACGTTTCTTCGGTGTTCTGCAGAAAATCTTCGTAACGCAACACGGGCCAATTCATCTGTCGAAAGAATTGCCAATCTTCCTTGAACCTTCTCATCCGCAGGCGAAGCGGAGGGTCTTCGGCAGTGAGCCCATTCTTGCCATACGGTTTCTTCGCCAGCGACGACCAGATGCTTCGCACATCTCGCACCACAAGCAGCGGACGCACGTTCCAGCCGTCCTCACGCAAATGGCACGCCAATTCTTGAAGGCGAAAACAGCAAATGGTGGTCTTGTACCAGACGAACGGTGTTCCCAGATCGGGCCGGATTGCGGGCAGAATGTCGTTGTTGCCGTCGAGGACGCCGTTCATGTCCGGACGCTGGAGAAAACACCACGAAATCAGCGTCGATCCGCTGCTCTGAGTCCCACCACAAAGAAAGAGAGTTCGATCACACGTTCTCATCGCAGTTCCCCAAACGCGACACGCCGGCTGTAGGGTTTGGGCCGGTTCGTGCGAACTATAGAGGATTGATCGACTCGGATCTTGGTCAACTTTATCAATTCGGTAAACTTTTCGGCCAAAATCTGCGTCTTCAGATTGCCCTTGACCGATCGACTCTGAGCGAAACAATGCAAGGCGTCGGCTGAAAAGAGGGCGATATGCCCTGTCTAAGTTCTCTATTTTCTCTAGAATATAGCATGGACAACTGGTTAATCACCGATCAGGCGGAGTTTGACGATCTGTGTGGCCACATTCGCGACGCGGGAATGGTCGCTTTCGACTCAGAGTTCGTCTCCGAATACACTTTTCGCCCTGAGTTGTGTCTGCTGCAGTTGGCAACCGCCGAGCGGTGTGTGGCCGTTGATCCGTTTCGCATCGAGAGCCTCGACGCCTGGTGGAACGTGATGACCGACGACGAGACCACGGTAGTGGTGCACGGTGGCCAGGCTGAGGTTCGCTTTTGTCTGGATGCGACCGGCCGGCCGCCGCGGAAGCTCCTCGACGTGCAGGTTGCCGAAGGGCTGCGCAGCCGCAGTTTTCCGGTTTCGTACCGGGTGTTGGTCAGCCGTGTGCTGGGCAGGCAGCTTCGCGGCAAAGAAACCCGCACCGACTGGCGTCGCCGGCCGCTCTCCCAACGGCAAATCAACTATGCGCTCGAAGACGCACACTACATTCTCGAGGTTTGGCGGCGGCAACACGAGTCGCTCTCGCAGCTGAACCGGCTCGAATGGGCCGAAGCGGAATTCCAGCGGATGATTGACAACGTGAAAGCAGAGGCGTCTCGCGACGGTTGGCGGCGGCTCTCGGGCATTCACAAGCTGGCCGGCTATGAGTTGGCCGTTGCCATCCAACTGTGCAATTGGCGCGAGCAAGAAGCATCCCGCCGCAATCGGCCCCTCAGAAGAGTGCTCCGCGACGACCTCATTCTGGAACTGGCTCGGCGGCAACCGGCGAATAGGAAGGAACTGCTCGCCACGCGCGACATGAACCGGTCTGGCTACAAACGGGCGGCATCCGATCTGCTGGAATGCGTCCAGCGGGGTCTCGCCATTCCCAAATCGGAACTGCCTCCGCCAGTGCCGGACCGCAACTACGAAAAAAACCAGGATGAACACGTCCTGGGCAAGCTGCTCGGCATTGCTCTGGCCAACCGTTGTGCTGAGCTGAATGTGGCGATGCCCCTGGTCGGCACGAGCGCCGATTTGCGTCATCTGGTGCGCTGGCACGTCTACGAATCCAGAAGCGGATCGCTGCCGCGCCTCACCGAAGGCTGGCGAACAGAAGTTTGCGGCGACCTGCTGGAAGATGTGCTCGACGGCAAAATCGCCCTGCGGGTCGCCGATCCCCAATCCGACCATCCGTTGATCTTCGAACGCAGCCAGACAAGGCCAACGAGCGAAGGCGAGCGGGGGGCGTCAGCCCCCTGATCGGTCGTCCTTCGTCTCCACGGCTTCGTCAGGGGGCTGACGCCTCCCGCTCGCTGTGACGTGTGGAGTCGAGAGCCAAATCAGGCTCGGTCACTCAGAACGTATTCTCGGCAGAAAGCTGTTCCAATTCCCTGCGGCCGATTGTGCCGTTGTGAAGGGCCGAGGCAACCAGCACGCCTTCGATGCCGAGCGCCTGCAATTCTCGCAGATCATCAACCGAGCGGACGCCGCCGCCGGTGAGCAGCCGCAGTGGAGGAAATGACCGAAGCAAACGGCGGCAAAGCGGCATGGTCGGCACTCCGTCATCGACGCCGACTCCGGCCAGGTCGAGCACAATCATTCGCGTGACCCCCGCATCAATCGCCTGCCGGGCGATTTCGGCCGGGTCTGAAATCGCCGGCGAGGAGAGTTGGCCCATCGGTTTTCCGCGGAGCATATCGAGACTGAAGACCACGCGTTCCGGGCCGATGTCCTGACAGAGCTTGCGCAGGTGCGCCAATCCGGGCGACGTTTCCAAACCGGCAATGACCGCGCTGGCCCCGGCTTCGAGCATTCGGCTGGCTCGCTGGACGTCACGCAAGCCGGCATCGACCATGATGTCGAAACCGTCATCCGCCAAGCGGCGATAGATCGCCATGTTGGGCCGCTCGTCGAGGATGGCGTCCAGATCGGCCACGTACAGCTCATCCAGGCCCAACTGGTTGCGGAACGCACGGGCCACTGTTTGGGCGTCGGCGTTTTCTGCGAGTCGACTGACCAGGGGCCGATACTCGTCGCGTCTGCCCGCCACACCGTGAACGACGACCCCATCGAGCAAATCAATGACCGGGAGGATTTTCATCGTGATGGCTGTATTGCACAGGACAAGCGGAGAGAAGCACCCGCCCTATTTGACAACCGTGCCGTACGCCTTGAATGTGACCGGTTCGTCCCGGCCGGCGATGATCACCGTGAACTCTTCGGAAAACTTGCCGGGGGTTTCAGGCGGGGTGACTGTCAACGGCAGCACATGCACCTGTCGCTTTGATTTGGGGAGACGGATTTTGAACGCGCGCCGGTCCGTTTCACATTCGATCTTTTCGATCGCAAACGGCTTCTTGCCGCGAAGCACGACGTTCACCGTTTTGCTTTGCCCCGGGGTCAGAATCCCCAGCGAGACGAGCGGGGGGGTCACGGTGATGTCCGCTTCGACCCTGGCCTCCACCAACACCGGCACCAGCGGGCTGCCGGCGTCGTTGGTCACCAATGTGACTTGCTGGCGAAGCATACCCACCGGTGCAGTCGGTTTGAGCGTTACGAGTAGATCGTAGTAGACTCGACCGCCGCTGCGGTTGGTTTCCACAACCTTGGCCGAGAGGTGCTTGCTGGTGGTGCGCGCTTCCTTGACGGTCCAATCTTCCCGGCCGGCGTAGGCAATTTCTATCTTCCGCTGCTTTTGGGCGCCGTGGTCGACCGCACCGAAGTTCACCGATCCCGGCGTCAGCACGACGTCGGTGCGAATGTAAGCCGTGATGGGAATCCGCACCTCTTCATACAGCGGCTCATCGAAGGTGATAATGACGTTCGAATCCTTGCGGTGGATGAACCTTTGGGTGTTCATCGTGACTTCGATGTACGCCTCTTCGCGGCTGGCGAGCGTATTTTTTGAGGGCGTCGCAGCCGAGCAACCGCAGGTTGTGCGGACGTTGGCAATGTGCACCGGCTGCTGATAGAGGTTGGTGATCTTGAGCCGATAGCGCACGTCCGCGCCGCGAGCGACGACGCCGAAATCGTGACGCAGTGCGCCGAACATCTTCTGCGCCCAGGTGAGCTCGTCGGCCCGGGCGCTGAGGCAACAGAATACCAAAGCCAGTCCCAGCGATGCGCGTCGTGCAATTGCCCCCTTCATGATGGCCTCTCGCTTCGATAGTGTCTTTGCTCAAAGGTGTTCCACTGTAGCTGGTTCAGTCATCATCGACATCCCACTGTCTGAGAGGTTAGTTGCGATCGGCTGAATTGTCAATGTCTTCACGTTTGGGTGGCTCTTGGGCCTTGCTGAGTGCACAATCCATGCGACCTTCAATGAACAGCAATTCCTCGTCAACCGGAAGATCGTTGAATTCCTGTTGCAGCCCCGACGGCCAGCGGATCACAAGCGCATCGATGTGCTGCTTCTCGCCCAGACCGAACGTCAACCGCCGCTGATTGCTGGCCTGGTATCCGTCGCCGGCTGTGAGCTGGCGGACATAATTTCGCTCACCGATTGTGAGCGTTACCGTTGTGCCGATCGCGTCACGGCTCGAATCCACGCCGACGAGCTTTAAGGCAAGAAAGTGTCCGGCGTGAGCCGTTTGATTTGTCAGCAGGGCTGCGGGCGCGTCCAAGTGGGAAACGACCACATCTTCCAAACCGTCCCGGTTCCAGTCGAGCCGCGCCAGCCCGCGGCCCAGGTATTTCCCTTCGAAATAACGACCGAGCACCTCCGGCGGCAATTCTGCAAAGTGTCCCTCGCCAATGTTGCGGAAATACTGCGGACGCATCTGATAGGGGCGATCGAGGTCGCGGAAGTCGTCAACCTCTCCGTTGGCAACAATAAGATCGAGCAATCCGTCCAGTTCGCCATCGAGAAACTGGGTTCCGAACGCAATCAGTTTCATGCTGGGACGGTGCAGCCCCGTTTGATGCGTCGCATCGACAAAAAGGTGCTGGGGGCGCTGAAGGTAGAGCGTGTTTGACTCTTTGCGAAAGTTCGTCACGAACAGGTCCAGCAATCCATTGCCGTTGGAATCGCCGACTGCAATCCCCATGCAGGCTTCGGGGCGGCCGTCAAGATTCAGCGAAAGCCCCATCTGGAGGGCTTGCTCAGCAAATACAGGCTTCCTGCCCGCACCGGAGGTGCGATTGACGAAGCAGAAGTTGGGGACCGCATCGTTCGCGACGAACAAATCAAGCCGCCCAGAACCGAACAAGTCCACTGCAGCAATCCCCAGACCCTTGCCCGCGGGCATCACGATACCGGATTCCTGTGTGGCGTTGCGGAAATGCCCGTCGCCCAAATTGACGTACAGTTGATCCTGTGCGGCCGGAAAGTTGAGCGGCAGGCAGCTCCTCGGGATTCCATTTTCGTCGGGGCAAATTCGCTCGAAGACGTCCTCGCCTTCCAGATAGTTGACCGCGTAGAGATCGGGCAGCCGATCGTTGTTGAGATCGGCCATCAGACAACTGGTCGTCCACCGCCCAGGATCTCCTTCGACAACATCCGAAACGTCGGTGAATGTTCCGTCACCGTTGTTCCGATACAGACGATTCCATCCGATGTTGGCCACGTACACGTCGGAGAAACCATCGCTGTCAAAATCCCCGACGGTCACACCCTGGCTGAAGCGATTCTCCGTCAGACGCGCCTGTTCGGTCACGTCCTCAAAGTGTCCGTTGCCCAGATTGCGATAGAGGTGGTCGAGATACCCTCGTTGGTGGGATTGCGGGGGCCAGTTGCAGCCCTGAGTCAGATAAATGTCCGGCCAGCCGTCGGCGTCGTAATCGAGCACGGCGACTCCGCCACCCGTGAACTCATACAGTCTTCTGGTCTGTTTGTTCGGCTCGGAACCGTTGAAGTACGTGAAGTTCAACCCGGCAACGGACGCCATGTCGGAAAACGCAACGCGGACTTCTTCACGAGGTCTTTTGACGGCAGAACTGTGGTCCTCCTTCATCGACCAGCGAGGTAGGGGATGGTTCGACAAGTCAACCAGCGACGCTGGATTCGCATCGGGAATCGCCCGTGCCAAGGGGAGATCGGCCAAACTCGCTTTCAGCCGCAGCATTCCTTCACGAGCCCAAAGATAATCGGGGTAGCGCTGCGCAGCGAGGCGATACCAACCGTAAGCCTCCCAAATCAACCCAAGAGACTCCGCCAACTCGGT
Source organism: uncultured Planctomycetaceae bacterium (assembly GCA_964530165.1). Taxonomy (GTDB): domain Bacteria; phylum Planctomycetota; class Planctomycetia; order Planctomycetales; family Planctomycetaceae; genus CAZGYE01. Next base: position 8,426 of record CAZGYE010000064.1, read on the forward strand.
GACCTGCCGCAGCGCACGCGGCTTTGGATCGGTGTAGGCCAGCTTGACGGCCGTGAAGTAACGTTCCAGCGCGCGAGCACGCTTCAAGAACGGGGCGGCCTGCGGTCTGTTTCCCTCAGAGAGAAGCAACTGCGACAACTGGTAGTTTGCCCGCTCGTGATTGGGGTCGATGCGAACCGCTTCCCAAAAGCAGCGGATGGCAACGCGAGGCTCGGACCGTTTTTGGGCCCACCTGCCGCGGATGGCCCAGATACCGGGGTGTCGCTCGGCCCGTTCAGGCAGGCCGGCATCCCAGCTCAGAAACTCCTTCTCCCCCGCCGACTCCAGCAGCAGTTGTCCCAGTTTGACATGGGCCTCAACCCAGTCCGGGTGAGAAGCGATGATTTGCTGCAATCGCGATTTCGCAAGCGCGTCTTCCTGCTGATCGATCGCATGCCACGCCAAACCGAGCAGCGGCAAGGGGTCGCTGGGAGCCGCCGTATGAAGATCCTGGAGCACATCCAGGTTCTCGAGGGCCGTCTCGCCCATGCACAACAAGAATAGATGAATCGGTCCAAACTTGCCCAACTGAATGAGCCTCAGCCGATAAGGAATCGCTTCCCAGCTACGGGCGCTGATGCCCAACAGATAAGCCAGCCGGTCGTTGGCGGTGCCGCTCAGTGGATACTGGGCCACGGCGCGCCGAAACTGGGCTTCCGCTTCGGAAGGCCGTTTCAAATCGAGCAGCAGCAGGTCGCCGGCTGCGCAGCGGGCGGTGACGGCCGCAGAACTCCCATCGTCTCCGACGCGCTGAAAGTACGCCAAGGCGTCTTCGAATCGTCGCATTTGCTGGGCGTGCCGGCCCTTTTGCAACAGACGGCTGGCTGGTTCGTGGACACTCCAAAACCAGGCCAACAGAAGACCGGCGCCGGCGACGATCGCCCCCATCGCCGCGAGCCGCCACCACCACGCGCGGGCAGTAAGTAGGTCAGGCTCCTGCCTGACATCTGAGGCGTGCGACATCGTACCTCAACAGCGTCAGGCAGGAGCCTGACCTACAGTAACTACGGTTTCATGTCGAACGGAAAGTGATTGTCGCCCTCTTTGACTTCGGCGGTCAAGTCGGTCGTCGATTCAGTTCGATACTTCTCGGGAATGTTGGGGTATTCCTTGATCTCGGGTTCGACGCCTTCCTCCGGTGCAGGCAGCGGTGGTGGAAGGACCGTGACCGTGTACTTTCCCAGCGCGAGCGGGGCCTCGATCGTAAACTTGCCCGCAGAATCGAGCTTCGCGAGGGCCCCCACGCCAAGCTCCTCTGAGTTGAATTGTACCTGGCCTTCCGTCACCGGCTCGCCCCCGAACGTGACCGTTCCCGAGACCGTGCCAGACGGCCGGACCTCGGAGCCGCTACACCCAGCCAGGACAATCAGCAGGGGAAAAAGGGTTGCCACAAGCGTGTTATGGATTGGACGGTTCGGTTTTTGCATCCTGCGGGGATTCCTTCTGATTGCTGGGGGAACGCGAAACTTGTTCGCGCTAGGCTAGAATGGGTCGTCCACCACTTGGTCATCATCCTTCGAAGCGATGGCCCTGAGGACGCTCATGTCCATGTTTTCGGAGGCGAAATGCACACTGCCGTCAGCCATCAACACATGAATCCCTCCCTCGTGGAACGAGTTGAGGACCGTGTTGGCATCCCAGGTGCTGTTCGAGCCGGCTGCAGTCGTCCGACTGTTGATTTGATATTGAACTGCCGTAACCCCGGAGCTCCATGAATCAACGCCGTTGGGGTTTGTGTTGCTGACTCGACCAGAAAAGGTGCAACCCGACCAACCTCCATAATAGACGCTGCGAATGTCCTGTGTGCCGACCCTCCCGGACTGTTCACCGACAATCATCGTATTCGACGTCCCGTCGGTGCAATCGCGCATGCGCGCCGACTCGTTCGGCAGCAACATGCCGTTGGAGCAATATTGCCCGCCGTAATTCGAGATCGAACACTGATCCGTTCGACCGGCCGGATCAGGAAACGCTCCCATAATTCCGACGTAACAATGCGTCTGCCCACGGCTGCTGTTGTTCTTGGTCGGTGGGCCATTCGAGTTTTGATCGAGCGTGCTGGAGGGGCATACATATACGTCGACCAGCAAACCTCCAAGAATGCTGTTCGCACCACTGTAGGGCTGGGAGAGGAAGTCGCCGCTGACAGTGTCAAGCTGATTGTACAGACCGGCTTGATCCAGGAACGGAAGCAGCGCGACCCGCCAATTCGGCTTGCTGTTTGACCATTGTGTTCCCATAGGAAACGCGAGATGCTCATCGTGGTAGTTGTGCAGCGCCAGACCGAGTTGCTTCATGTTGTTCTTGCACTGCGATCGCCGGGCCGCCTCGCGGGCCTGCTGAACCGCCGGCAGCAACAGCGCGATCAGAATGGCAATAATGGCGATCACGACCAGCAGTTCAATCAGCGTGAACGCAAAACGTGGAATTTTCCTGCTCCGCATGATGACGTCTCCTTCTTTCCTGGGAGAAACCCCAAACAGACAACTTGCTGAGAAACCAAACTCTCACCGCCGGCTCGAATTGCCGTGCCGGGGACCCTGAGATTCCGGCAACAGGTAGCCGATACTGAGCTCGGGAATTGCATCGCGGAAACTCAGGAAGTGGAGTGTGCAGGATACACAATCGAAGAACCGGATGTCAAGGATTGGTTTTCCAAAAAGCAAGCCACGGCGGGTGGCCGGGTCTGACCAACGGGAAGGCCCAGAACGCATGCAGCGGGGCCATCGCATTCGCTCTGACCCCGCCACCCCGCCGTTGACACTTGCCGCGCGGCGGGATATTTCTGAGGCTGGATGCCCCCTTCTTCGACCGCCGCCCGGCACACCTTCTGGCCGCCGCGAAAGCAAGTGATGTGCGACGACTCACCCTCGACCGAACAATCCGCTTCGAATTCCGAGAACGTCTTGCGTCGGGTCTGGTGGATGTCGGCTGGCATCGTGGTTCTGGCGGGCGTGGGGACCCTGATCTGGTTTCTCGTTCGCCCATCGAACGAGGAGATTCTGGATCAGGCGCGAGTCTCCTTTGCCAGGGCGGATTATCAGACGGCCGATGAGCTGGTACGACAGGTCCTCGGTCGTTCTCCGAAATTTCCCCCGGCTTTGCTGCTGGCAGCACGCTGTGCGATCAAGCTCAACGACCCTCAGCGGGCCGTCAGATACGTCAAGCGCGTCAAGAACGTTGAGGGCGAACATGCCGCCACCCTGTTGTGCGAGGCCGGCGATCTGCTGCTGTTGGACTTGCGTCACGCCTCGGCTGCAGAGCAGCGGTTTCGCAGCGCGCTGAAAATTGAGCCGGACAACTTCACCGCCGTGAATCGACTGGCCTACTTGTTGACCCTGGAAGGCCGCGTCTGGGAATCACTGCCATTCTTCAGGCAGCAGGTTCGTATGGAGCGGTTCACTGCCGATCATCTTCTCATGCTGGGCATGGGGGACGCCTTTGTCGAAAGTTCGAAAACGATTGAGGCTTTTCGCCAGGCCGTCCCGGACGATCCTGTACCGCTGATCGGACGGGCGCGCACGGCCATCAACGAGAACCGAAACCGTCAAGCGGAGTCCTGGTTGCGCGAAGTGGTCGATGCTGTCCCGAATCAGGTCGAAGCTCAGGCGCTACTCGGTCGCGTGTTGCTCGAATCCCAACGTGCGGATGAGTTGCTCCGGTGGCATCAGCGTCTCCCCGAAGAGGCGGATCGGCATCCGATGATCTGGCTCGTCCGCGGGCTGTGGGCTCAGCAGCGGGGCGAGAAGAAATCACCTGTCCGGTGTTTCTGGGAGTCGGTTCGACGTGACCCGAATCAGAAGTCGACCAACTACAAGTTGGGACAGGCGCTGGTGGCTGCCGGCGAGCAGGAAAAGGCCGCCCCTTTTCTAAGGCGCGCCCGTCAACTGGAACAGGCAGTCACAACCATCGAGCAGATCCACGACCGACGAACCGACACGCGTCTGATGCGCCGCGCCGCTGGGCAAATGGAGTCCCTGGGACGTCTCTGGGAAGCGTGGGGGTGGAGCAGGGCCGCTTCGGCAATCAATCCCAATCTGAAGTGGGCTCAACAGAAAATCGCGCGACTTCGGCCGCGATTGAAGCAGAACACACCGTGGACGATTCCCGAGATGTTGCCCGGACAGGACACGGACTGGTCAGCCTACCCGCTGCCAAACTGGACATCCAGAAGTCCTGCATCCAATCGTTCCTCGACTCCCGAGGTTGTGTCGAGAAGTCGCGTTTCGTTTGTTGACTCCGCTTCTGCGGTCGGGCTGCAGTTTGACTATTTCGCCAGCGAGGATCCCCAGACTGATGGGAAACGGATGTTTGAGCAGATGGGCGGTGGTGTTGCCGTATTGGATTACGACGCGGACGGCTGGCCGGACATTTATCTCGCGCAGGGATGCAGTTGGCCGCCCGTACCCAATGAACACCGGCATTGGGACCGTCTGTTTCGGAATCTCGGCAACGGCCGTTTTGCAGACGTCACCGATCAGGCTGTCCTCGCCGAGAATCGCTACAGCCAGGGAGTCACCATCGGGGACTTCGACAACGACGGTTTTCCGGACTTGTACGTTGCCAACATCGGCGAGAACCGGTTTTTCCGCAACAACGGCGACGGCACTTTCACAGACATCACCGAGCAAACCGCGACGGCAGGCGATCGCTGGACGACGAGCTGCCTGCTGGCCGATCTCAACGGTGACACGCTGCCTGATCTGTACGCCGTCAACTATCTGAGTGGGCCTGATCTATTCAGCCACATCTGCGCGACAGAGCAGGGCCGCATGCGCGCCTGCTCGCCGAAAATGTTTGCCGGCGCCCCGGACCGGCTCTATCTGAACCTCGGCGACGGACGGTTTGAGAACGTCACGAAATCGGCCGGCATCACCGCGCCAGACGGGAAGGGGTTGGGGATTGTGGCGGGTGATTTCAATGGGACCGGCCTGCTGAGTCTTTTCATCGCCAACGATCAAACTCCAAACTTCTTCTATCGGAACCGAACGAAGTCGCCGGGAGCGCAGTTGTCGTTCGAGGAAAACGGTTTTGTATCGGGACTGGCGTTTGATCGTGATGGGCTGGCGCTGGCGTGCATGGGGGTGGCGGCCGGAGACGCCAACGGGGATGGCTTGCCGGACTTATTCGTCACCAACTTCTCCGGGGAATCGAACACCCTGTATGTTCAGCGGCCCGGCCGTTTCTTCATCGATGCCACTCGGGAAGCCGGCCTAAGAAGCACTAGTTTCATGGAACTTGGATTCGGCACGCAATTTCTCGACGGTGAGCTTGACGGTTGGCCCGACCTCGTTCTCGCCAACGGTCATGTGGACGACTTCACATTCCGTGGGCAGCCGTACAAAATGCGCACGCAGTATTACCGCAACCTGGGCGAAGGCCGTTTTACCGAATTGTCTGGGGAAACTCTGGGAGACTACTTCCAAGGCGAATACCTCGGACGCGCGCTGGCAACGCTCGACTGGAATCGGGACGGACGGGAGGATTTCGTGGTCACGCATCTCGACGCGCCGGCAGCCCTGCTGACCAACCAAACTCCAAACAGCGGACATTTTCTGGCTGTGCGATTCAGGGGCGTGAAGTCGGCTCGCGATGCGATCGGAACAGTCGTCCGCCTGACCGTCGCGAAACGCACCTGGACACAGCAACTCACAGCCGGCGACGGATTTCAGGCCAGCAACCAGCGCCAGTTGATCTTCGGTTTGGGCGACTGTGACCGCGTCGATTGTCTTGATGTCCGCTGGCCGAGCGGAGTCAAACAGCGGTTTGAAGATCTTGCGGCGGACGCGGAGTGGATCCTGATCGAGGGACAATCTCGGCCGGTAGAGATGCTCAACAACTCTAACTAGCGGTCACTTGTACGTGACGAAGAACGGCGAGGCCCAGGCGATCTCCGGGTCGCCGGTGGGGTTCTCCGGGTCTCGTTGGAAGACGCGGACGTAGTAGTAACTCTTGCCCTGCTTTGGCTGCATGTCGGTAAACGTGGACGTGAAGGTGCGGGCGTTGGGACGGGTGGTGTAGACGTACTGCCCGTCGCGGACGACGTCGACTCGCAGGATGACGTCGGGCGCTTCGACGCCGATCTTGATGACCAGCGGCGACTTGACCGACGCCGTCACGTCCTCACCGACCGTGTACTGCCGGCCGGTCTGCGGGTTCTCGGCCGAGACGCGCAGAATGATCTCGTCGCTTGCGGCAAACGTTCGTCGCCGAAGCATTGCTTCAAAGAGTGCTTTCCGCGTCGGCTTCTCCACCCAGACACCGGCCCAACTATTGTGGGTGGAGCCATGGTCGCTGAAGGAGACAAACCCGTAAATGTTTCCTTCTGAAAGCGCATCGCGGGCGAAATGGCCCGGCTGTTTGGTCTGCGTCGGGCCGCGTTTTTCGTTGTTGGGCAGTTTCCAGGCCTCGTAGCTCCCTCGGCAGCCCTGGTAGATTTCCAGCAGGCAGTCGAACCGGGCATTTGGCCAGTTCCAGTCGGCCAGCGGCCCGGCGGCGAAGGTGTGCGGCACAATGATCACCTGCTGGCCCGGCTGCGTCAAGACGTTCTTCTCGACCCACTTCCACAGGTTGGGCGGCTGATTATCGGGATTTTTCAGACCGCCCCCCTGCCGATCCGCCACGCGCATCGGCGCCCCGCGTTTGAGGTGGAGTATGTTGCGATGTCCCGACGGCCGCGAGAGCGAGTGCTCGTAGCTGTAGACGCCGATGAACTTCGGCGCGTGGGTGAACAGGTCGACGAATTTCTGCTGATACCACCACTGATAATCCCGCAATCCGTCGGGCCAGACGCCGCCGGTCGCCTGGTTGTGATCGCCCAGGCCAAGAAAGTCCAACTGCGCCGCGTCCAGCGCGTAGCGGTAGGTGTCCAGCGCCGAGCCGTCGACGCCGCTGTGACCGCGCACGTCGGTATGACGGTGGCAGTCGCCGAACAGCAGCGTGTAGGTCTTGTCACCCACCTTGTGCGTGTGACGCGGTCGGCGAAGCTTGGCCTGCGGCGGTTCGGGCAGCTCGACCGCTTTCAGCTTCACTTTGGCGGCGGCCTGTGCTTTAGGCAGCGATGCCACGTAGCTGACGTACGGCAGGGAATGAACGGCGTCTTTGGGCTTCACCTTCGGTCGACGGCCGTCGGACGAGTAGATGACGCGCACAGCGCCGTCCGGACCGGCAGCCAAATCGGCGTGCTGGGTGTTGCGGCCCGAGCTGTTGCCGAGCCGGACTGGAACCGTCCAACCCGCCGACGTGAGCCTGGTGGCGTAGAAGTGATAAATTTCGTGTGGTTTGCGGAGCGTCCAGTGCCGAAACGCCATCCACAGCGTGCCGTCGCCGTCGAACAGGATGTGCGGCAGCTCGGCGTACCGAGCGAGCCGGCCGGTCATGATCTTCTGCAGATCGGCCTCGGGTGCATGAACGATGCCGCCTTCGACCACGCGAATACCGATGCTGCGTGAAGCATGCAAGCCGCGGCTGCCGTTCATCGAGCTGGCGCGCGAGAAATCCTTGCCCCAATTGATTCCGCCGTCGTCCCACGCCACCCAGACGCGGTCTTTCCCGTCGACGGCCACGCTTGTGTGAAACTGGGCCGACGGTTCGGTGGTGACGGCGATCACCTGGGAAAGCGTCTTCCCGTTCAGCGATCCCAGCAACACGTCGTAATTGCCGTGAAGATAGCTGTCCCACGCGATCCACGCGGCGCCCTGCGAATCGACGGCCACGTCCGGCGCCCAGTCGTTGGCGCCCGAGGTCGAGACGCGCACTTCGTCGCTCCACGCGTCGCCGGTCAGCCGTCGGGCGTAGACGTCGGACTGTTCGTCGCGAAACGTCTGCCAAACAACGGTGACGTTCCCCTCGTCGTCGCCGGCGCAGGCGACGTTGAAATCGGAATGCGGCGCATCGGTGAGTTGTTGGATCGGCGAGACTTTGCCGCCGGGCGAGACCTCGGTCCAGTAGAGGTCGAACCCGTTCTCGTTGTGTCCCGACCAGACGGCAAACACGTTCCGCCCCCGCGGAGCCAACGCCGAGATGTAATGTTCGAAGCAGCCGTCGGCCAGCTCGATCGGTTTGCTCCACTCTCCGTCCTCGCTCTTGTAGCGGAGGAGCACGCGGTCGGTTTGACCGCCGTTCCACTCCAGGTACGAGACCCAAACCACCCCGTCGGCCGTCACCGTGACCGCAGGGAAATCGGCCTGCGCCGCCGGTGCGGAGACGCGTTCGGCAGCCAGCTCGCCTGCGATCTTGGCCGGTGCGAGCCGGCCCGCGCCCCCTTTCAAGTTGGCTCTACTTTTGGCCTGCTGACGCGCGATCTGTTTGCGGGCCCCTCGGCGGTTCTGCTTCCGATTTGTCTGCGACTCTTCGTGAGCTGCGATGCTGTAAACGCCCGAAAACAGCAGCGCCGCCAACGTGATGGCACCGTAGGTCCTCATGGCTGTGACTCCTCTTGTAAGGGAACAACGGGAGTTCCGTACGGAATTTCCGGGGCAAACCGCTCCAACGGCTTGATCTCGACAATCTTCCAGACGCCAAAGGCCCGGCTGAGGCTGATCTGATGCCGCTCGTTGTGCTGGGTGTAGATTCGCTCCAGCACCAGCGTCGCCGCATCCGGTTGCGTGATCTTCAAGTCGGTCGTTGCGTGCCCGGTCAGGTCCGCGGCGCCGCTGCGCAATTCCGCCGCCAGCCGTTCTCGAGACTGCTTCGCCATGCGCGACTGCAACTGATCTCGCAATGGACCGCTGAAGCAGTCGAGATACGCATCCACGTCACCGCTCTTCTCGGCGGCCACCATCGCAGCAACGCACGCATCGGGACCGGCGTCGTCGTTGGAAGAAGAACTTTCGGTCGGCGTGCGCGTCGGCCGCGACATGACCACCACGACCAGCAACCCCGCAACGGCGAGGATCATGGCCAGTAGTTGCCGGCGTTTACGCGGTTCTGAGTTCGTCAGTGGTCCGACCATCAGATTAGTCCAACTTATCAATACGAACCCAAACCGACGACTTGTCGTCGCTGGATGTGCTGCGGGCCCGTGGATTCCGACAACGAGGAAGTAGGTCAGGCTCCTGCCTGACATTGGAGGCGTGCGACATCATACCTCAACAGCGTCAGGCAGGAGCCTGACCTACAGAAACTTTCCCGGTTGTCGATCAACCGGTGCGCCACGTCCGCTTCGAGCTGTCGTTCCTAGCGTACCGGACGACGGTGTGTTTTGGAAGCGGTCGCTCGAAGGGCGGCGCCGGATTTGGTACAGTTCAACCTTGTCTGAAGGGTGACTTCGTGGAAAACGAAAGATAGAGAGCGATCACGAATGCAAACGGACGATTTGGAGCGACTGCTCAAACGGGCAGAACAAGGGATTACCGGCTACCTGAGGGAGGCCAAAGAGAACGGTCAGATTGACGGACAGTCTCACGCGCAGGCCTTGCGAAACACGTTTCCGTCGTTGAAAAGCTGGTTGGAAAACGAACATCTGGCGCGGGTCTCGCCCTCGCTGCACGAGGGACTCCGGCGCGTCATCGACGGGGAACGTTGGGAAGAGCTGGTGAACGCGTTTCGCCAATCGGCGCGTTTCGGGACCGGCGGGATTCGAGGCATGATGGCCTTCGATCTGGAGTCGATTGAACAGCTCAAGGAGATCGGACTCGACGCCCCGATCATCAAGGGGCCCAACATCATCAACGATATCGTGCTGCTGCTGACCTCGGCGGGTGTGGCGAAATTCGGAAAGGAGCAGACCCCCCCCTATCAAAAGGTTGTGATCGGTTACGACAGCCGCATTCGAGGTTGCGACTTCGCGGCGATCGTTGCTCAGTTGTTTCTGGCGTACGACTACACCGTCTATTTCTTCGACGAGCCGTGCCCGTATCCCGAAGTGACGTTTGCCATTCCCTACAGCGGCATTAAGGCCGATCTGGGCATTTTGATCTCCGCCAGTCACAACGACTACCGCTACAACGGCTACAAGTTGTCGTGCTCGAACGGCTCGCAGTTCGATCCCGAGCAGCGGGACAAGATGTACAACGAATACATCGCCACCGCGGGGCCGGAAGACATTCGACTGCTCGGTTTCGAAGAGGCGCCCCCCAACAAGCTGGTGTTTCTTGGAGGAGAAACAGAGCTGGACGAAAAAGAACGAATGCCCGGCATCAGCTACCACGGGCGTGAACTGTTGAATGTTCATCTCCAGCACTGCAACCATGTGAAGACGTTTCTGCTCACCGACGACCTGGCGGACCGCCAACGGAACGCCGCGGAGCCGCTCAGTATTGGCTACTGCGCCTTTCACGGTGTCGGCCGGCGGGCGGTTCCCCGACTTCTCAAAGAGGCGGGATTCACGGACGTCAAAACGATCCACCACAACGGCCTGAACGATCTCAACGGGCTGTTCCCCTCTTTCTGTAACGAGCCGGGACGTGAACAGCAGCCGGACCCAGGAGACACGCGCGCCGCACGAACGGCCGTGGAAGCCTTCAAAAAGGAATACGGCAGCGCGGCCTTCGACGAGATCGACATTCTCATCGGAACCGATCCCGACGCCGACCGCTGTGGGGTGGTGGCCAAGGTTCCCGCCGATCAGCGGCACGTCTACGACGGCTGCGATTGGACCCTGTTATCGGCAGACAGCATGTGGGCCTTGCTGCTCTGGTATCGGCTTGGGCGGGAAATCGAACAGCACGGTAAAGTCCAGGATGCGGACAAGAAATTCGTCGTCCTCTCGCACACGACGTCCGACAGCATTGTCCTGCTGGCGCGGAAACACGGCATCGGCGCAATTAAGACCTGGGTCGGTTTTGCCGCGCTCTCGGCCGCGGTTCGCGACGTTTGGGAAGGCAAGCCGATCCAAGAACTGACCGAGGGCAGGGAAAGCACGTCAGACGAATTGTGCGATCCGTTTGTCTGCGAGTACCAGGACATCGACGTGGAAAAACGGTCGATCAACATTGCCGCCATGGAACAGAGCAACGGCTTCTCGATTCTCGGCGGCCCCCCGCCGGATGAGCGCTCGCTTGGAGTCGGCGGTCATGTTCGCGACAAGGACGGCACGTTGGCGGCGCTGTTGGTTGCCGAGATCGCCGCCTGGGCCAAGGAAAACGGAACGACCATCTACGAACTCATTGACAAACACATCTATCTCGATCCCGATATCGGTCTGTTCGTCAACCACTATGAACCCGACCCGATTGACGGCGAATATCCCGGCATCCAAGGCGATCGCAAGAAGAAACAAATCCTTCGCCGAACTCTCGGCTATTTCCAACTTGCCAAGGCCGGAGACTTGGAGATTGCCGGATGCCGCGTCACGTCGGCCGTCATTTATCGCACGGGCAAGTACGACCAGGTTTACGAGCCGACCTACGACTTTCAGTTCCCCGACGAAGGCGTGCGGTTCTATTTCGGGAGCGAGTTCAACCACCTCACCGTCAGGCCGTCCGGCACGGGGAACTCTTTACGCTTCCACGTTCAACTTCACGAGCCCGCCCCGGGACAAGACCTGATCGAGAAGAAACACCGGTTACACGCGCAGGCCAAGGCCATCGCCGACGACGTCCGGCGCCTGCTCAAAGCACCCAGGTACAATCATGTCTGATTCATCCGAACGGCGTTTTTTGGCCATCAAAGTTAGAATGATGCCGCGAGACACAAACCCGCAGGGCACGATTTTCGGCGGCGTGTTGCTGAGTCAAATCGACCAGGCGGGAGCGGTCGGGGCGCAGCAGGAAGTTCGCCGTCGTGGCTGGCCGGATCATCCGCTCGTCACGGTTGCCATGGACAGCGTCGAGTTCCACCAGCCGGTCCACGTGGGCGACGTCGTCAGTTTCTGGACGGAGGTCCTGCGTGTCGGGCGGACGTCGATGGCCATGCACGTCACGGTGGAGACGGATCGTAACGATCAAGTGGTGATGCTGACGGAAGCAGATGTGACGTACGTCGCCGTGGAGTTGAGTGACGCTCAGCGTCGACCGGTTCCCCTCAGAGGTCCGTAAGCTTCACGCGACAGCGCGGGCCAGACGGCCCGGTTCGTTTCGGAGCGTGCATGCTCCTGACGACCTATTCGGCAGGTTCGTTGGTCACGATCTTCCCCACGATTTTCTTGCCGGGGAAGTTGGCGAGTAGATACGTGTTTCTTCCCTCAGAAATACGAATGCGGATCTTTTCTTCCGATCCGCAGACGCCGCTGTTGCATGTGGGGCGCAATCCGATTTCGTGATCACCGACAGGCAACTCGATACGGTGCACTTGGATCTTCTCAGGCAACAACCCCCAGCAGCGAGTGTCGGCGGCTTCCGTGGCCTCCCACGCCACGCCAACCACGTCGAGGGCGAAATTCACAAACGGATCCTTGGCCTTCCCGATGACTTCTTTGGACGCATAAATGGCGCCTTTTTTGACCACTCGGCGCGCCACGGCACGCGCCAACACACGTGGATAGATTGCCTCGTATTGCTGAACCGCCAAACGACCCACATCGGTGATCGTTTCTGTCGTCCCGCGCGCTTGGCCGTCCACTGCCACCTGTACGGATTGAATTTCGTTGGAGGTCAAGACCACCTTGGGGACCTTAACGGGTGCGACAGTCGGCGGGAGTGTGTGTTTGCCCGTATGGCTGAGAATGCGGTCCGCGATGAGCAATGCAGCCGTTGTCGGGATTTCGGACACCTGTTTCTTATACGGGCCTTGGCCTACAAGCGTGAAGATGTACAGGACGCCGTGACCCCGCTGGGAATGTCGACCGTGACGGGCCCGCTCCAGATCCATACGGCCCGTTTGAAACCGCGGCTCCCACTCAACCACCTTCTGATACGCTCTGGCCGTGTCGTCGTAGTTCACGTGTGTTTCTTCACGCAGAAGGCCATGGATGTATGCCCCGAGTGCAACACGCTTGTAGGCCAACTTGGGATTGTCTTGCGTCTTGTCCGCGCCCGCTTGGATAATCTGTTGCTGCTTGTCCGAGACCTGTAGTCCATAGGCCGCCGCGTCCTCGCCGTCGGCCATCAAGTTGGACAGGGCCAGAAATGCACGGATCAGGATCTTCTCATAGTCCTCGCCGGCGTACGCAAGGCGTTGGTCATCCGTCACCGCCGCCAGGGCGAATTCCGGTAGGCTGCTCTGTTCCAGGTAGTCGAAGCGGTCACGGACCGTCCGGAGCAGTTGTTCGGCCTGTTTCGGCCGGCCGGCAGCCAGTTCCACGATTGCCCGATCGAGCTCCAAAACTTCGCGATCCGCTTCTTCTTGCTGAATTCTCTCGTCGAGCGCCGCCAGCGAACCGCTGACATCGCCTGAATACAGCAGCGTGCGGATGCCTTGCAGCCTATTGGCGTGAGTCGCGCAACCAATGCTGCTCAACATCCCAAAGAGGAGCGGCAGGAGCCAAAATCCGGTGCGCAGCATTATTTTCGTCCGACTCCGGGCAATTCTGTCAGTCCAGATGCCGAACGCATCTAGTGGTCTGTCAAAGCTCATTTGACAGGTGTCGTGGGGCAGGCTTTCCAGCCTGCCGATTGGCCGTGGCAGGCTGGAAAGCCTGCCCCACACTCGGCTGTACATGTCATTTCAGCTTTG
>CAZGYE010000065.1:0-21971 GCA_964530165.1 uncultured Planctomycetaceae bacterium
GCCTACGGCTCGACCCCAGCCACCCATTATGTTAAGCCAAACTGACCCACTGCCCCTCAAACAGCCGTTTTGAGTCTCGCGTTGAAACTTCGTACAATCGCGTTCGACTTTTCGGCCGTTGTCTGTGGACGGCAATGGCCGTGCCTCGCGTTCGGTTTTTTGACGCGCGGCGCGCGCTCCTCTTGTATGATGGGAGACCGAGATGCACGCATTGAGACGCCACGGATTCACGATGTTCATTGCTGTCTGCGCCCTGGGCGCATCGGCTGTTCACGCGGGCGAGCTGAAACTCGAAAAAGGTTTCACACGTCTGGATAATGGCAAGAATCTTGACGGCTGGACGGGCCGCCTGGAGGGCTGGAGCGTGGTGGACGGGGCCATTCACCTCGATGCCAAGAAAGCCAGAGGGAGTGTCTTCAGCAAGACGACGCACAGCAAGAATTGCATCATTCGGCTGCAATTTCGCGCCACGCAGCGGGCCGACTCGGGCGTCTTCATTTACGGCAAGCAACTGCAGGTTCGCGATTATCCAAACACGGGACCCAAGAGATATGCCAAATCGTGCAAGCCCGCCGGCCAGTGGAACGACCTGGAGTGGAACATCACTGACGGTACGGCGAAGGTGAGACTCAACGGCGAGATCATCGAGAAGGCCTGGCCGATCGGCAACAAGACCGATCGAGGAGTCGGCCTGCAAAAGGAAATCGGCGATTTCGACTTCCGCTATGTCCGCCTCAAAGAAAAGAAGTAGGCGTTACCGCTCACCGATCTGCCCCAGCCATGACTGGCAGCCGACACTCGCCCGGATACCGGCTCGCCAAGAATGGGAACTCGCCTCATGGCCGACCGAGTTCTGCACATTTTCTCCCAGCGGCCCGGCCAAACCGGAAGCGGCGTCACGCCGTACGCTTGAAGGAAACGCTCTCGATGGGCGACAATCACAATGATGCCCGATGTCCGATGCTCCGGTCCACAGACAAGAGAACAAATTGGAGACGCACTGATGAAACGCTTGCTCGAAGCGGTTGCAATGGTCTTGAGTCTGCTTGTCGCGGTCGAGTCGTCCGCCGGCGATTGGCCCCAGTTCCGGTATGACGCCGCCCGGACTGCGGCTTCGCCGGAGCTTCTGCCGGCCGAACTGCATCCTCAGTGGATTCGTGAGTTCCCCTCGCCGCGGCCGGCCTTCCCCAACGAAATCCGGCTGCGATTCGACGCCTCCTACGAACCGGTTGTTCTCGGTAAGTCGATGTTCGTTCCCTCGATGGTCACCGACAGCGTCGCGGCGCTGGATACCGATACGGGGGCCGAGCGATGGCGGTTCTTTACCGATGGTCCGGTCCGGTTTGCGCCAGTGGCGTGGCAGGGCAAGGTCTATTTCATCTCAGACGACGGCCATCTGTACTGCGTGAATGCCGCGGACGGAAAACTGCTGTGGAAGTTTCGCGGACTCCCGGCCGACCGCCCGGACCGCAAGCTGCTGGGGAACGGCCGCCTGGTCTCGCTCCGGCCGGCGCGCGGGGGACCGGTCCTGGCTGACGGGGTCATCTATTTCGGGGCCGGCATCTGGCTCGGTGAGGGCATCTTCGTTCATGCGCTCGATGCGAACACGGGCCGGGTTGTCTGGTCGAACACCGACAGCAGCATCATTCCGCACACGAATCTGGACCACGGCGTCAAGAACGATGCCGGCCTGTCGCCGCAGGGATATCTTGCCCTGCTCGGCGAAAAGTTGATTGTTCCCTGCGGCGCCCAGTTGCCGGCTTTCCTCGATCGAAAGACCGGGAAACGGGAGGCCTACACAATGGGCTGGGGCGGGCGGGTCGGTTTGCCGAAGGGCTGTTGGCTGGCGGCCGGCGTCGGGAAATACCTGGCCCAAAGCGGCGATCTGTACGACGTCAGCCGGCCCAACAACGAACGCTTCAAGGACTCACACGGCCGGGCGGACTTCAAGCGCCTGCTGTATCCGGGCGGCTACACGCGGCTGCAGATCGATCCCGCCTGCCAGAGGACGCTCGGCGAGTTCGGGGTGCCGGTCCTCACGCAGACGACGATGTACACCGGCTCTCGTGCACAGGGCATTGCCGCCTACGATCTCACGAAGTTGACAGTCGAGGAAAGGTCGAAAACGACTCCGGCTGCGTATCGCAAGAACGATCAATACCCCGACAAGCTGAAAGGGACTTTTGCGAAGCTGTGGAGTCTGGGCTCCAAGCTCAAAGTCCACATCAAGGCCGGGCCGCGTCTCTATGCCGGCGGCCCAGGAATAGTGGAGGCGATCGACGTTCCCGATCAAGGCGGCCAGCCGCAGGTTTCGTGGCGGGTGAAAATCGAGGGCACACCTCACCGCATGCTGGCCGCCGACGGAAAGCTGTTTGTGGTGACGCGCGAAGGACGAATCATCGCCTTCGGAGCGAAGAAAACCGCGGAACCCATCGTCCACGCAAAACCACAATCGAACTCCACGCCGAAGGAAGACAAATGGACCAAGACGGCGGAAGAGATCCTCAAACAGACAAAAACCAGCGACGGGTATGCCCTCGTGCTTGGCGTTGGCAGCGGCCGTTTGGCGGAAGAGCTCGCACGGCAATCGGACGTGTTTGTCATCGCCGTGGATCGGGATGCTTCGAAGGTCGCAAAGCTGCGCGCGCGGTTCCAGCGGGCGGGATTGTACGGCACACGCATCGCCGTTTATGCGGGCGATCCGCTGGCCACTCCGCTGCCACCGTTCGTGGCCAACCTGATTGTCTCGGAAGACTTGGCCGGCGTCTCGGGGACGTTCGACCGAAAGTTTGCCGAGAACGTCTTCTACTGGCTGCGTCCTTACGGCGGCATGGCCTGCCTGGCGATTCCCGCCGCCAGCCGGGACGCATTCCTCAGAGAGCTGTCGCAGGGTGAACTGGCGGGATCGGCAAACCGCCGGACGGACGATTTCGTGCTGCTCACCCGTCGTGGACCACTGCCCGGAGCGGCCGATTGGTCGCACGCCGGCGCCGACGCAGCCAATTCCGACGCGTCGCAGGACCGGTTCCTCAAGGCGCCGTTGGGTATTCTGTGGTTTGACGGCTCCGTGCGTTGGCAGAGAGGACCGGGCAGAACGGTGGTGCGGGTGGCCGGCGGACGCGTCTTCATCAGGGCCGAGAAGCTGCTGGCGGTGGACGTCTTCACCGGCAGGCATCTCTGGGAGGCGAAGCTGCCCGCAAGCAGTCCGTCGACGCACGCTGACATGGTCGCCGTCGAGGACGGCATTTACGTCGCCGCTGGAAAAACGTGTCTGGTTCTGGACCCCGCGACGGGCCGACAGATCGGACAAGTCACGGTCCCGGCCGAGTTGGCCAAGAAGACCACGGCCGGCTGGTCGCGGATTCGGGTCCACGACGATTACCTGATCGGCAGCATCGGCGCGCACGTTGTCTGTGTGAATCGGCGAGACGGCAAGCTGCTCTGGAGCCATCAGTGTGAACACAATCGCCACAGTCTGGCGCTCGGCGGCGGGAAGGTGTTCTGCGCGCTGCTGCCCGAGCCGAAACAAAAACGAAAGCCGCGAGAATCGCAACCCGCGAAGAGCAAGCCCGAGACGCTGGCGTTCGATTTGAAGACGGGCGAGATTTCGTGGCGGATTGCCGACGCCTCCCCGCTCCGCTACAGCGAGCCGCACGACCTGCTGCTGACGTCGGCCGGCATCTACCACGGGAAAGATGGGACGCTGCTGCGCAAGACCGGGGCGCTGTTCTCCGTTGCCGGCAACCAGATGATCAGCACCACGGTCGACACCCTCGTCACCTACAACCTGCTGACGGGCGCCAAGACCGGCAAAGAGTTGAAATGGTTCCGGCGCGGATGCACCGGATTGCGCGCCTGCCAGAACTTGGCGACGACTCGTTATTACGGAAACGCGGCTTACATCGATCTCGGGACGCGACAGATCAGCAGGTTGTGGAACGTTCGCAGCGCCTGCAATAACAACCTGATTCCCGCCAACGGCGTGTTGAACGTTCCCAACCTGACCGGCGGGTGCGAATGCAATTACACGCCGACGTCTCTTGCCCTGGTGCCCGTCTCAGTGATCGAAGGAGGCCCAAACGGCAAATAGTCCAGATGATTCCTATGTTGTCCTTGTGGCACCCAAACCGACAACTTGTTGTCGCAATCCACTGGTTCCACCGACAACTTGTTGTCGCAATCCACTGGTTCCACCGACAACTTGTTGTCGCAATCCACTGGTTCCACCCTACAGCCAGCGACGACAAGTCGTCGGTTTGGGTTTCTATGAATAAGCCGGGATGGCACACGTTGGTTCGATCACGTTGTTTTTCTATACTCTCGCGTGAGCGCATGACTCGAAATTTGCTAATGCTGATCCCGGCTCCGTCTGGGAGGAACCTTGTCGTTGCGGGGTTTCTGTGTTTCGCCGTCGTCCTGCTGCCGGGACCGTCTCCGGCCGGCGCCGCGGACAATTCCATCTCGCCGCGCGAACCGACGGGCAAGAAATGGGTCGACATGGATTACGGCCCTTACCTATCGATGTCCTTCGAGGCGCCCGACCCGCCGGGCAACATCGCCTACAAGGGGCTCGTGATCGCGGTGGACCGCGACGCCGATGCGTACGTTCTGTTCGACACCGACCTGCTGCGCTGGGCGGCCGGCTGGCTGGGCGGCCCCATCGACTGGCGAAGCGTGGTCTACGACGGCTCGCACCATTCTCATCCGTGGATCGTCGGCGACCAGCAGTTCGGCAATGCGGCCCGTCCCGGTTGGGGGCACAAAGGAGATTTCACTGATCCGCGCACGCTCCCCTACGGCCCGCTTCCGCACGACCGGGCGCGGTACAAAGGGTTGTTTCTTCACGGCGACCGCGTGGTGCTTTCCTACACGGTCGGCGATTCGCAGATCTTGGAGTCGCCCGGACTCGAAAAGCAGGGACGACAAAGGGTCTTCACGCGGACCCTGGAAGTCGGACCTTCCGCCGTTGATCGTGTGGTGCAGCTCGCGGAGCGCAAAGGGTTGCCGGGGACGATTCTCGGGCTGAACGACCTGAAACCCTCACAACCTGCTGCATCCGCCGGGAGTCGTGTCGCCGTTCTCGGGACGATCAAGCCGAAAGCAAAGCCCCAAACTGACGCCCGGCCTGAGCCGGTAATTCCCACGGATGGGCTGGTCGCCCGCTGGTTGTTCGACGAGGGCAAAGGTGCCACCGCAGTCTCCACAGCCGACAAGCAGATTGCCGTGCTCCACAAGGCAACTTGGACGGCCGGCAAATACGGTACAGCGATCCGGGTCGAAGGCGGCTCGCATGTCTTGGTGAAACGTCTGCCGGGACTGAAATGGGGTGGGACGGATTACTCCGTCGCAGCCTGGGTCAAGACTTCGACGGGTGGGACGATCGTCTCGCTGACGAAAACTGGCGCTTGGGTCCCCGGCGGGAAGACGCTGTTCGTCCGCGATGGCAGGCTGGCCTTCGACATCGGCTGGGTTGGCGTCGTGACCTCGTCGCGAAGAGTGGCCGACGGGCGTTGGCATCACGTTGCGATGACGCACAGCGCCCAGGACGGAATCGTGCGGCTTTACGTCGATGGCGTTCCCGACGGTCACAAACAGCTCAGGTCCGTCCCCGATCCGGACGGCAGCCGGTTGCGGTTTGGCGTTACGTCGAAGAACTTTCCGGCAAGAGGCAGCAACCGTCTCCGCGGCGCCCTCGACGAGGTGACGATCACCAACCGTCTCCTCTCGGCGAAGGAAATCAAAGCGATGGCGCCGAACGCGGGTTCGGCTGACGAGGAGATTACGGCAGTCGGCGTCAGGGCCGCCCCGCCCGATTGGAAATGGGAAGTCACGAACGATTCCTGCATTCGACTCCACATTCCGGCCAATCGAAAGACCGAGCGGGTGAAGCTGTTGATCTGGCGCGGGCCGAGCGAAGACTTGCCGAAATTTGCCGATTTGGTCAGAACATCGGACGCTCCCGACGATCTTGGCCGGTTGACCCACGGCGGGCCGACGCGGTTCCCTCAGAACTTGACAACAACGGGAAAACTCGGCGACGGCAAATCCGCCTACACGGTCGACACGATCACCGCACCGGACGAGAACCCCTGGCATTCCTGGATGCGCTTCGGCGGGTTTGACTTCTTCGCCAGCGGCAAGAGGGCGGCCATCTGCACGTGGAGCGGCGACGTGTGGATCGTTTCCGGGCTTGACGGCGATCTCGAAAAACTCGTGTGGAAACGGATTGCGACCGGCCTGTTTCAGCCGCTCGGCTTGAAAATCGTGGACGAGCGGATCTACGTCTGTTGCCGCGATCAGATCACCCGCCTCGTCGACCTCAACGGCGACGATGAGACCGACTTCTACGAAAGTTTCAACAACGATCACCAGGTCACCGAACACTTTCACGAGTTCGCAATGGATCTGCAAACCGACGCAGAGGGGAATTTCTATTACGCCAAGTCGGCCCGGCACGCGCTGGATTCCGTCGTCCCGCAGCACGGCACGCTGCTGAAGGTCTCGAAGGACGGCAAGACGACCGAGATCGTCTGCAACGGCTTCCGTGCCGCCAACGGCGTCGGCGTGGGACCGCATGGGGAATTGGTCAACACCGATCAGGAAGGGCACTGGACGCCGGCCAACCGCATCAACCTCGTCAAACCGGGCGGATTCTACGGCAACATGTACTCGTACCACCGGGGTCCGCGTCCGACGGGCTACGATCCGCCCCTGTGCTGGCTGCCGACAAACGTCGACCGCTCGCCCGCGGAACCCTTGTGGGTCACCAGCGATCAGTGGGGCCCGCTGGAAGGTTCGATGATCTCCACCTCGTACGGGACCGGCCAGATCTTTCTGGTCCCGTATGAATACGTCGATGGTGTACCCCAGGGCGGGGCGGTGAAGTTTCCGCTCTCGTTCCCCACCGGAATCATGCGGTCCAGATTTCATCCCGGCAACGGACAGCTTTACGTGTGTGGTCTGTTCGGCTGGAGCTCGGACAAAACGCAGCCGGGCGGTTTCTATCGCGTGCGTTACACGGGTCGGCCGGTCTACATGCCGGTCAAATTCCACGCGGCCGAGGACGGCATCGAGCTCGGCTTTACGGAACCGCTCGACCGGGAATCTGCCGAGGACGTCAACAATTACAACGTTCGAGAGTGGAACTACCGCTGGACCGCCAATTACGGATCGGCCCACTATCTCCTCTCCGATCCGAGACGCGAGGGGGCCGACCGGGTCGACGTGCTCGCGGCGAAGCTGGCCGAAGACGGCAAGACCGTCTTCCTGCGGCTGAAAGACCTGCGGCCCGTCATGCAGATGGAGATCAGCTACACGCTGCGTGCCGTCGACGGTGCCGCCGTCAGACAGGACTTCTTCAGCACGCTCAACAAGCTCGGCCGGCGGCGAGGCGCGTCGATTCCGACAGTCGCGTCGACCCGCCCCAACATGCTCACAGGGGAGCAGCAGGCGAATCTCCGGCCGGGCCTGCTGCTGCACGGGGAGCAAGCCGCCGGAAAACAGGTTGCCCAGGACGTGCGAGTCTCAAGGCTTGCCGCCCTGCACGTCCCTGCGGGGACCGCACCGACTCCGTTTCTCAAGACGGGACCGTTTGCCGCCCGGTTCGACGGCTACGTGAAGTTGGAGCTGGGGGGCGATTTTGCCTTCAGTCTGAAAGGCAACGGCAGGGCAGCACTCCGCATCAACGGAACCGAAGTCCTCAGCGCAAAGGACGACTTGAGTCAGGCCGATGGTTCGACGGTTTCGTTGCCCCAAGGCTACAACCGCATCGAGCTGACGTACCACAGCCCGGCGGCCGGTGCAGCCACCGTTCGCCTGTACTGGGCTTCGGACGAGTTCTCGACCGAGCCGATCCCGCCGTCGCAGCTCTTTCACGACGGTGCGAATCGACAACTCAACAAGGCGATGCGGCTGCGCATGGGCCGGGAATTGTTCGCCACGCGAAGCTGCGCGAAATGCCACGGTCTGCCCGCCGGGCTGACCGGTCGCGACCTGAAGATGCCGGAGATGTCAACGAACAACCCGCATCTGGCCGACGTCGGCCGGCGTCTCACCGAAGACTGGATGGCCCGGTGGATTCTGAATCCAGAAACCCTGCGCAACAACGTCACCATGCCCCGCCTGTTGCACGCCGATACGGATGCCGACCGTCAAAAAGCCGCTGATCTGGCCGCCTATCTGGCCGGTCTCGGGCGAAAAAAGGGGACAGGTCCAATTTGCCGGAACGGCCCGCAGGGTGCTCTGCACAAATTGGACCTGTCCCCTGTTTTCGCCCAGTTGCCCGGCAAACAGGAGATTGCCCAGGGTGAGATTCTCTACGAGAACCTCGGCTGCATCGCCTGTCACCGATCGACGAAACCGGACAAAGAGGACGAGTTCGATCGCACTTCGCTCTGCTTTGTTCATTGGAAATACAGCGAGGGAGCGTTATCCGATTTCCTCAAGAAACCACAGCAGCACTACGCTCACATCCGCATGCCCGATTTTCTCCTCAAGACGGAGGAGGCAAGGTTGTTGGCCGCCTATCTGCGCTCGACTTCGAGTTCGGAACTTCCCAGCGGGCCTGTCCCAGATCGGGGCGACCCCGATCGCGGTAAAGAACTGTTTGGGCGCATCGGATGTGCCAACTGTCATTCGGTCACGGCGGGATCAACCGACACACGCTCGGAGTTGGCGATCGTCCGCATCAAGAGAACCAATCGCGGCTGTCTTGCCGGGCGAAAAAAGGGGACAGGTCCAATTTGCCGGAACGGCCCGCAGGGTGCTCTGCACAAATTGGACCTGTCCCCTTTTTTCGCCGATGCACCGGATTTTCGTTTCTCTGAGGAGCAACGGCAGGCGCTTGCCGCGTTTTGGGGGACCGACGGAAGTTCGTTGACGCGGTACACCCCGGCAGAGGCATCAGAGCGGGCGATGACACTGCTGAACTGCACCGCCTGCCACAAACGCGATTCGACAAACAACGACTGGCCGATCCTCCTCGCCGAGGAAGGTTCACAGGGGAAGCTGCCCGAGATCGTGCCCAGCCTCACCTTCGTCGGCGAGAGACTCAAAGCCGGGTGGATCGAGTCGTTCTTGGACGGCAGCCTGAGCTACAGGCCGCGACCGTTCTTGAAGGCGCGGATGCCGGTCTTCTCCGCTCGGGCGGGGATTCTGGCAGCAGGTCTTTCTGCCGAGCACGGTTTCCCGACCGAAACGCGTTCCCCGCGGCACGCACCGCCGTCCCGCCAAACGGTCGAGATTGGACGCCGGCTGACGCTCAAGGACAAGGGCTTCAACTGCGTGCAGTGTCACGACGTGGGCACCACAAAGGCGACTGCTCCGTTCGACTCGCTCAGCGTGAATTTCACACTCGTCACGGCGCGGATGCGCTACGACTTCTATCCGCGCTGGATGCTGAATCCGCCGCGCATCGATCCGGCGACGAAAATGCCGGTGCTCGCGCCCGACCACCGCCGCACGTCCCTCACGCACGTTTACGATGGGGACGCCAAAAAACAGTTCGAGGCGATCTGGTATTACCTCGAATCGATCGAGGCCGAGCCGTAGACGCCTACATCACATGCAGGCGAAAAAAGGGGACAGGTCCAATTTGCCGGAACGGCCCGGAGAGTGCTCTGCACAAATTGGACCTGTCCCCTTTTTTCGCCTTGCCGATTCTGTTCCGGCCTTCTAAACTGATTCGTTCAAACTGATTCGTTCTGTGCGAAAAAAAGGGACAGGTCCAATTTGCCGGAACGGCCCGGAGGGTGCTCTGCACAAATTGGACCTGTCCCCTTTTTTCGCCCCTTAAATCTGCAACCCTGTTCAGTCGCTGGAAACTTGACGATGAAAAAAGAGATTCACCCGGACTACCATGAAGTCGTCTTTCTGGACACGTCGACCGGGGAAAAAATTCTGACCCGCTCGACGATCCACTCCAAAGAGACGATCGATTTGAACGGGAAGTCGTATCCGCTGGTCAAGGTAGAAATCAGCGCGGCCTCGCACCCGTTTTACACGGGGAAGATGAAGTACGTCGACTCGGCGGGGCGCGTCGAGAAGTTCCAAAAAAAATACAACTGGGACAAGCGCAGGCAGGAGGCCGAAGCAAAAAACGCCAAACAGGAAGAACCAGCCGCAGAAACGAGCGACGCTTAGCCGGGATTATTCATCAACCGCCAAGACGCCAAGGCCGCGGAAAAGGGGACAGGTCCAATTTGTGCGAAGCACCCTTCGGGCCGTTCCGGCAAATTGGACCTGTCCCCTTTTCCGAGCTTTTCCGAGGGCAGGTTTCATCATGTTTCCGAGTTTAGAGGCTAAACTGAAGCGGTACGAGGAGCTCCAACAGCAGCTTCAGGACCCGGCCGTCGCGTCCGATCCGAACAAGTTCATCCCGCTGCAGCGTGAGCAGGGCGGCTTGGCAAAGATCGCCAAAGCAGTTCGCGAGTATCACTCCCTGGAGGAAGACATCCAGGCGGCCCGCGCAATGGCGGAAGAGGAGACCGACCCGGAGGTCAAAGCTTACGCCGACGCCGAACTCTCTGAGCTGCTCGAACGGATGGAATCGCTCCAAAAGGAACTGGAGGACATCGCGGCGGCCGGCGATGCGATCACTCGCGGTGGGCTCATCATGGAGATCCGGGCCGGCACCGGCGGTGACGAGGCGGCTTTGTTCGCCGGCGATCTGTTCGAGATGTACAAGCGGTTTGTCGAATCTTGCGGCTGGAAATGGGAGGTGATTGGCGCCAGCCCGTCGGACCTGGGCGGCTTCAAGGAAGTGATCCTCTCGATTTCCGGTGAAGGCGCTTACCATCGGCTTCAGTTCGAAAGCGGCGGTCATCGCGTGCAGCGGGTTCCGGAGACCGAAGCACAGGGCCGCATCCACACCAGCGCCGCCACCGTGGCCGTTTTGCCCGAAGCGAGCGAGGTCGAGGTCGACATCAAGCCGGACGACCTGCGCATCGACACCTTCCACGCCAGCGGTCCGGGCGGTCAGAAGGTCAACAAAACCGAAAGCGCTATCCGCATTACACATTTGCCGACCGGCACCGTCGTCCAATGTCAGGACGAAAAAAGCCAACACAAAAACAAGGCCAAGGCGATGCGCGTGCTGCGCAGCCGCGTGTTCGAAATGAAGCAGCGACAGGCCCAAGAACAGCGGGCCAGCCAGCGGCGGACGCTCATCGGTTCGGGCGACCGCAGCCAGCGCATCCGGACCTATAACTTTCCTCAAGGCCGCGTCACCGATCACCGCATCGGCCTGACGCTGTACAAACTCGATCAGGTCGTCGAGGGTAATCTGAATGAACTCATCAACGCGCTGGTCGAATTCGATCGCCAGGAACGCTTGGCCGCTCCTGCGGAAGGAAAAAGTTGAAAGGAAAAAGGCAAAAGTGATTCCCTATCGCATAGACGCGGTCAGCGAACTTACTTTTTCCTTTTGCCTTTTTACTTTTTACTTGACCCCATGACGGTTCAACCGACCCAATCCGACGCGACATCCGACGGCCAATGGACGGTCCGGCGGGTGATCGAGTGGACGACCGCATATTTTGCCAAGCACGGCAGCGACACCCCGCGGCTCGATACGGAAATCCTGCTGGCACACGCCCGCGGCTGCCAGCGCATCGAACTCTACACTCGGTTTGACGATGTGTTGAGCGACACCCAACGCGACGTGATGCGTCCTCTAGTCCGCCGCCGGGCGCAGGCCGAACCGGTCGCCTACCTGGTCGGTCACCGGGAATTCTACGGGCTCGACTTTCGCGTCACGCCCGACGTGCTCATCCCCCGGCCGGAAACCGAAACACTGGTGATGGAGCTGCTGGACTCGGCCAAACAGCGCACCGAGCCGCGAATCCTTGACGTCGGCACCGGTTCCGGCTGCATCGCGGTCGCCGCGGCGGTGAACGCGCCGAAGACGCGCATCGTCGCCACCGACGTCAGCCGGGCCGCACTGACAGTCGCCCGCGAAAATGCCACCGCGCACGACGTCGCCGATCGCATCGACTTTCGACAGGGCAACCTGTTCGAGCCAATCAAGCCTGGCGAGCGGTTCGACATCATCGTGAGCAACCCGCCCTACGTCGCCGAGGACGAGATGGAAACCCTCCAGGCCGACGTCCGCCTGCACGAACCACACTTGGCACTGGTCGCCGGACCGGACGGCCTGGACGTCATGCGGCGACTGATCAACGCCGCACCGAACCACCTCGTCGCCGGCGGTCATCTGCTCGTCGAAATCGCTCCGGAACAAGCGGCTGCGGCTTGTGATTTGCTGACGTCACAAGGCACGTACGCCGGAATCGACCTCATCAAAGACCTGGCCGGCAGACCTCGTGTGATCCGGGCTCAATCGAATTGAAAAACCGGAATCTTGCGTGAAGACCGATGAACGACTCGAAGTCGCAAGCGAAAGCCGACAAAAAAGCTGCCAAGGCTCAGGTCAAACTGGAAAAGAAACGGGCGAAGCTCCAAGAAGCGCCGTCATCGCCCGTGCATCAAACCGATGATTCAGGATCGACGCCAGCAGAGCAGTCGGCACTGGCAGAGCGGTCGGCAGCGGCGGCTGAGAGGCAGGTGAAGTTGCAGTGGCTTCGTGTGATGATTGCGCTCTTGACGCTTGTGGTGGCCGTGCTGGCGTTTTTGTTCTCCGTAAGGCCCTGGTAACTCGCAGAGGATCGGAGTTCCACGGATGGAAATGTTCGTCATTCGAGGCGGGAAGCCTCTGCAGGGACGCGTGGCGGTCGGCGGAGCGAAGAATGCGGCGCTGCCCATTATGGCCGCCGCGCTGGCGGCAGAGGGGCCGACCCTGCTGCGCGGCGTGCCGGAGCTGATGGACGTCGCCACGCTGTCCAACCTTCTGCACTCCCTCGGCATGCAGATCACACGCTTGGGCGACGGCGGATTGAAGCTGGAAGTCGTCGACGAGCAGGTCTGTGTCGCCGAGTACGATCTGGTTCGCCGCATGCGGGCCAGTTTTTGTGTGTTGGGTCCGCTCTTGGCGCGGCGAGGACGCGCGTGTGTCTCGCTGCCGGGCGGCTGCAATATCGGCGATCGGCCGATCGACCTGCATCTGAAGGGTCTGCGGGCGTTGGGGGCCGACATCCGGGTCGAACGGGGTTACGTGATTGCCGAAGCCGATCGGCTGCGCGGGGCCGACATTTTTCTGGGCGGTCCGTTCGGCAGCACGGTCACAGGGACGTGCAACGTGATGGCGGCCGCGACGCTGGCCGAGGGGGTCACCACCGTCGAGTCTGCCGCGTGCGAACCGGAAGTCGTCGATCTAGGCCGGTTTCTGAACGAGATGGGCGCTCGCATCACGGGGCTGGGGACGCCTTTTCTACGAATTGAAGGCGTCGAGCGTCTCCGCGGTGTCGAGCACACGATCATCCCAGACCGCATCGAGGCGGCCACGCTGATGATTGCTGCAGCCATCACCCGCTCTTCTGTCGAGCTGGACAACGTTTGCCTCGCACACCTCACGGCCGTGCTTGAGAAGCTGCGCGAGATTGGCGTCTCGATCAATTCGGAATTCGGAATTCGGAATTCGGAATGTGATGCGTCGGCGGCTGTGGTTGTGAGTGTTTCGGCTGATTTGCAGCCGGCCGATTGTATCGCCTTGCCGTATCCCGGCATTCCGACCGACGTGCAGGCACAATTGATGGCCCTGCTGAGCGGGGTGCGCGGCATGAGCATCGTAACCGACAAGGTCTTTCCCGATCGTTTCATGCACGCGTCGGAGCTAGTCCGCATGGGGGCGCACATTCGCCGGGAGGGAGCGACGGCGATCATCAACGGAACCGAGCAGCTCAGCGGCGCCTGCGTGATGGCCTCGGACTTGCGAGCCAGTGCGGCTCTGGTGTTGGCTGCGCTGGCTGCTCAGGGCGAGTCGGTCGTCCGCCGCATCTACCATCTCGACCGCGGCTACGAGCGGCTGGAATCGACGCTGAACCAGCTCGGTGCCGACATCCGCCGCGTCGAGGACGAACCGGCGGCGATGCCCGCCAGTTTGACGCTCGCCGTCGGCGTCGAGGTTCCCTCGGCAATCGAAGCGCACCCAACACTCAGCGGGCCTTCCTGGCTGCGGCAAACGTCAGGGCAACGCGAGGGGAACACAAGGGTTTCATCCGGGGGCTGACGTCCCCCGCTTGCCACCTGCGCGTCAGGCTCCCTGCCACTCGATGCCCAGCATGATGGCATTCAAGCCGCTGCCGATGCCGAGCAACGCCATCCGGTCGCCGGGCGTGAGATGTCCGTGTTCGATACCCTCGGCGGTGGTCAGCAGGATCGCCGCGGCGCCGGTGTTGCCGCGAAACTCGATCGTCGGGAAATCGATGGCCGGGTCCAAGTCGAGGCGTTCGTAGAGCAGTTTTCTGTGGGCCCGCCCGACCTGATGCGTGAAGGCCTTATCGACGTCGTCGTTTTTCCAGCCGAGGGCCTGTTTTGTATCGGCCCAGGCGTCGACGGCCAGTTCGATGCCGGCGTGCAGCAGCGCTTCGGAATCGGTCTGCATGCGCGGGCGGTCGTCGCCGTGTTTTTCCGCTTCGACGCCGCCGGCGCACAGTTGGTGAGATGCCGTCTCCGCACGGTAAGCGCCGCCCAGCAAACGGTTGCCGGTTCGGCTGAGCTTGCGGTCACAGAGCACGACGGCCGCCGATCCGGAACCGATCGTCAGCGAGGCGAACGCCGATTTCACGTCCCGCCGGGTCAGCGACGGAGTGTCGAGCAGGGTGTCGATGGTCCCCTCGACGAGATCGCGGCCGCATTCGGTACCGACGACCACTCCGGCCCGCAACTGTCCCAACTCGATCATGTTCGCCAGCAAAAGCATGCCGTTCACGAGGCCGAGACAGGCGTTGCTGACATCGAGCACCAGGGCCGAATTCGGAATTCCGGCGGCATGGTGCACGCGGCTGGCGGTGGCCGGCTCCAACTGGTCCCGGCACACCGAACCGTGAACGAGTGCGCCGAGGTATTTCCTGTCGACGCGGGCGGCCTCAATCGCCTTGACGGCGGTTTGGACGCTGACGTCGCCGGGAAGCGTGTGGGGATCGAAAAAACGGCGCTCGCGGATTCCCGACATCAGCTCCAGCCGGCCGGCCGGCAGGCCCAGCCGCTCGTAGACCGGGGCGAGCCGCTCTTCGATCTCCTCGGAGGTGACAACGTGCGATGGAAGCGTTTGGCTGAACGCCTCGACGCAGACGTGACTGTAGCGCATGAGAAAGTCGAGAGTCTAGAGTCAAATGTTGAAAATCGGTAACTGTTTAGCCGAATACAGTGATGAGGAAATTAGGAATCTAGGAAGACAGGAGAAAGACGATTCCCGACATTCCTGCTTTCCTGGTTTCCTAATAATCCTCCGCGTACCACGAAATGCACTGTCGTGAGAAAGTTGCTCCAGACGGCTAAAGTGTTACGAAAATCGAACGTCCGGCGCCCAGGGTCGAGAGTTGAGGATTCAGAAGAGTGCTGATCTGTGAACCCTCAACTCTCCACTCTCCACCGGCTCTCAAGTCTCCACTTTCCACTTTCGACTCTCAGCTTTCAGTTGGTCGATGAGCGAGGCGATTTCCCTCAGTTGCCGCTCCCGTTTCTCGGCGTCTTCGGGAGACGGTTCGCAGACCGCGCGCATGATGGAACTTCGGACGTGTCGCAGACCACGCAGCAGGACGTCCCGCTCATGCCGCGTGAGTTCAAGTTGCAGGCTTTGGCTCATGGGAGTAGATTCTCCTCTGTTCTGGAACCTCGTCACAACGCTACACAGGCGCCGCATTCGATCCGGCGCGCAGGTTGCCCGCCCGGAATGCCTGGGCCATGGCTTTGGGGATCTCGGCCTCGGCCAAGACGACCTTGGCGCGGTTCTCTTGGGTCAAAGCGGTCATCTCCTGCTCCTGGGCGACGGCCCTGGCCCGGCGTTCCTCGGCCTTGGCCCGCGCGATGCGCATGTCGGCCTCGGCCTGATCGGCTTGCAATCGGGCGCCGACGTTGTCTCCCACATCGATGTCGGCGATGTCGATCGACACGATGGCGTAAGCCGTCTGAGCGTCGAGGCCCTTGCTCAACACCTGCCGGGCGATCAGCATCGGATTGGCCAAGACTTCTTTGTGCGTGTCACACGACCCGATAGCCGAGACAATCCCTTCGCCGACGCGGGCGATCACCGTTTCTTCGGTGGCGCCGCCGACCAGTTGGGCAAGGTTGGTCCGCACGGTCACGCGGGCGCGGGCTTTCAATTGGATGCCGTCTTTGGCCACGCCGTCGAGCGAGTTTCGCCCGTGACGCCGCGGATCGGGACAATCGATGACCTTGGGATCGACGCTGGTATGGACCGCCTCCATCACGTTTCGCCCCGCCAGGTCGATCGCCGCCGCCGTGTCCCAGTTCAGCGTGATCTTGGCCCGGTGCGACGCAATCAGCGACTGGACCACGCGGCGAACGTGTCCGCCGGCCAGGTAATGGGCTTCCATGTCGGTGGTGGACACCCCGGTCAGGCCCGCTTGGACGGCGGTGATCTTGGCGTCGACAATGACGTTGGGGCTCACTTTCCTCAGCGACATCAGGACCAGTCTCAACGGCCCGATTCCCGCCCCCGTAAAATAAGCCTGCAGCCAAAGTTTGAAGAAACTCGCAAACAGCGCGAGAAAAACCACAACGAGCAGCACGGCAAAAAAACCGACCACCAGCATCACGAGTTGAGGAAGATCCATGGTATTTCCTTCCGCCTTCCCGATTAAAAACTTCCGTGAGTCGTCCTCGACGACATATCGCTCTATTGTAGAAAGACGCCCGCAATTTGCAAATTCTTCTCCCATTTGCTTGACAAGTCCCAGCGGATGAACACGATTTGAAGGTGACAGAATCGTCACAAACCGGTCCGTCTCTTCATTCTCGCGATAGGAATTCACACGATGAGCGCAGAAGCCAGCATCGCTGAGTTGAAACTGCAACTCCCCGAGGCCCCCAAACCGGGCGGGAATTACACTCCGGTCGTCGAAATCGACGGCATGGCCTACGTGTCGGGACACGGGCCGCTGCTGCCCGACGGCTCGATGATCACAGGACGCGTCGGGGCCGACCTGACCGAAGAGGAAGGCAAACAGGCCGCCCGCCAGGTGGGATTGGCCGTTCTGGCGTCGTTGCGGCGGCAGTTGGGCAGTCTCGACCGCATCGAGCGGGTGGTGAAGGTTCTGGGCATGGTCAATGCCGCGTCCGACTTCAGCTCGCATCCAAGCGTCATCAACGGCTTCAGCGATCTGATGGTTGAGGTGTTCGGCGAATCGGGCCGAGGGGCCCGCAGCGCGGTCGGCATGGGCTCGCTGCCGGGCAACATTGCCGTCGAAATCGAGGTCATCCTCAAGCTCAAGGACTCATGAAAATCACTGGCGTCGAGGCCATCCACCTGCGTCTGCCGGAAGTGGAAGAAATTGCCGACGGCACACAGGATGTGCTGGTCGTTCAGATTCACACCGACGCGGGACTGACGGGCATCGGCGAGGTCACCAGTCAATCGTACGTCGCGAAGGCGATTTTCGAAGCGCCCCGATCGGCCCAGCGGCGGCACGGGTTGACGTCCATCGTGCTCGGCCAGGACCCCTCGGACGTCGAGGGGCTCTGGGAGCGAATGTACTATCACACCAACCGGTACGGACGCCGAGGAGCCGCCATTCACGCCATCAGCGGCGCCGACATTGCCCTGTGGGACCTGAAAGGCAAGATCGAGGACAAACCGGTTTCCGAGCTTTGCGGCGGGACTCAGCGGAGCACTATCCGCGCATACGCCAGCTTCCTGTTTGGCGACACCCCTGACGAGACGGCCCGGCTGGCGCGGGACGCCGTCGGTCTTGGTCTGACGGCCGTGAAGTTCGGTTGGGGTCCGTTGGGAAAGGACCCCGCCGTGGACGTGGCACACATCGAGTCAGCCCGGAAAGTTCTCGGCCAGGGCCGCGACCTGATGGTCGACGCCGGACACGCCTGGGATTGGGAAACGGCGCTCGAGCGTGCGAAGCTGTTCGAGCAGTTCCGGCTCGGCTGGCTGGAAGAGCCGCTGTCGCAGGACGATCGCAAGGGGTATGCAAAGCTTTGTGCTCGCTCGCCGGTGCCGATCGCCGCCGGCGAAGGGGACGTGACGCACTGGGACTTCGAAGACCTGATCGAGCGCGGCCTCGACGTGATTCAACCGGACGTCGCGTTTTGCGGCGGGCTGACCGTTTGCCGCCGGGTCTCGAAGATGGCCAAGGCGGCCGGCCGCCGCGTCGTGCCACACTGTTTCAGCACGGGAATCAATCTTGCCGCGTCGCTGCACTGGATGGCCGCCACGCCGAACAGCGACCTCGTTGAGTATTGCCTGCGGCCGTCGCCGTTGATGCGCCAACTGGTTCGCAATCTGCCGCCGGTCGAAGAGGGCCGCGTCCGGGTGCCCGACGGACCGGGCTTGGGCATCGAACTCGACGAGAACGTGCTCGAGCGGTATCGGGTCTCGTACCCGTAGCCTGGATTATTCAGGCGAGCGGTGGGCGTCAGCCCACTGATTCTGGAATCGTCGAGACCAATCAGCCGGCTAACGCCGGCCGCTCGCCGAGAGTGTGTTTTTTGGGTGTTTGACGGAAGAACAGACACCATTACGATTTCAATCAAATCGTTCCGGTTTCGTAAATAATCCGGGGTAGCAGGGACTTCAGACGAAGCAGACACCGGCCGCGGGTGTATACCCGCGGATATCCCTCTCCGGCTGACTGTCGTCGCCGGTCATTCGGGCAGTTCCTGGTCTTTCGTCTCGGGGGCGAAGAGCAGCAGGATCAGACCAACCAGAAACAGCGCCGTCATCGCCGTCACCGCCCAGCGCAAGCCGAGCTCCGCACGAATCGCACCGCGGACCAAGAGCACCCCGGCGGCGACGAATCGTCCGACGTTGAAGCAGAAACTGGCGCCAGTTGCGCGAAGCCGCGTCGGAAACAGCTCGGGGAAGTAGATCGCGTAGCCGGCGTGCATGCCGACAACGAAAAACGCCATGATCGGCAGCATCACGAGCGTGTGCCAGTACTCTTGGCATCCGAGAAACGTGATGGGCACCACCACCAGCGACCCGATGTGGTAGAAAGCGAACGCGATGCGGCGGTTGGTCCACATGGTAATCGGGGCGAAGAGGAGCAGCCCCGCGAACCCGCCGGTGCAGTTCATGAGCAAGTAGGCTTTGCTGGCGGCGCTTTGGGCCTCTTCGTCACTGACGTTTCCTTGCAGCACTTCTTTGACCAGTTCGGGTCCCCAGGCGTAGATGGCCCAGTAGGTGCCCAGCCCGATTGACGCCAATCCCAGTCCAATCAGAGCGCGATTTCGCCATTGAGGCACGCCCAGCAGTTCCCCGAGACTTCCGCCTTTATGCTTCGGTTTCTCTTCATCCGGGCCGCCGGCCGTGGCAGCCTGCCATTTCTCCGACTCTTTCATGCTGGCCAGCACCCACACGACCAGCAGTGCGGGCAGCACGCCCACGAGGAATGCGATTCGCCAGTCTCCCGCCTCGGTGAGGAACACGCCGATCCCCGCGGCAAACACGGCCCCCACGACGCTCGATGCGTGGAAGATACCGCCGGCCAGCGCGCGGGCTTTCTTCGGAAAGACCTCTGAGACAAGCGAAGCAGCGATCGCCCATTCCCCGGCCACTCCCATGGCCACAAGGAACCGCAGCGCCATGACGTGCCAAGCATTTTGAGCGAAAAAGTGCAACCCGGAGAAGACCGAGTACATCAAAATGCTCCAGACCATGGCCTGGCGACGCCCGTAGCGGTCGGCCATGACGCCGAACGCCAGCCCGCCGAACGCCCCGCCGATGAGGAAGGAAGCCAGACCGATGTTGCCGAACAAATCAACTTTCGGGTCAGCTTCTGCGACGTCGAGCAGATCGGCCAGTGCCGGCGTCTTGAAGACGGCGTAGACCTGCCCCTCAAACACGTCGAACGTCCAGCCCAGGCAGGCGATCACCAGCACCAGCCATTGATAGCGGGTCACGCCGGCGTACCACCGCCCGTGCGACGTGGAGTCGGATGCCATGAAATCGGTCCCTTTCGTGGCGCATGTCAATCGTGTTCAATGGGGAGAGCGTATTGTCAGGTGCCCTGTTGCTCCGAGTCAAGTCGGCACGCAAGGACTTTCAGGATGGAAAACTCAGAATCAAAAAACTGCTGGTCACCAAAGCATAGTCCGCAACCACCGCGCATCGTTACCCTGAGGGGGGGAATGGGTGATGTCGTGTGCGCGAACCGCCGGTCGCGTCGCTGACACTTCCAAAATCCCGCAATAAATGCGATCCTGAGGCACAGGGTTTGACATCAAGATTGGGCCTTTGACATCAGGACTGAGGAACGACCGAGTTCCACCACGTTTCGCGCCATTTGAGGACCACGACATGAGACTTCATGCCACTGGCCGTTGTCTGTTGTTGATTCTGCTTGTCGCCGGTTCTGCGC
This sequence comes from uncultured Planctomycetaceae bacterium, assembly GCA_964530165.1. GTDB lineage: Bacteria > Planctomycetota > Planctomycetia > Planctomycetales > Planctomycetaceae > CAZGYE01. Next base: position 20,445 of record CAZGYE010000065.1, read on the forward strand.
AGGGGGCCGATTGGCCGCGCTTTCGCGGCGCCGACGGGTCAGGCTGTAGCGAGGAGCGGGGCCTGCCGCTGCGGTGGAGCAGCACCCAGAACATCGTCTGGAAGACCGAAATGCCCGGCCCCGGCGCGTCGAGTCCCATCACCTGGGGTGACCGCATCTTCTTGACCTGTTATTCGGGATACGGCCTGGACCAGTCCGACCCCGGGGATCAGGCGGACCTCAAACGACACCTGTTGTGCCTCAACCGCGCCGACGGCAAGATCGTCTGGGACCGAACAGTCGAGGGGGCGGCCGAGATTCCGTTTGGTCGCTTTCAGGCCCGGCACGGATACGCGTCGAGCACACCGGCGACAGACGGCAAGCAGGTCTACGTCTTTTTCGGAAAGGAAGGGGTCTTCGCCTTCGACTTCGACGGCAAGCCAGTCTGGCAGGCCGACGTCGGCACGCAGACCCACAACTGGGGATCGGCAACCAGCCCGGTCCTCGCTGGTGACCTTGTCATCGTCAACGCCAGCGTCGAGAGCCGTTCGCTGGTGGCCCTCGACCAGAAGACGGGCCGCGAGGTCTGGCGGGCGCCCGGCATGAATTCCTCCTGGAACACGCCGCTGCTGGTCGCCGTCGGGAACGGCAAGCAGGAGCTGATCGTCAGCGTGAAAGGCTTCCTGTTGGCATTCGACCCCGCGACCGGCAAGCAGCTTTGGAAGTGCCCAGGCATCAACGGCTACGTCTGTCCCAGCGTCGTGGCCAAAGACGGAATCGTGTATGCCATCGGCGGCCGGCGGAAGACTGCGGTGGCCGTCAAGACCGGCGGCCGCGGAGACGTGGAACCCCTGTGGACACAAGGCGTCGGCTCGAACGTCTCATCACCGGTCGTCTACGGCGATTATCTCTACTGGGTGAGCGATCGCGGCATCGCCCACTGCGTGAAGACGGAGACCGGCGAGACTGTTTATCAAAAGCGGATTGCCGGTGGTTTCCAGCCCTATGCGTCGGCCCTTGTCGCCGACGGCAAAATCTATTCAGTGAGCCGCAGTCGGGGGACCATCGTGCTGGCCGCCAAGCCGGTCTTCAAGCAATTGGCACAAAACGACCTGAGTCCCGACACCAGCCTCTTCAACGCCAGTCCGGTCGTCAGCAACGGCCAATTGCTGCTCCGCTCGAACAAATTCCTGTACTGCATCGGTAAGAAATGACGCACGTCCTGTCGTGGGGCAGGCTTTCCAGCCTGCCGGCATGCTCCGAGGCCACGTTCGCTTCGCTCTCTTAGGCCCCGCCACCCCGCCGGTGGGTCAAGAGAGGGGTGTATTCGACGGATTGGGCGTGTTCGTGCAAAACAAAGCAAACACCCGATTTCGGAGACCTTACCCGAACGTGCGGCGAACCATAATAAATCTCGGCAGGCGGGAGCCTGCCCTACGGGACTGCATCGGCAAGAAATGAGGCAATCGCAGAAACGTAGATGGGGATGAAAACTCGTTGCTCTGGTACAACCAAGAGTTGTTTTGGTGGTATCAGAAACTTGGTCAT
>CAZGYE010000066.1:0-21817 GCA_964530165.1 uncultured Planctomycetaceae bacterium
GTGGGGTTTTGGGGGGCGCGGGATCGCGTGGACATTTTCTCGCCACAGTTGCTTCTGCAGCGTAGGCAGGACCTTTTCACGATATTCTACAAGTAACCTGGTCATAATCTCGAACTGATGCGTGTTTCAGAAAACCGGCCATTCCCAAACTTGGTCTTGTCTCCACTGGAACCTGTCAAGACGACTTGGCGGCGTAGCGGGCTTTCGGCGGGCTAACCGTTCCCAGTGAGCTACCGCACTTCCTACAGAAGCGTTCTTTGCCGCCGTTGTCGAGATACCGATAACCGGCCCGCGTTCCCCGATTGCACGAGTCACAGTAAAGCAGGCAATTCGAGCTGTCAATCGGCATCTCAAGGTTCAATCGACCACCCTGCGGGCTCTTCGGGTGACCGCGACGCACGTGCTTGAACACGCGATTGATTCCCTCGACCAATAGCTTTCCCTCACCCAGAGCCTGAATGACCTTGTGAGGTGCGGGGCCGGCATCGTCGCCGGCAACCACTTGCACTGAGTCTCCTTGTTTGATCTTCATCGGTCACACTACCTCGCTGGCCAGGCTGATGATCTTCATATACCGCCGTTCGCGGAGCTCGCGGGCAACCGCTCCGAAAATCCGCGTGCCCTGAGGGTTTCCATCGTTGTCGATCAGCACAATCGCGTTGCGATCGAATCGCACGTAACTGCCGTCCGACCTCCGGGTTGGCTGCCGGCAGCGAACGATCACGCCGCGCACCACGTCGCCCGGCTTAACCTGACTTCCCGGAATGGCCTTCTGAATGCTCACGACGATGACGTCGCCCACACCGGCAAACCGCCGTTTGGTGCCGCCGAGCACCTTAATGCAGCGAGCCACCTTGGCACCGGAATTATCGGCGACGTCCAAGAGTGTCTGCATTTGAATCATTGGTGACTTCCACTTCAAAACCCACGGGAACCGATCGGCTTCATGCCTCAGGAGCCGTCTTGACGACGCGCACCAAGTCCCAGCGCTTCGTCCTCGATCGCGGGCGACTTTCGACAATCTCGACCACGTCCCCCGCTTTGGCGGTGCTTTCTTCGTCATGCACGTGACAAACCGTTTTGCCGCGCACAATTTTTCCGTACTTCTGATGCCGATACAGCCGCTCGATTTCAACCCGGAGCGTTTTCTGCATCTTGTCGCTGGTGACGACCCCTGTCAGTTTTTTCCTCATCTGTGATTCCTCGAAGTCCCTTACGGTGCGCCTTCGGAAGGTCGTACGCTATTGGCTCGCGCGGTTTGAATCGTCTTGATGCGAGCGATCGTCCGCCGTAACTTCATCAGGTTGCTGGGCGCGTCGAGACGTTCGGTTGCCGCCTGAAACCGCAGCCGAAACAACTCCTGCTGCGTTTCGCGGATTTCATGCGTCAATTGCTCGTCGCTCATTTCGCGTAATTCGCCGGCTTTGGTCATCGTTGTTCGCCACTTCAAATCTTCGGTCGACGGCCGATCAATCGCACTCGAACGGGAAGTTTGTAAGCGACCCGCGCGAAACATTCCCGGGCTGCTTCGTGCGAAACGCCCGCCAGTTCAAACAGGATGGTTCCCGGTTTGACCACCGCGACCCAATGGTCCGGCTCTCCCTTGCCTTTTCCCATGCGTGTTTCCAGCGGACGGGCCGTCACCGGCTGATGCGGGAAGATGCGGATGTACAATTTCCCCTCTCCGCGCACGTACTGCGTGGCGGCAATTCTGCAGGCCTCGATGGTGGCGGCACTGATGTGGCCGGGCTCCATCGACTGCAGACCCCAATCGCCGAACGCCACGGTGTTCCCCCGCGACGCATTACCTCTTATGCGACCTCTTTGCTTTTTGCGGTGCTTGACCCGCCTTGGCATGAGCGCCATCGCCGGATTCCTCGTCTTCGTAGTCACCCAGATCGATCCAGACCTTCACTCCAATCACACCCTGCGGCGTCCGCGAGACGGCGAACCCGTAGTCGATGTGTCTGCGGATCGTCGAGAGTGGGATCGACCCGCGATTTGCCTTTTCAACTCGTGACATCTCGGACCCGCCGAGCCGTCCCGAGAGCTGAATCTTGATTCCGTGAACACCGGCCTCCATGACCTCATCCAGCGTCCGTTTGACAGTCCGCCGGAAACTGCCCCGTTTGGCAAGCTGTTGAGCCATCTTCTCAGCCACCAGAACGGCGCTTTTTAGCGGCGCGTTGACCTCGACGATCTTCAACTCCATCCGCCGGCCGGTGAAATCCTCCAACTCTGCCTTGAGCCGATCGACCTCCTGCCCTTTGCGGCCGATGATGATTCCGGGACGCGCGGTAGACAGGTATACGACAACCTGGTCCCGCGTCCGTTCGATTTCAATTTTCGGAATTTCCGCGAACAGGTACTTCGTTTTGATGAAAGTCCGGATCTTGTAGTCTTCAACCAGCAGATCGCCGAACTCCTTCTTCGGCGCGTACCAGCGGCTCCGCCAATCTTCGACAACTCCGACGCGGTATCCAGTCGGACGAACTTTTTGTCCCATGATCCGGAAATCCTTACTGTGATTCTGCTAGACCACCTCGGGAACGTCGATCGCCACGTGAATGTGCGACGAACGTCGGCGAATTGTGAACGCCATCCCGCGGGCCCGCGGCCGTATCCGCTTGAACATTGGACCGCCATCGACGTGCACTTCGGCGATCGTCAATCTGTCGACGTTGCGCGCCCCTCTTTCCTCGGCATTGGCCATGGCACTTCTGAGCACCTTTTCCAACATCCGCGCCCCTCGGTTGGGGAGATGCCGCAACGCGTTCAGGCCTTCTGAGGCGGGCATCCCGCGGATCATGTCGGCAAAAGGTCGCACCTTGGTCGCCGAAATGCGAGCGAAACGATGCCTGGCCTTGATCAGCGCCATGACGATTGCTCCCAGACACTACGCGTCATTATCTCTCCCGTCCTGAATATCCCGTTGCGACTTGGTGAGCCGCTTTGACATTCGTCATTCGCTTATCTCTTCCCCTTCGCCCCGTGGCCCCGGAAAGTCCGTGTCGGTGCGAACTCGCCCAACTTGTGTCCCACCATTTCTTCGGTCACGTAAACGTTAATATGAGCACGGCCATTGTGAACGAGGAACGTGTGCCCTACAAATTCGGGCGAGATGGTCGACCGCCGGGCCCAGGTCTTAATAGGTTCCTTGCTCCTCGAGGCATCCAACCGCGCAATCCTTTTCAACAACTTTTCGTCGACGTAAGGACCTTTCTTTAGTGATCGTCCCATGCTGTGGTCCTCAACGATTTGTTTCCAACGCGAAACTCAATGTATCCCCTCAGACTGTCCTAAACCTTCAGCGCACCGTAACGCCGCGACTTGCGTCGCCGAATGATCGCTTTCGACGAAGCCTTGCGACGCTTGCGAGTGCGTCCCCCCTTGGCCAGCTTTCCGGTGGGACTGCACGGGTGACGTCCGCCCGCGCTGCGGCCCTCGCCGCCGCCCATGGGATGCGCCACGGGATTCATGGCCGTCCCCCGCACGTGGGGGCGACGTCCCATCCAGCGTTTGCGGCCAGCCTTGCCCAGCACAATGCTCATGTGCTCCGCGTTGCCGATTTCACCAATGGTTGCCCGGCAACTGCTCGGCAGCCGACGAACCTCGCCCGACGGCAGCGTGATCTGCGCCCATCTGCCTTCCCGGGCGTTCATCACGGCCGAGGCACCGGCGCTGCGGCACAATTGGCCACCTTTGCCCGGCTGCATTTCGACGTTGTGGATTGTGGTGCCCGGCGGAATTCGTGACAACGGCAGGCAATTGCCGATGTTCGGCTCGGCTTCGGGACCGCTCGTGACGGTATCACCGGCCGTCAGGCCGTCCGGCGCCAGAATGTACCGCTTCTCACCGTCGGCATAGTGCAACAGCGCGATCCGCGCCGTGCGGTTGGGGTCATACTCGATGAAAGCGACCTTGGCGGGGACCGCATCCTTGTTCCGTTTGAAATCAATAATGCGGTACAACCTCTTGTGACCGCCCCCGCGATGCCGGGCCGTGATTTTTCCCTGATTATTTCGCCCGGCCTTTTTCTTCGCGCGGACGACCAGCGACTTGTGCGGCTTTTTCTTGCGGTCGGTGATCTCCACGAAATCACTGACCGTCGCGCCGCGACGTCCGGGAGTGGTCGGCTTATAACGTCGAATTCCCATAACTCATTCCACTAGAAGAAGGCGATGCGATCTTCCTCGTGAAGCTCGACAATCGCTTTTTTCCAACTTTTCGTATAGCCGTAAGTATACTTGTGCCGGCGGGGTTTTCCTTTGCGGTTCTGGGTTCGCACACCGACGACACGGACGTTCCACAACTCTTCGACGGCTCTCCTGATCTCCTGCTTGGTCGCCCGCGGGTTGACCGCGAACGTGTACGCGTTGTACTGCTCTGAGAGAAAGGTTCCCTTCTCGGTCACCAACGGGCGCAAGACGATCTGGTACGGTTCGAGCTTGACACCGGATTGAGTTTCCATCGCCATTGCCGTTTTCCCTCAGCGCGTACCCGTCACTCTTCTGCCGTCGATGAACCGTTGCCTTGACCACTGTCTCCCCGCAATCGATCCAGCGCCGCCCGGGTCACGAGCAGTTGTTTCTGGTGCAGCAGGTCGTAGGCGTTCAAGCCGCTCGCCGGCGAGACCCGCAGGTTCGCAATGTTCCGCGAGGACTTCCAGATGTTGGGATCATGCGCCGCGATCGTCAGCAGGCAACTGGTCTGGGACAATCCGAGCGACTTCAGGATGCCGGCGACGATCTTCGTTTTCGGCTTTTCGACGATCAGATTGTCCAGAACGGTGACCTCGTCGTCGAGAAACTTGCTGAGCAGGGCCATACGGGTTGCCAGCTTGACCGCCTTTTTCGGTAGCCGATAGCTCCAGTCAACCGGAACTTTGGCAAACGTATGGCCGCCGCCACGCCGCAACGCAGTCCTTCTGGAACCGGCCCGCGCCCGGCCGGTCCCTTTCTGCCGATACAGCTTCTGCGTGCTGCCTTCCACGTCGCTGCGTGATTTGGTCTTCACCGTACCGACCCGACGGTTTGCCTCGTACATCACCACCACGTCGTGCAGCAGTTGTTTGTTGATTCCGGGCGCCAGCTCGTCGGGATCGAACTCATAGGTCCCCACGTCCTGCCCGGTTGTGTTCCGAATGGGTACGGAAATCATGGCTGTTTACCAATTCACCGCTTACTAGTCTGACGGATTTCCACGAATCCACCGTTCGGACCCGGAACCGCGCCGCGGACCAGCAACATGTTGTTCTGCGGATCGACGCGAACCACTTTCAAATGACGAGCCGTGACCTGCGAGTTTCCATAGCGGCCCGGCATGCGGGTCCCTTTGAGCACCCGAGCCGGATCGGCGCTCATGCCGATCGATCCCGCATGACGGTGCACCCGTTTCACGCCGTGACTGGCACGCTGACCGTGGAAGTTATGACGCTTCATCACGCCAGCCGTGCCTCGCCCCTTGCTTGTCCCAATGACGTCGACAAACGGAATCTCCGAAAAAACGTTGACGGTGAGAGTCTGGCCCACTTCACAGCCATGATCCTCACCGTCGGTCCGAAACTCCTTGACAAAACGTTTCGGTTCACAGTCCGGTTTCGGCAGCAGCTCGACGCCCGCGGCAGCGAGCTGCTTCTGCCTGCGGCTGCCGATGCGGGCCACATGCCCGCGCTCGCTCCGCTTTGAGAGCCGGCGGGGTTTGTCTTCGAAGCCAAGTTGTATGGCCTCGTAGCCATCACGTTCCCGAATGCGAAGCTGAAGCACGACGCACGGACCGGCTGCGATGACGGTGACGGGGACCAAGTTCCCTTCGTCGTCGTAGATCTGCGTCATTCCAACTTTTCGTCCCAGCAATCCGACCGGCATCCTCTCGCCTTCCACTCGTTCTCCAGAGAGCGGTCTCTCTGCGTGCACTCTCCGTGTGGCAACCCCTGTCAATTGTACAAGAAACAGCCGCCCGACCGCCGGACAACGTTCGCCATCCACCTTGACTCGTTCGAACTTCAACAGCGATCAGGAGCCGCCGGCATCTGGCACTCCCCAGCAGCCTCAACTGCCGGTGAACGCGATTCGATCAACCACCGCCCGCCGAAGCTTTGATCTTGATGTCTACACCCGCCGGGAGCGAAAGCTTATTCAACGCATCAATCGTCTTCCCGGTTGGCTGAATGATGTCGATTAACCTCTTGTGTGTGCGAATCTCAAACTGCTCGCGCGACTTCTTGTCGATGTGCGGACTCCGTAAAACCGTGTAACGCTCGATGCGCGTCGGCAGGGGAATCGGGCCGTGTACAACCGCCCCAGTTCGTTTCGCCGTGTCGACAATATCGGTCGCCGATTGATCGAGCACCGAGTGATCGTAGGCCTCCATGCGGATGCGGATTCGTTCTTGACTCGCCGCGGCCACTCAAGCTTCCCTTAGCAAAAGGTTTACGTTGACACCGGCTACACTGTCTCCGGCTGGAAACGCACCATAGTAGTGATGCGATTGGGGTTTGTCAAGAAATGGCGGCGAGTTTCGAGAGAAAGTTTCGACCTACGCAAGCATCGATTCCAGCACTTCCGGCGGGGCTTGGTCGTACTTCAACGGTTCCATCGAGTAGGTTGCGCGACCCTGAGAAAGACTACGAATTTGGGTGGAATAGCCGAACATCTGTAACAACGCGACGTCCGCCTCCAGCACGTGCAAGTCGCCCCGGCGTTGGGAGCTTACGATCAGGGCGCGTCGGGCCTGAAGATCGGCCTGAATGCTGCCCAGAAATTCATCGGGCGTGACCACCTCGAGCTTCATGATCGGCTCCAGCAGCACGACGCCGGCTTCGTTCAACGCTTGACGGACGGCATCCGCGCCGGCCGCCTGCAGAGCGACGTCGGTGGTTTCTCCCACGCGGTACCCGACGTCCAGAATGGTGAATTTCACCTTCATCAACGGATAGCCGACAATGCCGCCGCCGCGGGCCTCATCCTGCACCGTCTGCTCGAGGATCGACGCCAAGTCTGCCGGTAGAACGCCCGGCTTCAACCGATTCTCTAAAGAGATCGACTCTGCCCCGTCGAACGGCTCGACGCGCAGCTTCACTCTCGCAGACTGGGTCACGCCAGCCGATTGTCGATGGAATTCCCCAGTGGATTCGACGGCGGAACGGATCGTCTCACGGTAGCTGACTCGTGGCGTGTGCACCCGCACCTTCAGGCCGAAATCCCGCAGTATCCGGTGCCGAATCACCTGCAGGTGCAGTTCGCCCATTCCGCTGATGATCGTTTGTCCCGTCTCTTCGCTCACCCGGGCGTTGAACGTGGGGTCTTGGCGGGCCAGACGGGTCAACGTTTCTTCCAGCTTTTTGCGTTCAGCGCTCGATTCCGGCTCGACGGCCATGGAGATGACGGTTTCCGGAAAGGTGATGCTCTCCAACAGCACCGGTCTGTGCGCATCGCAGAGCGTATCGCCGGTGACAACATCCTTCGGGCCGATGACGCCGGCGATATCACCCGCTTGGGCCTGATCGGTCTTCTCCCGCGAATCGGCCTGGACTCGCCAAATCTGACTGATCAATTCCTTCTTGCCCGTCCGTGCGTTCAAAACGCGCGACCCGCTCTTCAACACGCCCGAATAAATGCGGACAAAGCAGAGATCGGCGTGTGGATCGGTCTGGATTTTGAAGATGAGGCCCGAGAGCGGCTCGTCGGGCGAGGCGGAGCGAATTTGAGGCCCCTTCTTTTTCGGGTTCGGATGCGTTCCTTCGACCGGCGGCCGGTCCAGCGGACTGGGCAGATAACGCTCGACCGCGTCCAACAGCGGCTGCACACCGATGTAATCGAGCGATGCACCACACAACGTCGGGTGCACCTGCCCCCCAATGGTGGCCAGCCGCAGCAGACGGTGAATCTGTTCGGCGGGAATCTCCTTTTCTTCCAGCAAAGCGGCCATCATCTCGTCGTCGAGGTCGGCCAGCGACTCGAGTAGTTTTTGTCGCCACTCGTGGGCTTGCGTCTGGAATTCGTCTGGAATCTCAGCCGTTTCGACCTGTGCTCCCTGACTCGCCTGGTCGAAGTACAGGGCCTGCATCTGAATCAGGTCGATGACGCCTCGCAGCGCGTCCGGACCGGGCGGGGAGCCCGTGCCGGGCGGGGGACCCGCGCCGATCGGAATTTGCAGCGCCACCGGCCGCGCCCCGAGCCGATCGGTCATTTCGGCAACCGTGCGCTCGAAGCTGGCGCCGATCCGATCCATCTTGTTGACGAAACAGATGCGGGGCACACGATACTTATCCGCCTGTCTCCAGACCGTCTCGCTTTGTGCTTCAACCCCTTCAACGGCGCTAAAGATGACGAGCCCACCGTCAAGCACGCGCAAGCTACGCTCCACCTCAGCCGTGAAGTCGACATGTCCCGGCGTGTCGATGATGTTGATGGTCGTCTCGTGCCAATGGCAGGTCACCGCGGCGGAGTAGATGGTGATGCCCCGCTGGGCCTCATCCTCATCGAAGTCGGTGGTGGTCGTGCCCGCGTCGACGTTGCCCATCCGATGCGACTCGCCGGTGTAGTACAGGATCCGTTCGGTGGTCGTGGTTTTTCCGGCGTCGATGTGGGCAATGATGCCGATGTTTCGGATTGTTTCGATCGAACGAGGCATCTACCACGCAAAGTGAGCGAACGCTTTGTTCGCGTCGGCCATGCGGTGTACGTTCTCGCGCCTGGTCATTGCGGCGCCTTCGCGTCTGTACGCCGCAATCAGCTCGTCCGCGAGCCGCACGTCGATGGGCCGGCCTTTCTTGCTTCGGACTGCTTCCAAAATCCAGCGGATGGACAGAGTCTGCTGGCGTTTTGCATTGACCGGTGTCGGAACCTGATAGGTCGCTCCGCCGACTCGTTTCGATCGCACCTCAATCGCCGGTTTGACGTTCTCGACGGCCTGTGTGAAGACGTCCAATGGTTCTTCGTCGGGAACCCGCTGCGAGATGCTATCCAGCGCCGAGTAGAAGGCCCGCTGCGCAACGCTCTTCTTCCCGTCGTGCATCAAGCAGTTAATAAACTTCGAGACCAAAACGGACCCGCAACGCGGATCGGGTTTCAGTTGAGTTTGACTGGCGGTGAACCGTTTCGGCATCTGTATTAGTCAGTAGTAGTTGGTGATTCGCTCTCAGTTTTATTTCGGCTTCTTAGCACCGTATCGGCTGCGGGCCTGCCTGCGGTCCGAGACGCCCAGGGTGTCCAAGACGCCGCGGATGATTTTGTAGCGGACACCGGGCAGGTCGCGAACACGGCCGCCGCGAATCAGCACGATCGAGTGCTCCTGCAAGTTATGCCCCTCGCCGGGGATGTAAGCGGTCACTTCCTTACCGTTGGAAAGCCGAACTCTGGCGACCTTCCGCAAGGCGGAATTCGGCTTCTTGGGCGTAACGGTCTTCACCTGCAGACACACTCCGCGCTTCTGCGGGCACCCCTCCAACAGCGGTGTCTTGCTCTTGACTTGCTGCTTTCTTCGCGGTTTGCGGACCAGTTGGTTGATGGTTGGCATTGGCCGAAACTCACTCTTGTCGAACCCGACGCCCTTCGTTTACGTAAGACGATGAACTGTATCGAGATTCGGTCGTATCGTCAAGCGAATAGAATCGCAACGACCCGGAGAGAGGCGCCCAGGCGCAAAAACAGAAACGGACGAAGTTCGATCGCGTCCAGGCTGTGTGCCTTTGCCCTCTTTCGTTATGGTCTGTTTGGCACGACGTCCACCAGCGAGGCGGTGCCGCCGGATTCTCCGTCCGGCTTTTCGTCATCCGGTGCGACGTCCTCCTGCCCCTCGCCATCCGGCCCCTCGTCATCTGGTCCTTCGCTCAACAAATCCAAGCGGGCTCGCAGGATGCGTTCTTTCTCGGCGTGCTGTTCGAGCAGGGCGTGCTGGTGGATTTGGACTTCCGCCTCCTGATGCGTCCGAAAACCGGTTCCGGCCGGTACCAAGTGCCCGAGAATGACGTTCTCTTTCAACCCGACCAACCGGTCAACCTTGCTTGCCAAAGCCGCTTCGGTGAGCACCTTGGTTGTTTCCTGAAAGCTGGCTGCGGAGATGAAGCTTTCGCTCTGGACGGCCGCCTTCGTGATGCCCAGTAGCTGGGTGCTTCCGGTAGCCGGTCTGGGCTTGGTGAACAGGGCCGGCGTCTGACCGGCGGCCTCGACCTCGGCGTTGACGTCCTCGATGGTCGTCGACGGAACAATGTCGCCTTCCTGGAACTCGGTGTCGCCGGGATTGGTCACACGCACACACTCCATCAACTGCTCGTTGACACGGCGAAATGCGAACTTGTCGACCACAAGGCCGGGCAGCAGGTTTGTGTCGCCGACGTCTTCAATTCGAATTTTGCGAAGCATCTGCGAGATGACGAGTTCGATGTGTTTGTCGTCGATCTCAACGCGCTGCGAGCGGTAGACGTTTTGGATCTCGTGCAGCAAATATTGCTGCACGGCTTCGCTGCCGCTGATGCGCAGGATGTCGTGCGGTACCAGCGGTCCACGGACCAGGGCGTCGCCAGAGCGGACCCGATCGTTGGCATGCACCAACAACGGCTTGCCGTGCGGAATCACGTGCTCGACTTCGGTGCCGTCGTCACCCCGCACGATGATGATTCGCTTGCCGCGCTTCTTCTCGGCGACCAGTTCCACCTCGCCGTCGATCTCGGCGATGACGGCCGGGTCCTTCGGCCGGCGCGCCTCGAACAGTTCCGTCACTCGCGGCAGACCTCCGGTAATGTCCTGTGTTCCGGTGGTTTCACGCGGGTTCTTGGCCAGGATGGTTCCCGCGGAAATCTGTTCGCCTTCCTGTACGTCGATGCTGGCTCGTTCGGGCAGGTAGTAGAAGTCGAGAATCTTGCCGGCTCCGTCCTCCAGGATAATCTGCGGGTGCAGGTCTCCTTTGTGTTCGATGATCGTCCGGCGGATGTTGCCGCTGGCTTCCGTCTCGATGCGCAGCGACTTACCTTCGCTGCAGTCCTCGTAGCGGACCCGGCCTCCCACCTCGGCCAGGATCGGCACCGAATGGGGGTCCCACTGGCACAAGACCTGGCCGGCCTGGACGTCGTCGTTTTCGGAGACCAAAAGCGTAGCGCCGTTGGGCACCGAGTAACTCTCCAGTTCTCGCTCCTTGGGATCGATGATGGCGATTTCTCCGTTGCGCGCCAAAACGACGTTCTTGCCTTCGCTGTTGACGACGCTGCGGATCCGCGCGAAACGGACTTTTCCGGCACGCCGGGTGCGGGTCTCGTTCTCCTCGACTTCCCGCGAAGCCGTACCCCCGATGTGGAACGTCCGCATGGTCAATTGCGTTCCCGGCTCGCCGATGCTCTGGGCCGCGATGATGCCGACCGCCGTCCCTTCTTCGACCAATGCACCGGCCGAGAGGTCCATGCCGTAGCAAAGTCGGCACAGCCCCAGTGTCGCTTCGCAGTTCATTGGGCTGCGGACCTGAATCCGTTCCAAACCCAATTCTTCGATCCTGCGGGCAATCTCGACCGTAATCAAATCGTCTTCCCGGACGATCACCTCGTCGGTAATCGGGTTGACGATGTTCGTCCGGCTGACGCGTCCGCGAATCGCGTCGGCCAGGCTGACTTCCACCTTCTCGCCGCGGTAGACGACCCCGCGCGTCATCCCTTTTGTCGTTCCGCAGTCGTGCATGGTGGTGACCATGTTCTGGCAGATATCGGCCAGTTTTCGCGTGAGATAACCGCTGTCGGCGGTCTTGAGCGCGGTGTCGGCCAGTCCTTTTCGGGCGCCGTGGGTGGAGCTGAAGTACTCGAGCACCGACAATCCTTCGCGGAAGTTCGCCTTGATCGGAGTTTCGATGATTTCGCCGCTCGGTTTGGCCATCAGGCCTCGCATGCCGGCGAGCTGCCGAATCTGCTCGACGCCGCCGCGGGCGCCCGAGTGGGCCATCAGAAAGATCGGGTTGATGTAAGCGCCGTCGTCTCGAACGTCATGTTCCAGAACTTCCATCATGGACGCCGTGATTTGCTCGCGGGCATGCGTCCAGGTGTCCAGCACCTGGTTATAGCGCTCTTGGTCGGTGATGATGCCCCGCTCAAACAACTTTTGCCGCTGCAGAACGGACTTCTCGGCCTCCGCGATCACCTTTTCCTTGTTCGGCGCGATCCGCAAATCGCTGGTCGCGAACGACAACCCGCTTTGGGTCGACTCGTGGAAACCGATGTTTTTCATGCTGTCGAGCAGCTCGATCGTCTGCCGCCGGCCCATTTCCAGGTAGCAGTCGGAAATCACGGTGGCCAGGTCTTTGCTCTTCATCGTGTTGTTGTAGAAGGCCATCTGGTTCGGCAGGATGTCGTTAAACAGCACGCGTCCGACGGTCGTCTCGATGAGCGCCCCCGGTTTGTAGCCCTCGGCGCCTTCACCTTTGACCCGCTTGTCTTTCGGCATGCGGACCTTGATCAGCGCGTGCCGAGCAACCTTCCCGTGCGAGAACGCCATGTGCAGCTCGTCCATCGAGGAAAACACCATCCCCGAACCCGGACGGTTGGGACGTATCACGGTCAGGTAGTAGCAGCCCATCACGATGTCCTGCGAGGGGCTGATAATGGGCGCACCGTTGGCGGGACTGAAGATGTTGTTCGTCGACATCATCAGCGTCGTCGCTTCCACTTGGGCTTCGATCGACAACGGCAGGTGCACCGCCATTTGGTCGCCGTCAAAGTCTGCGTTGAACCCTTTGCAGACCAGCGGGTGAACCTTGATCGCGTTCCCTTCGATCAGAATCGGTTCGAACGCTTGAATGCCCATCCGGTGCAGCGTCGGAGCGCGGTTCAAGAGCACGGGGTGATCCGTGATGACTTCGTCCAGAATGTCCCACACGTCGTCGTCGCGGCGTTCCAGCATCCGCTTTGCGCTCTTGATCGTATCGGCATGGCCGAGTTCCTTCAGCCGGCGAATGACGAACGGCTGAAACAACTCCAGCGCAATCTTCTTGGGCAGACCGCACTGGTGAAGCTGCAGCTCTGGACCGACGACGATCACGCTGCGGGCCGAGTAATCGACACGCTTGCCCAGCAGGTTTTCGCGGAACCGGCCCTGCTTGCCCTTAATCATATCGGTCAGCGACTTCAACGGCCGATTCGACGAACCCAAAACCGGTCGCTTGCAGCGGTTGTTGTCGAACAGGGCATCCACGGATTGTTGCAGCATCCGCTTCTCGTTGCGGACGATGACTTCCGGCGCGTTCAGATCCACCAGTTTTTTCAATCGGTTGTTGCGGTTGATGATCCGCCGGTACAGGTCGTTTAAGTCGCTGGTGGCAAAGTTGCCGGAATCCAAGAGAACCAGCGGGCGCAGATCGGGCGGAATGACCGGAATGACGTCGAGCACCATCCATTCGGCCTTGTTGTCGCTGTCGCGCAGGGACTCGATAATTTTCAGCCGCTTGATCAACTCTTTCATCTTCTGCTGGCTGCCGGTCTCTTTCAGCTCCTGCCGCAGCCGCACCGAGAGTTCCGCCAGATTGAGCCGCAGCAGCAGCTTTTTGACCGCCTCGGCCCCCATGTCGATTTCAAAGGACGTCTCGCCGTACTTTGCCCTGGCGTGGCGCGCTTCCTCTTCGGTCAGCATCTGGCATTCGCGCAGCGGCGTGTCGCCGGGATCGATCACGACGTAATCCTGGAAATAGACCACTTTCTCCAACGAGGTGGTCTTCATGTTCAACAGCGCACCCAACCGGCTGGGCATCGACTTGAAGAACCAAATGTGGACCACCGGGGCGGCCAGTTCGATGTGCCCCATCCGCTTGCGGCGGACCCGACTGTGCGTCACCTTCACGCCGCAGCGGTCACAAATCATCCCTTTGTACTTCATCCCGCGATACTTTCCGCAGGCGCATTCCCAGTCCTTTTCCGGGCCGAAAATTCGCTCGCAGAACAGACCGTCCCGTTCGGGCCGGTACGTCCGATAGTTGATCGTTTCGGGCTTCTTGACCTCACCAAACGACCAGCCGCGAATGTCGTGCGGGCTGGCCAGGCCGATCTTCACCGAGCCGTAATCGTTAATTCGATCGTATTTGATTTCACCAACGCTCACGTCACGCTCCTCGTTTGGTCATTCGTCATTCGAAATTAGACATTTCTTAGCCAGGGTTTTTCTCCAGTTGCAGATTCAGGCACAGACCGCGGATCTCGTTGTTGAGCACGTCGAAGCTGGCCGGCGTTCCGGCTTCGAGAGTGTTCTCGCCTTTGACCATCGACTCGTAAATTTTCGTCCGTCCTTCGACATCGTCGCTTTTGACTGTCAGTAACTCCTGCAAGAGGTAGGCGGCTCCGTAGGCTTCCAGGGCCCACACTTCCATTTCGCCGAACCGCTGACCACCGAACCGCGCCTTGCCGCCCAGCGGTTGTTGGGTAATCAACGAGTAAGGGCCGGTCGCCCGTGCGTGCACTTTGTCGTCGACCAGATGGTGCAGCTTCAGCATGTAAATTTGGCCGACCGTCACTTTCTGCTCGAACCGATCCCCAGTACGACCGTCGTACAAAACCGCTTTGCCGTCCTCGGGCAAGCCGGCCTCCTGTAAACATTCCCGAATCCGTTCCTCGTCGGCGCCGTCAAAGACCGGGCAGATCGCCCGGAAACCTAATTTCAACGCCGCCCAGCCCAGGTGAGTTTCCAGAATCTGTCCGACGTTCATGCGACTGGGAACGCCAAGCGGGTTGAGGATGATGTCCACGGGCGTTCCGTCTGCCAGAAACGGCATGTCCTCTTCCGGCAGAATCTTGGAAATGACGCCCTTATTGCCGTGACGGCCGGCCATTTTGTCGCCGACCGAAATCTGCCGCTTCGAAGCCATGTAGACTTTCACCATCTGCAACACGCCGCTGGGCAATTCATCGCCCCGCTTCATGCTGTTGAGCGACTGGTCGCGGTCGTCGATGGCATCCTCGACGAGCGGCCAGCCATCCTTGATGGCTTTCTTGCAGTCGGCCTTCTTCTGCGGAGAACGAATGTCGAGCTGTTCGAAGTGACCCGGGAAGTTCTTCGCGTACTCGGCGACGAATTTGTCGTCTTCGATCGAGCGAATCTCACGTCCGTCGTCGTCGGAGAGATGACGGTCCAGCACCCGCTCGAAGTCATGCAGAAACTGACGAAATGCCGCTGCAACCAATCGATTGCCTGCCTGCTCGGCTTTCTTATGATCGGCGTCGAACTTCTTGCGCTCCAATTCCGAGAGGCTCATCCGCCGCGAGAATTTCTCGGTGTGGATGACAATGCCCCCCACACCGCTGGGCACCTCCAGCGACTCGTTCTTGACGTCTTCGCCGGCCCGGCCGAAGATGGCGTGCAACAGCTTTTCTTCCGGCGTCAATTCCGATTTGGCTTTCGGCGAAACCTTGCCGACCAGAACATCGCCCGGTTCGACGCGCGTGCCGACGTGTACGATGCCGTCGTCATCCAGGTGACGCAGCGCCTTTTCGCTGACGTTGGGAATATCCCGTGTAAACTCTTCCCGGCCGAGCTTCGTCTCGCGGATTTCGACGTCGAATTCGTCGATGTGGATCGACGTGTAAACGTCTTCCTTGACCAGTCGCTCGGAAAGAATGATGGCGTCCTCGAAGTTGTAGCCCTCCCACGACATGAACGCCACCAACACGTTGCGGCCCAGCGCCAACTCACCCTGACTGGTGGCCGCACTGTCGCACAACACATCGCCGCGCTTGACGCGCTGTCCCAGTTGCACGAGCGGTTTCTGCGTGAGGCAAGTCCGCTCGTTGAGGCCGGTAAACTTCCGCATCGGATAGCGCTTGCGGTCCACCTCGATGCGGTTCGCGTCGACGTAGGTCACTTTGCCGGCTTTCTCCGCACGCACGACCATTCCGGAGTTTTCCGCCACGGTCCTCTCCAGCCCGGTGGCAACCAGCGGCGGTTCGGTGATCAGCAACGGCACCGCCTGCCGCTGCATGTTGGAGCCCATCAGCGCCCGGTTGGCGTCGTCGTGTTCGAGAAACGGGATCAAACCGGCCGAAACACCGACCATCTGGCAGGGCGACGTGTCGATGTACTCCACCTCGCCCGCCGCGATCCAGACCACGTCGTTGTGGTGGCGGGCCAGGACCCGCTCCTCGGCCAACTTGCCGTTCTCAACCCGAGTATCGGCCGGCACGACATGAACATGCGACTCCTCATCGGCGCGCAGCCACACGATTTCGTCGGTCAGCTTTCCCTTGTTGACCTTGCGGTACGGCGTGATCAGAAAACCGTAGTCGTCGACCTTCGCAAAGACGCTCAGACTCGAAATCAGTCCGATGTTCGTTCCTTCCGGCGTTTCGATCGGACAGATTCGACCGTAATGGGAGATGTGGACGTCCCGCACTTCAAAACCGGCCCGCTTCCGGTTCAAACCGCCGGGACCCAACGCGCTCAACCGTCGCTCGTGAGTCAGCATTGCCAGCGGGTTCGTCTGATCGACGACCTGCGAAAGCTCGCTACGGCCAAAAAAGTAGTCGATCGCCGCCGAGACGCTCTTGGGGTTGATCAGCGTGCGGGGCGTCATCTCTTCGACGTCCTTGAGACTCATCCGCTCCTGCACGGTCCGGCGAAGTTTCAGAAACCCTTTGCGAATTTCGTCGGCGGCCAGTTCGTCGATGGTGCGCAGCCGCCGGTTCCCCAGATTGTCGATGTCATCCACATAGGCCGAGGGGTCGTTGGAACGCAGCCGCACCAGATAGCGGATCGCATTCACGAAGTCCTCCGCCTTGAGCGTCATCTCCTCGTCGGGAATCTCTTGCTGGAACTTGCGGTTGATACGGAACCTGCCGACGCGACCCAAACGGTAACGGTTCACGTCGAAGAACTTTTCCTGGAACAGTTCGGTCGCCTTTTCCAATTGCGGCGGGTTGCCGGGCCGCAATCGCTGATAAATCCGCAACAGCGACTCCTCGTGAGAGGCCGTGTTGTCTTCCAGGATGCTGTTGAGAACCAACGGGTCCTCCAGGTTCTCGATGAGCTCCACGCTTTTCAAACTCGAACCGCTAATCTGTTCGGCCAAAGGCTCGGTGATTTGCTGCGCGCATTCAACAATGATCTCGCCGCAACGTTCGTGTTTTGCCGGGTAGACGACGTCCTCTGCTGCAAAACTCCCGACCATCTTTGCGCATGCGTCACTTTTGGAGACTTTGACCTTCTTCGTGTCATAGAACAGCCGGATGAGATCCGTATCGGATGAATACTCCGGCGACATGGCCCGCAAGAGCGTCATGGCCGAGAACTTGCCGCTCTGGTCGATGCGAACGCCGAGCGCTTCGCGTTTGCTGACGACCAGCTCGATCCAACTGCCTCGTTCGGGAATGACGCGGCAGGAGTAAACCTTGCGTTCACCCGGATCCGAACCGAGCACAAAATCAACGCCCGGAGAACGGTGCAACTGGCTGACGACCACGCGTTCGGCGCCGTTGACGATGAATTCACCGCCCCCGATCATCACGGGCATGTCGCCGAGATAAACTTCTTCCTCAATCGGCTGCTCTTTCACCAGCCGCAGCCAAACGCGGAACGGTCGCCCGTAGGTCAGCCGCAGTTGCCGGCACTCGATGGGGGTGTAACGCGGCTTGCCCAGCTCGTATTTCAGGTACTCCAAGCGATATTGTCCGTCGTAACTTTCGATGGGAAAGACTTCTCGCAAAATCGCTTCCAATCCCTGGTCCTTGCGCTCGCGTGGAGACTTGTCGTGCTGAAGGAAGCGGTGGTACGAGTCCGTCTGAATTCGCGTCAGGTCCGAAAACTCGGAGTCGTCTTTGATTAAGCCGAAATTACGGAACGACTTGGTCTGGATGATGCGTGTCGCTGGAATCGGCATACGTCGCTCGCTTTACTTAGGGAACAACTCGGGACGGGACGGGCGGGGCGCCGGTCTGCACCCAACCGCTGCAGGCGCACAACACCACCCTTGGTTGGCTCGCGGTCGACAGGAACCGGCTAACAAGGCGGATTCGGACTGTCAAAGTCGTTGCTCGAATGGACCTATTTGATCTCGCAAGAACCACCAGCGCCTTCGATTTCTTCCTTGAGTTTCTTGGCTTCCTCTTCTGGAATCCCTTCTTTGACCGGCTTGGGAGCTCCTTCGACCAATTCCTTGGCCTCTTTGAGGCCCAATGTGGTCGTGGCGCGAACCACTTTGATGACCGGGATCTTGCTGCCGTCGGCGAAACCGGTCAGGATCACGTCGAACTCGGTCTTTTCTTCGGCGGCCGATTCTTCTGCGCCACCATCTGCCCCCGGCGCGGCCATGATGACCCCGCCGCCGGCCGGCTCGATGCCGTGCTCGTCTTTCAAATAGTCGGCCAACTGTTTGGCCTGCAGCAGAGTGAGGCCGACGATCTTGTCGCCCAGCTCCTTGGTCGCATCGTCGTACTCAACAGTTGCCTCAGCGGTTGCCATCTTTTTCTTCCCTTTCTCGTCTGATTCGACAAAAATCGCTCTTGCACTCGAAGAAGCCGCCTGACGTTCGCCTCTCAGACGTTTACTCTTGTTCCGCCTTTTCGGCGATGGTTTCAATTTGTCCGGCCAGTTTGCCGCCCGGACCAAGCAACGCACCGGACAAACGGGCGCCTGGACTCAGCGCCAGACCGACAATCTGCCCGATCAATTCCTCCCGACTGGGACTCTGACTCAAAGCATCGACGTCGGCGGCACTGAGAGAAGTCCCTTCAAGGGTTCCCCCCTTAATCGCCAGTCCCTGGAGTTCCTTGGCCCAGCGGGTGATCTCCTTCGACAGCGCAACGATGTCCTCGCCACCCCACACCAGCGTCGATGATCCCTCCAAATACGGATCGAGTCCGACAACACCGGCCTCATGCAGTGCTGTTCTCGCCAGCGAGTTCTTGACTGTCAGTGCGGTGATATTCGACTGCCTGAGCGCCAAACGCCATTTGTTCGTCGTGACGCCGTCCAGCCGAGACGAATCGACGACCAGCAGTTCAGCGGTCTCTCCGATTCGGCCCCGAATCTCGGCGCTCACCATCTGTTTCACCCGTTTGCTCATTGTTTCTGACCAGCGAAATGCGGGATGTCTCGGTTTTGTTGTCGGGCAGGCTGTCTAACCTGCGTTGTGGGGCAGGCTTTCTCGCCTTCGTTGTGGGGCAGGCTTTCTAGCCTGCCGATCGGCAATGGCAGGCTGGAAAGCCTGCCCCACGTTCACCTGTTCTTCCTCAATTGACAAACTTCTAGGCGGCCACGCTGATTCCCGGACTCATGGTCGCTGAAATCGCGATGTTCCGCACATAAGTGCCTTTGGTTGCCGCCGGCCTCAACGACCGGATGTATTTTAGAATGGCCTCGGTGTTCTCGACGAGCTGCGTCTCGTCGAACGATAGTTTGCCGACTATGCAGTGGACGTTGCCGCCGGCATCAACTCGAAACTCAACTTTCCCGGCCTTGTACTCCCCGACGGTCGTTGCGACGTCCTGCGTCACGGTGCCGGCACGAGGCGACGGCATCAGCCCGCGGGGACCCAGAATACGGCCCAACGGACCGACGACCCCCATCATGTCGGGTGTGGCAATCGCCACGTCGAATTCCAGCCAACCCTCCTTGATCTTCTCGGCCAGCTCTTTGCCGCCGACGTGATCGGCGCCGGCCTGCTGGGCAACAGCGATGTTGTCGCCCTGCGCAAAGACAAGCACGCACTGCGACTTGCCGATGCCATGAGGCAGCACAATGGATCCACGCACAATCTGGTCGGCCTGCTTCGGGTCCACGCCCAAACGAACCGCCAATTCAACCGTCTGGTCAAACTTACACGGCTTGATCTTCTTGGGAAGGGACGCCTCCAGCCCTTTGAGCGTTCTGACCGCCGTTGGCAGATCCACCGTGCCAAACTCGCTTACCTTCTTCCGCAGATGATCCAGCCGCTTGGAAATCTTCGCCATCACTGTTTACTCTTTGCAATCTCCAGTCAGTCCCGCCGCCAACCACTAGTTGACGACGTCCAAACCCATGCTCCGCGCCGTGCCGGCAATGATCCGGGCGGCATGATCCAGGCTGGGAGCGTTCAAATCCTCAAACTTGGTCTTGGCAATCTCCTCCAATTGCTGCCTGGTGACGCTGCCCACCTTCTCCGCCTTCGGGTTTCCGGACCCTTTGGCAATTTGAGCCGCTTGTTTCAGCAGCACGGCCGCCGGAGGACTCTTGACGATGAAGTCGAACGACCGATCGTTGTAAACGGTGATGACCACAGGCACGATGGTCCCGGCCAGGTCCTTCGTGCGGTCGTTAAACTGCTGCACAAACTGACCGATGTTGACGCCGTGCGGCCCCAATGCCGTCCCGACCGGCGGCGCCGGCGTCGCTCGTCCGCCGGTCACCTGAACCTTGATCTGTGTCACAACTTGCTTCTTGGCCATCGAGTACTCGACCTTCTCAATCTGACAATTTCGACCTGCAAGCAGGGTGGGCGTCGCCCACCGAACAGCAGCAAATTGTTGTGGGCGTCGCCCCCTACACCGTTTCAACCTGCCAATATTCGAGTTCCGTGGGGACAGAGCGGCCGAAGATCTCGACCAGAACGGTGATCTTTCCGTTTGCCTCGTCGATGGAATCGATGGAACCTTCAAAGCTCTCGAACGAGCCGTCCTTAATCTTGACGATGTCACCCGGTGAAAACTCGATCTTGATCTTGGCCGGTTCGGTTCCTTTGTCTTCCTCCCGACCGATCATCTGGCTGATTTCATGCTCCTGCATGGGGATCGGCTTGCCCGCCGCGCCGGTGAAGTCACCGACTCCGCTGGTATCGCGGACCAGATACCACGTTTCGTCGTTCAGAACCATCTGAACCATGATGTAGCCAGGATAAAGTTTTCGTTCAGAGACCTTCTTTTTGCCTCCCTTGGTTTCCACGACCTTCTCGGTCGGAATGATCACTTCACCGAAGAATTCTTCTAAACCCTCCCGTTTGATTCGCCGAATCAAGGAATCGCGAATCGACCGCTCGCGATTGCTTTGCACCTTCAGCACGTACCAGAGCTTCTCATCTCCCGGAGCGCCGGCATTGGCCTCGTCGACCGAAGTCGTTTGGTCATCCATAGCGAGCCCCTCAACCCCTTCGTAGCGCGCTTCGCGGAGTTCCGGCTTCGGTGAAGAATTTGAAAGCGTAAGATCCCTGCCCCATCTCGACCTCTATCATGCGCATTCTTGTCAAATTTTGCAACGACAGCGACCCAATATCTCTCCGTGTCCGTATCCTCGGGCAATGTACCGTCAGAGCTGCAGGATGCCCAAAGACTTGAAAACGAGCACCCAAATCTGGTCGTAAACAAACAGCACAAACCCCAAAAAAAACATCGTGCAGACGACCACCACGGTCGCCCGATGCAATTCTTTTCTGCTGGCCCAAGAAACTTTGTCCATTTCGGCTTCGACGGAAATGAGAAAGTCGGCACACCGCGGGAAGTTGACGACACGAAAAAGCACCCAGGCGCCGACGACGGCAATCGCCAGTGGAACACCGACACGGACCGGTCGGCTGTACTCCAAAAGAGCCTGCGAGAGCGTCCATGCCCCAAAGAACAGGATCATCGCCGCGCCGACCCACGACAACTGCCGCGTCAAACGGCCCTGGTTCCGCTTGTAAAGGTCAAACCTCCCCAGTTCCCTCAAAAAACTGGGTTTTTTCTTTGACTTAGCCATCTGCCGTTCGTCAACCGAAAAAACGTTGTGCCAATGGGCCGCGAACACGCCGGGTCCAGCCCGCCAATCACTCGGCCCAGGCTTGCCGACATACGACCCGATGCACGGGCGGAGGGACTTGAACCCCCAACCGCCGGATTTGGAATCCGGTGCTCTGC
>CAZGYE010000067.1:0-21672 GCA_964530165.1 uncultured Planctomycetaceae bacterium
ACCGAGCTTCCCGTCGACTTGTTCGTCGCAAAAGAGACGCAGGCGGCGCCCGAAACCGAACAGGTCATGCAGGATTCGCTCGACGTGGTGCGCCGCCGGCGGGCCGACGGCACACTGCTCGACGAGAACAACAAGATCTCGGACGCAACTTTGCAGGAACTCGCTACCGCCGGCTATTGGGGCCTGCTGGTCGACAAGCAGTATGGCGGACAGGGGTCCTCTTTTGTGGCCTTCGCCAAGTTTCTGACTCGCATGGCGACCATCGACCCGACCGTCGCCGGGCTGGCGTCGGTTCACGGCTGCATCGGGGCCGTCGATCCGCTGCGGACGTTCGGCAATGCCGAGCAAAAGGCGAAGTACCTGCCGTTGCTGGCCAGCGGCGAGCGGCTTTCGGCGTTTGCGCTCACCGAGCCCGGCGCCGGTTCCGACCTGACGGCAATGCGGACGACCGCCAAACTCGACGGCGACGATTACGTCGTCAACGGCGAGAAGCTGTTCATCACCAACGCGGTTCCGGGGCGAACCGTCGGACTGATTTGCTTGATCGAAGGGAAACCGGCGGTGCTGATCGCCGATTTGCCGGATGCGGAAAACGAACACTTCCAGCTCGTCGAGTATGGCCTGTACGCGCTGCGGCGGACGTACAACAACGGTCTGAAGTTCAAGGACTTTCGCGTCCCGAAAGAAAACCTGCTCGAACCGGCGCGCGGAGACGGGCTGACCATCGCCTATCACGGGCTGAACCGGGGCCGGGTCGCGCTGTGCGCGGGCGCGGCCGGGACGATGCGCGTCATGCTGGCCAGCATTCTTCCGTGGGCCGAGTACCGAGTCACGTACGGCGCCATGATCGAGAAACGCGAGCTGGTTCGCCGCCGCGTCGCTCGAATGGCTGCGTTGATCGTCGGCTGCGACGCCCTGGTCCAATGGTGTGGATGGCTGCTGGACGAAGGCTACCGCGGGGAGATGGAATGCATCGTGGCCAAGATTTTCGGCAGCGAAGCCCAGAAGGAAGCAGCGATCGAGCTGATGATGAAGACCCACGGCGGGCGGGCCTTTCTCGAGGGACATCTCTTCGGCGATTACGTCCACGAGTTCCTGGCCCCCTGCATCTATGAAGGCGAATGCGAAATGCTCGCCATGGGGTTCTTCAAATCGCTGATCAAGGAGCACGGCACAAGGTTCTTCGAGCCGGTCGGAGAGGTGTTGACCAAAGCCGGCATCAAGCAGCCGAACCTTCTCAACCCGGCGCACGTTTGGGCGTTGCGAGGGCCGATGGCGACTTACCTGAAATGGCGAGTCGGTCAGCAGCTCGCCGGCTGGAAACGCGCTCGCCCGCCCAAACTCCCACCGGCACTACGCAGCCACGCTCAGTTCGCCGCCGACGGCCTGCAAAAGAGCCGGCTAGAGGTCGACTCGCTGATGACCAAGTACCAGTTGAAACTGGCCGACCGGCAATGTGAGATGTCCGCGATGTCTCAGCGAGTCCAGGATCTGCTGGTGATGCTCACCACGTGTCTTTACGCCGGCAAGCAACCCGACGAGGTCGTCCACGCGGCCGCCGACGTGTTGTGCCAGGACCTGAAGCGCGGCATCACCGGCAAGCGACCCACTAGCTCGTATTACAAGGCGGTCTCACAACTCGGAAAAGCAATTGCCGAGGGCGGCTTCAAGGCCATCGCCGGCGTCGAGGCGCCGGAGATTCTCATGCCGTACGAAAAATGAGCCACTCGCATGCAGCACTGCTTTGCGAAATGCAAGGCCGGCGTGCAGGCTCAGTTGTTCGCGGGGCTGATCGGCTTAGATTTCTACGCCACGTTTCTCGAAGTGGAAGGGGCGTCGTCGCCACCGGTCGAAGAACTCAAACGGTCGGACCACGGCCAAATGTGGCAATCGGTCGCCCAGCCCCGGCCCGAATTCGGCGCAAAACAGTGCGCCCAAACCCAGGCGGAATCATTTCTTGTGCCGCAAATCCGCCGGTTAATAGAAGCGTGAACGGGGTTGGCGAAAAAATGTTGCCCAGAAACTTTTTTTGAGGAAAATTTCATACCAAACAGCTCGACGCAGAGAGCCTCCCGTCGAGGCGGCATTCTCACACTCTCAGCGCCCTCCCCACTTACGCCGCCCAGTCCCCGCCGCAGGTCCCCCGACCAGGCTCCGCCGCCGCTGACCGCGAGCCTTTGCCCAACAGCCGAACTGTCGCCCCGCTCGCCCGCTCATCTCAAACAACCACAGCCAAAATCCCGCCCCCGAAATCGCAGAAACTGCTTGACAAGACCATTCAGAGCGATCAGAAACATGTATGCTGAGCAACCTGTTGAAGAATATGTTTCCACCAGCCGCGACCCTTAGGGAGCAGTCGTTTCTCCCAGGTATCTCAACCCACTCGCTCACGCTCGCGGCTCGTATCAGGGTTTTCAACAGGCTGTTAGACACCTCCCCGTTCCGTCAGGTCGTGGCGGCCGATGTTCTCAGCAGCGGGGCATTCTGGGCGGCCGCGATACCCGGCCCTACATGACTTCGTCGCCCAGGTTCAAGAACCTGGGCCACCCCGCGGGAAACGCTCTATCACCCGACACGGGCTGTGCGGTAAAGGGTGCCATTACCGTCCATATCGACATGGGACCCGGCCTTTACCCCCACAGACGGCACAGCGTCGTTTGACGGTTCGAAATCCTTTAATGACTCTGCGTCCCACCCCGACTCCAGTTGTTTCGCTGTAGGGAACCTTCACGCTGATCGCGCCTCTAGCACATCCCTTTGCGGGACAGGGAACATAACCCCGCCCATTACAAGCGGTGCACGAGCGGTCTTCAAGGTAATTACCTTTTTCGTTCCTCTTGGTTGCAGCTATCGCGAGTCCGAGGGCAACCTCTTTGTAATATGCGATTAGCATGATAGTTGATTTGCTGACTTTTTCGTCGACACGCGGCCATTCCAGTTTGGGACCAGCAGATTTTTTTGCGATAAACTTGGGAACATGCTGCTGGATAAATGGCAGGGCATATGCACTGGGTATACCCCCTGTATATTTTCCGATACGTTCGGCGTACTTAATTGTAATTACCGCTACCGCCTTCCCGTAGTTATTGCAGACAGGCCCTCCACTATTTCCGTGATTCGCTTCGACATCGAAAAGCAGCATGTTTTCGTGCGCCTCGTCAGGCAACGCTGTTACAATGCCTTTTGTCGCCTTCAGGCTTCTGCCGATTGCTTGGGTTTCCGGGTATCCGAGTACGAGAATCTCGCTAGCACGTCGCGGAATTTCAACACTCAAAGGAACAGCGGGGGCTTTTAACTTCTCGCATTTGAGAATGGCCAAGTCCAAATCGTCAGCCAGTGCGACGACCTCCGCTTCAAGTTCGCGTTCGTGCTTCGGGTCCGTAGGATCGACGATTCTGATAGCATTTGCCACTCCAAAATCTTTGTCCTCCACAACGTGACGATTCGTGAGTATATAGGCTTTGTGAAAAACGAAGCCCGTCCCTGACCCGAGCGCTATCAGCCTGCCGGTCGCGCTTTTACGGTTGCTATCCTGTTCTCTTTTTTTCTCACTCTTCGGCAGAATGAGAGGCATGTACAGCCATCCCACTTGAGGGTTGGCTGCCTTGCCTTTCCCAGACGCAATCGTTTGAGAATACAAGGTACTGAATTTTCTCAACAAAAGTGCAGGGACGAGTAGTTTCCTTTTGCTCGCTTCGCTGATGAACCTCCCCAAATTTTGCGTCACTTCCGGGGTCTTCGGTAGCAGGTTAACGTCTTGGCGCCAATGGTTGAGCGCCGCGGAAAACTTGCGCAGTTTGACTTCGGCCAATGCGAGGTTATTCAGGGCCGCGATGTGATTCGGAGAGCGTGCGAGAACAGTACGGAAATGTTTTTCCGCTGTCTTTGGGTAGTTAAAGGCATACGGAATCGAATTCAATATGCCGAGAATAAAGTCCGCACGGATTCCGTTCTGATCAATTTTGCTGGCCCTCTCCAAGAATTGTCGCGCGTCTTTGAAATTGCTGACTTTGATCAATTCGAACGCCTGGGCAATCAAGCTGTCTGCCTCTTGAGCAGCAGCTTCCGCTTCTTGCGGTTTGACCCATTCTGCTCCAAGGCGAACCAATCCCTGGTCTGCCTTCTCTTTCCAGATCTTCCGTCGGGAATTGACCCGTTCCGTCTGTTGCTCGGTCAATACGTAGCGGTCAAGGAATTCGTCGTATAAAGCCAACGCCTCATTTGCGGTGTCGGCGCGCCGCGCTTTCCTCTCAAGTTCGCTGATAAGTGCATCCGTCGCAGGCTGTTTGACAGCCGCCTGGCGTGGCTTCTCGTTGGCCGCTCTTGTCGCTTGTGAGAAAACCGGACCGTCAACAACCTTAGACGACGATTTTGATGCTCGCTTTTGCTCAGTCCGCTCCGGGTCAGGTACGCCTGTCGTAACCCCCTTGGGCTGACCGTGCTGCACTTTGGTGAAAATCTGTGGCTGCTTGTCCTCGTCGACTTGTGTTCTCTGCTTTGCCATTTTAGCTTTGTCCAAGAGCAGAATTGCGGCGCGTTTTTCGGTTGCAATGGGATCGGCGAGCGCCTGCTCCAGCAGTGTCTCAACTTCTTCGAATTTCTCGTGTTTCAGATGCTCTTTTGGCAAAACGACGCGCTCCCCAAGTCTCGCATTGGCAAAATCAATTTCCTGCCGACTGTCTGCTGGCAAAGGAATTCGCTCAGTAGGGTGCTTCTCAGTCGATGCAGGGACATTAACGCCAGCACCCTGTTCGGAACTGAAGCAGGCGATAGCGAACGCCATCGTGCATATCGAACTCGCGAAAAAAGCTTTCATGACGTTTCCTTTTTCGATGAGCGGGCCTGCGCAGGGCATTCCTCTGAGGACACAACGTTAGTCACACCGATCTCGCATTTTTCCACGCATGTTTGTATAGCACGATGTGCTCACCGATGCAAACATGTCTCGGACGACGGCCCCTTCGCCGTCAACTCGTTCCCGTCGAGGCGAGCGCGTAGTGCCAAGGCCCAAACCAGTCGATGCAAGCGCCTGTCAAACAACAAGATAGAAAACCGTAGTGTTGAAAACGGGCCAGGGAAGTTTTTGAGTTCTTGTAATACTTTAGTCGTCTGGAGCAAGTTCCTCTCCACAATGTGTTTCGTGTTAAGAGGAGCATGATTAGGAAAGCAGGAAAGCAGGAATCTCGGGGATCGTCTTTCTCCTGTCTTCCTGGGTTCCTAATTTCCTCATTACTGCATTTGGCTAAACAGTGACGTGTTCTTCATTCTCGATCTGCCTGTTTCTGCCATGAGCAATTTGCGCTTCCAATGAAATCTCCTGGGAGATCACGTTCGAGACAAGAGGTACCGATTGGCAATTGTGATCCCTGAGAGCATCGACCCGATGATCCCCAGAAACCCCTGATCGGTGCCGCACAGAAACAGGTTGTCGAGGTGCGTTCTGCCGTCGACGAACTTGTTCGGTGCACCGTAGACGCAGCCGTTCAGATGACCGGTGAACTTGCTGATGGTCCGGGGGGTGAAGGCGTCGGTATCGATCACGAACCGCCGGAAATCGGGAATGAATCGCAGGGCCGATTGGATGATCTGCCGGCACCAGCACTCCTTTTGCTGCAGGTACTCTTCGGGTGGCAGATTCATCCAGTAGTCGGGATTGGCCAGCGCGGTGATGCGGATTCTACCGTCGCCCAGAGGCGAGGGGTACTTGAAGTTGTTGGGCGAGCAGACGATCCCGCTGCGCAGATCGATCGGCACAGACGGCCGCTCGTAATGAAATCGGGGTGAGTCGTTGTAGAAGATGATGGTCTCGTTGTGTCCGAACTGGGACGGCTGGCGGTTGAGGACGGAGATCGATTCCACAAAAGAGATTTCGCCCGGCTGGGGTCGGCGGGATTGTTGATCTTCGCTGCCGCACATCCGCATGGTCTCGACCGAACCGGCCGAGGAGAGAATGCTCTTCGCTTCGACGACTTGGCCGTCATCGAGCACGACACTGGTCGCTCGAGGGCCGGCGGCCTGAATCGAACGCACGCCGCTGTGCAAGCGCAGCTCTCCGCCCAACGATTTGAACTTCCGCACCAGCTTCTTCAAGATCAGACGGATCCCGTCGAACGGCCGGCCGAACCCTTCGTAGAAGATGCTCTTGAACATGATGACGAACTGGCTGAAATCCATGTCGCGCGGCGTCGCGCTGCCGTAGAACATCAACGGGCAGAAGAGCATCTCGAGGAGTGTGGGGTCGGTGATGCAGTCTTCCACGACGGCCCGGGCCGAGAGCTCCTTGCGGCTGAGATTGAGCTCGTCCTGCTCGTCGATCCGCGAGATCAACCGTCGAAAGTTGTCGGTTTGAGAGGGAAATTCGTCGACGACCTGTTGGTGGAAGAACTCGAACTCGTTCGTGAACCGCAGCGTATGGCCCGGAAAGACGATTGCTGACTCGCGTTGCGGACAGAGGCCGAAATCGTCCCAGCGCAGCCGCAATTGGCGCAGCAGCTTGCTCAGCGGACCGGTCTTTGTGCCGGGCGGCGCGTAATTGGTGACGGCGTGCAAGCCGACGTCATAATTACGGTTCCGCAGCCGATAGAAAGAGTTCAACCCGCCGATGGTCGAGTGCCGTTCCAGCACGCAGACCGACCGGTCGAAATAAGCCAGCCGGATTCCCGCCGCCAGCCCCGACATGCCGGCACCGATAATGATGGCATCGTATTTCACGGTCCGAAATGCCCCGTGCTGCGGATTGTGGACGAAGCAGAGACTGTTCACGCAGGACTAGCGGCATCCTTCAGCACCGGCGTCAGATAATTGACCGTGCTGCTCATGCTGATCAGATGCTCGTAATCTTCTTCGGGGATCTGAATGCGATACTGCTTGCGCAGCTCCATAACGATGTCGAGAAAATCCATGCTGTCGAGCTCTATCTGGTCCCGAAACGCGACCTCATCCTGCAATTCGGTCAAGTCCTCGTCGGGCGCGATGCGCACCAATATCTCGAGGACCGCCTGCCTAATACCTACCGGATTCATGCACCTCACTCCAACAACAGCAACTGGGCCAGTGAAAAGTGGAGAGTCTCGAGTTGAGAGTCGACAGATCTCCACATGGATCCCTCAACTCGAGACTCTCCACTCTCAACTCTTGTCCGCTACGCGCCGGTTTCCGAGAACTTCTTGACGATGACGACCGAATTGATCCCCAACATTCCGAAGGAGTTGTTGAGGATGTAGTTCACTTGGCCGACGTCGCGCGGATCGTTGGCGACGATCTGCGGCAGTTCGCACTTCGGATCCGGATGATCGAGATTGATTGTAGCGTGAACCAGCCCATCGTCAAATGCAGGGAGATTTCCCAGCATCTCCAGGGCGCCGGCCGCCCCCATGGCATGCCCGATGAAGCTCTTGGTGTTGTTGATTGCCACACCGGCGTCGTTTCCGAAAACGTCGCGCAGCGCGGCCGCCTCTTCGACATCGCCCTGGTCAGTGGCGGTGGCGTGGCTGCTGACGATGTCGATGTCCGAAGGGCCAATGCCGGCCCGCGACAGGGCCAGCCTCATGCACTCGGCCTGCCGGCCCCGATTGGGCAGCACGAAATCGGTTGCGTCGGAATTCATGGCATGGCCGACAATTTCACCGTAAATCTTGGCGCCGCGAAGGATTGCGTCGGGCAGACGTTCCAGGACGCAAATCCCGCCCCCCTCGGCGACGACGATGCCGTTCCGCGCGACGTCAAACGGGCGGGAGGCTTTCGTTGGATCTTGGTGGGTGGCCAACGCCCCCTGACTCTGAAAACTGGCGAAAATACCGAACGTGTGAATGCTCTCGGAAACGCCACCGGCGATCGCCAGATCAACCTCGTCAAGACGCAACATCTGCACAGCTTGAATGAGCCCGGCGTTGCCGGCGGCACAGGCGGCCCCCACGGTCAGGTGTGGACCGGTGATTTTCATATTCAGCGTGACTTCGCCCGCCGGATTGTTGGCGACCGTGCGGGGATTGTGATGATGTGACCAGACGTTTGTATCGTAGTCGAACTGTGAGATCTCATAGATCTCATTCTCGGTCTCGACGTTTCCGTGCTCGGTGATGCCCAGGTAGACGCCGACACGGTCTCGGGGAACCGCGTCCCACTCCAATCCCGAATCGCGGACCGCCTCGTTGGCACAATAGACGGCTACCGAACCGGCCCGTGTGCCGCGGCGGACTTCCTTTCGCTTCCGGTAGCGTAGCTCGTCGAAATGGCACACGCCGGCAAGCACCTCGCCCATATAGCGGGTCTCGTAGCGCACCACACCCGATTTGCCTGCCAGCAGGTTCGAGCGAAACTCATGCAGGTTGTCTCCGTTCGGCGCGGTCAGTCCGACGCCGGTGATGACAACTCGATGATGATCGTCGCGTGGATTCCACATGCCGTGAGGCGTTAACCCATTTTACTTCAATACGATAAGTGCGATGCGCGTGTCTGAGAACTTCACGAGATTAACCGGTTTCCGGGCGGCTGGCAAGCAGCCGCGGTCGTCAGGTGGGCGAATTTGCCGCTCCGCGAACGATGAATTTGGCCTCACGAGACGAATTCCCTCTTGCGTCAAAACCGCAGGTCGGATAAATCTCTCTCGTCTCGATCGTTTCCACACGTCAACCCAACCGACACTCCTCTTGCAGAACAGGAACACACGGATGTGGTGTGCGAACTGCCAGGCGGACGTGGCTGCGGAAGTCTCTGTCGACAACAAGCGGATCCGCTGCGCAACGTGCGGCACCGACATCTCTGCCGCACCGACCCCGCCGCCAGAGGCCAACACCCGCGACGCCCGTGAGTTGCTCGAGCGGTGGTCGAACAACGAGATGCTCGATCCGTTCGCACCGGCGACTGGCGTTTCCCCGCCGACTGAGCCTCAATCGTCCAAGATATCCACAGGCCATCAACCCGCGACACCTGCCGCCCCCGCCCCCGATCCCACGCCAAAGTTTCGCATCGACAGCCCTCATCTTGCTGAGAGGACCGCGACGCCTTCCGAAATGAACCTGCAGCAGGATCAGCGGGCACCTTCTTCTGAGGCGCGTCGTCTGCATCCGGCGCACGGAATGCCGACAGCGCCGCCGCACTTCGACGTGCAGCCTGCCGCCGGCGATCGCAAGACCCGAAAAAGAAACGTCGCCTCTCTGATTGGTCAGTTGCTGGCTTATGCCGGCGTCGGTGTATTGACGATCGGCACCTCGCTGGTGCTTTGGAGCTATTTCGGCGGTCCCGCCAGCTATATGCCCACCGGCTGGCTCATCACGACGGCGGGGCAGATGCTGCTGTTTCTGGGTGTTGTCACGCTCGTTTCCGGAGGGATGGAACAAACCGGCGAAGACGTCGCACGCCGAATCGAGACAATCGGCGATCGGATTCTGCGGATCGAACAGGCATCCAGAAACCACGCCCTGAAGGGGCCGTCTATTCCGGCCGAGCGATTCGTTGACGGCGCGCCGTCACGCGATGAACGCACAGTAGTAGAACAGCAGACCGGTGAAGGACGTTAGCGTAATGTCGACTGCCGAGAGCCAGGCGAGCTTCTTGTGCAGCCGGCTGTGCTCTCCCGGAGTCGGCGGCGACGGAAAACGCTTCCAGGCCAGCCAGAGCGTCACCGCCCACAACAGCGGCGTCGAGATCGCAAAAACCAGGTGCACCCACAACACCTTCTCGACGCGTTCGAATTCTTGGCCGGAGAGCGGGGGCTCGCGCTTGGCGACGATGCTTTCCCAGCCGTCGTGGACGAACTGTAGATCGATCTCGAACGCTCCCACCGTCACCAGCAGCACCGCCCCCAGCGCGACCTGAATGTTCCGGTGCCACAGATAACTCTTCCGGATCTTGGCCAGATAGAGACTGAACCCGAGCGTCGGAACGACCAACACCAGCGCGCAGACAACCACGTCGAGCATCAACGACGCATTGTTTCCCAAAAAGCCATCGGCCATCGGACGCCTCGATGAGGAGGAAACTCGTCTGGGAAGCGAACACGGATTCAACCGGCACCTATCCACCCGCGATCGCTTGACGCGATGAAACTACCACAACCCATTGCCATCGCCAAGCATCATCGGCCGTCGGCCGTACATTCGGCAGAATCGCTACGTTGTACCGTTGCCGGTTGACCGCCGCGCGATGTGGGCGGTTTCCAAGACCCGGGCTTTTGACTTTCGTGTCCTGCGACCTAATGTATTGTAGGTCACGCCCTCCATACGCCAGCCCGGTGATGCGCGTCGTGAACGCGACGACGTTGAGCACGATTCTGCGGGCTCTGAGCTTCTCACCGACCCATTGACGAATCGCAGAAACACACAACATGATTGCCAAAACGACCAACGTCGGCAACTCCCTGGACGAAGGAGAATCGTTTTGCTCCGTCGACTCGACGCGGTTGCGCGTGGGCACGCGGCTGCGAATCCCGATTTACGACGAGCGTGACGTTCTGCTGTTGGCGGATGGCCAGGTCATTACGCCGTCGTTTCTGCAGAAGCTCCGAAACCGCGACATTTCTAGCGTGAAGGTGCACGAGAGCGAGTTGCCTCGTGTCTATGCCTGTCAGCCGCTGGGCACCGCGAATGCGGTCCCGGACGATCGACGCGGCCACTACTGCACTCTGAAGACCAACAGCAGCGAACGGCTCGACAAGGCAATCCGACGAGGGGGACAGTTGGGATTGCCTCCGCAGGGAGACGCCTTCGCGGACGAAATCTGTTCTCACGGCACAGCGGCCTACGACGAAGAGACCCGGGAAAGCTTCATTCAGAACCACCAGCAAGCCGTCGACCAGATGGAGAACGTTTTCAAATCCCTCTTGATCGGGCGGGGTTTGGACGTGGAGGCGTTGTCGGCCATCGCCGATGAGGCGCTGACTGAATTGTCGGCCGATGCGGACCTGTTTGCGTGTTTGGGCATTAATCCGTTTTCGAACAAGTACCCGGCCCGGCACAGCACGCATACCGCGATGCTGGCCCTGTCGATTGGGACCAATTTGAAGCTCGACCGCCAGACGCTCAAGGAGCTGGCCATCGGCTGTCTTATTCACGATGCCGGCATGCTGAAGATTAACGAGCAGGTGTATCGAACCAGCAGCGTGATCGATCCGGTCGCCTTCCTGGAAGTGACGAAACATCCGATTCTGGTCTTCGACATGATGATGGAAATGCAGCAGATTCCCAGCCGATCGGCTTTCATTGCCTATCAAATCCACGAACGCTGCAACGGCAAGGGTTATCCGCGCCGCCGGGAAGGAAACCAGATTCACTTTCTGTCGAAGGTCGCCGCAGTGGCCGACGTATTCGTCGGGCTGGTTTCGCCCCGGCCGCACCGTCCCGGCCTGTTGCCGTATCGCGCAATGGAACGGCTGTTGCACGGAGCGCGTAACGGTTTGTTCGATCAGACGGCCGTTCGCGCACTGTTGAACACCGTTTCGCTATTCCCGATCGGTTCGTACATCGAACTGAGCAACGGACGTCTTGGCCGTGTGATTCGCGCCAGCGGTCAAGCCTACGACAGGCCCATTGTGGAGACCTGGGAACCCGGCGCACTGCAGTTGGAGCCGCAAATCGCCAATCTTGCCGAACACGAAGAGCTGCACGTCGTGCGACCGCTGGCTCAGCTCGAGTCAGTGGTGGACACATCGGCGATCGAAGACAACTGGGAATGAGCTGTCGGCCCAAGAACGGCGAGTATTCTGCACATCATTCCTGCGCTCTCTGGCTTCGACGAGTTGCCGAACCGTTCTGATCTGCAGGAAAATATTTCTAAAGAATCAAAATCTTTTCAGATTTCATTTCCACATTGATTCGCCGTTCGCTACACTGGAGCGACGAGTGATGGAGCGTCCCCAGTCATGTGCCGGAGGGAACGACCACATGGGTAAGCGGCCCCGCATGGAAGAGTCTGCCGAACAGTGCACAGTACCAACTTCCCCGAAGAGCGATCAGCCGGTCGCTGTTGCCGAGCGGCCACATCAGGTTGAGCAGGAGGTGCGGCGGTACTTGCTCACGCATCCCAACCTGAGGTTCTCCTCGCTGGTGATTCGCAGGATTCGAGATGGCGTGTGCTTGGAAGGGGTGCTCGACGCCGACCAACGCTCCCCCGACGTTTGCACCGTGGCCCAATCGGTGGCCGGCGTGCATGAAGTCCTCAACCATCTGGTCGTGCAGAGCTCGGGCGGTCTTCCTGCCAAAGGCTGATTGGTACAGATTTGTTAGAGACTCTTACTTTTCGTGCTCTCGGCCAGGTCGGCCGGTGACGAGACGGCCTTCTCGACCTCGCCCAGCAGTTGATCCAGGCGGAACGGTTTGTACAGGACCGATTTCAGCCCCTGTTGTCGGGCTCTTACGACCGAATGGGTCGGGTCGTAGCCGAAGCCGGTCATCAGGATCACGGCGAGGTGTTCGTGGATGTCGCGGAGCTGGCTGAAGCATTCGAAGCCGGTCATGTCCGGCAGGCGAATGTCAGCGATGACCACGTCGTAGTGGAAGCTGCGGACCATCAGCAGCGCTTCCTCGCCGTTGTGGGCCGTCTCGACGTCGCAGCCGACGCGTCCGAGCAATTCGTGAGCCGCGCCGCGGACCAACTCGTCGCTGTCGACGACCAGGATCCGCTTTCCCCGCAGTCTGGGCCACTGTGGCCGCGGCGGCAGCGGCGGATGAGCCACCTTGGGGGCGATCTTCTCCCCCACCTGCTGGATCAGTTGCTTGATGTCGCGGGTGTGTTTGAGGACACGCTGCAGCCGCTCGCTGACGTTGGGCTCGTGACCGATGTAGCGTTCGAGAATCCAGGCCGCGTCGTTGAGAATCTCGTCGACGGGATTGGCAACCTCCCACAAAATCCGTTCGCTGCTTTCGGTGGCCGTCGTCATCTTCTCGGCGACGAGCAATTCCAGCGTATTCAAGGCGACGGCGACTTCGCGGCTGAACAGCTCGAGAAACTGCAGGTCGTGTTCGTCGAACGCGCCCGGATGCGGACTCTCGACGTTGAAGGTTCCCAAGATCTCGTCGTGGAGGATCAGCGGGACGGTCAGGGAACTGCGGGCTCCCGGTGCGCCGGGGAGATAAAGCGGGTCGATGCCGGTGTCTTCGCACAGATAACTCTTGCCGGTGGCGGCGACGAATCCGGTCACACCGTTGCCGTGCGGCTCGGCAATCAACACGCGGTCCGCGGCACTCCGGTCCATGCCGACCGCCAGCAGCGTTTCGAGGCGTTTGGTTCGTTTGTCGAGCAGGCGAATTTCGACGGTTTCAAATTCGAGCAAATCCTTTGTGTAGTGCAGAATCTTCGATTTCAGGAGCCCGACCCGTTCCTCGACCGTCATGTCGAGGACTTCCTGCGGAGACAGGTCGCCCAACTCCAGGCCGGCCTGGTAGATGGCATTGAGCTTTTGCCGCTGCAAGATCTCCGCCGACACGTCGCGGACGATCACGACGAGAAAATCGGGAACGTCGCAACCCGACTCGAAAATCGGATTGGCGTGCACGTCGAAGTACGACTTCTCTCCAACCCGCAGCGTACTCTTGGCAGGCTCCCCCGATCCCAACGCCGTGTGAAACGGGCAGAAATCTGGGCCTAGAATCTCCGGCGTGCCGAACGCTTCGTAGAAGCTGCACCCGACGGGAGACTCGCTTTGCCCGCTCAATTCCTGCAAGCGGGAATTGGACCAAAGAATCTCCAGTTCCGGACTGAGCAGGACCACTCCGTCGGGAATCTGTTCCAGAAGTCCGCCGGCTTGGACCAAAATGCCTGCCACCGCCGCGTCCTGCCCCAATAAGAAAACCCCCGAGAACTCAGCTTCTCGCAACTTTTGCAAGACCGCTTCGAGCGTCTCGGGGTGGTCGACCGCGTAGTGCTGTTTCAACTGGTCGATCACCAGCGCTGACTGCTCGTCCCGCCGGCCGAAAACGAGAATCCTGACCAACTCCGACACCGGTCCGACTACTCCCAGCTTCTCAACGTTGAACAGGGGAATTATAGGACCGCTCAGACACTGCGGCAACCCAAGCCGGACACGTCTGCTGAATCGCTACGACCGGCATGATCGACCGGATCGGCGGCATTCTCAACCTGTGGGGCGAGTCGACCCAAACAGTTCTGCGAATCCACACTCTTGTGATCGGCTCACAGAACGTCGGATATTGATTGCCTTGGGCAATACTTGCCGCTTTTCTTCAACTTGAACCCGTGATGGAACTAGGGCCGTCTTGCGGACGGCTTTGTTTCTCGCTTTCTCAACCTGGCCGTTGTGGTAGAATTCTCTTGCACGTCGATGTGTCTCCAGCTTCGTGAGCCCGGATCATTCATAGGCTGCCGTTGTGACACCCAAACCGACAACTTGTTGTCGAAATCCACTGGTTTGACGGCACATCCAGCGACGACAAGTCGTCGGCTTGGGTTTGAGGGAAAGGAAACATGACAACCGAAGGCAAGACCGGCGGCACGTTGGTGGGCAGTGGCGATTTTGTGTACGTAGCCGATGCCGCCTGGGCGCAACTGCCCGAGGGGTGGAGCTTTGTGGAAGTGGTCGGAGTGGCCACCGATTCCGAGGACCGTGTCTACGTCTTCAACCGCGGCGAGCATCCGGTGATCGTTTTCGGCGCCGACGGCACGTTTCTTTGGTCTTGGGGGGAGAAGTGCTTCGATCGTCCGCACGGGATTTGGATCGGGCCGGACGACAGGCTGTCTCTCTCTGACGATCGAGATCATACCGTCCAAACATACACACCCCAGGGGGAGCTGCTGTTGACGCTCGGCACCAGCGGCCAGCCGAGCCAGACCGGGGTCGTCGGCATCGATTACCGCACGATCACGCAACCTGGGCCGCCGTTCAACCTGCCCACGAACCTGGCCTTGGGGCCGTCCGGCGAAATGTACGTCAGCGACGGCTACGGCAACTCGCGGGTGCACAAGTTCTCGGCCGAGGGCGAGCTGCTGCTCTCGTGGGGAGAGCCGGGCGGCGGTCCCGGCCAGTTCCATGTGCCGCACGGAATCGGCGTCGACAGCACTGGGACCGTGTTTGTCGCCGACCGCGAGAACAGCCGGCTGCAGCTCTTTTCGCCCGACGGCGAGTTTCTGGAAGAATGGACCGACGTGGTGCGGCCCTGTGAGGTGTTTCTCGATCGTCAGGACAACGTGTTCGTGGCAGAGCTGGGCCGGCGGGCCGGCATGTTCGCGTGGATGAGCCCCGAAGTCAACTCGACCGGCGGCCGGGTCAGCATCTTCGATCGCGGCGGACGGTTGCAGAGCCGTTTCGGAGGCGGTGAGAATCCGTGTGCCGCCGGCGACTTCTTCGCTCCGCACGATGTCTGGGTCGATTCTCAGGGGAGCGTCTACGTGAGCGAGGTCACCTGGTCAGCCGGCGGCAACCGCGGACTCGTCCCAGCCGACTGTCCTTCGCTACAGAAGTTTGTGAGAGTAGTCGTATAAGTCGGGCGGGCGTCGGCGTACCGAGCGTCCTCGGATTGGTGGGCTTGCGTGCCACTGCCGTGTCGGCAGTGTTTCGACGACTCGAACATGAGGCTAGCAGGTTGAGCGGACCGAATCCAACCAGTCAATCAGATCGGCCACGAATTGATCGCGGCTCGCTTCGAACTCCAGGGTGTGTTGCGCATCAGGATACTCGATCAGTTGGCGGTGTGACGATGCGAATCGTTCGAAATAGCGCCGGGTCGCCTGGTTGTCGATGATGCGGTCCCCGCCGGCCAGCATCAACAGCAGCGGACACCGAATGTGTGCCGGGGCTTCACCGGCCAAGCGGTCGAGTTTACAGCTACTTTGCAGAAACGACACGGTAGCCGCATGCAGCGCCAGTGGATCGTCACGGATAAACTGCTGCCAATGGGGATCGCTGGTAAACAGCTCGGGATCATCCAGGGGAATCGGAACCTGGGCGCAGTGCTTTCCCAGCATTCCCGCCAGGTGCAATGCCAGCGTTTGATACCACCGCGTGCGGACCCGCGCACAGATGCCCGGAGAAAGCAGCGCCAACGCGTCGATCAGTTCGGCACGCCGGGCTGCGATGACTGCCGCCAACTTGCCGCCCCAACTGACCGCCAACAGAATGACCGGCGCCGTCGGCGCTTGGTGGTTTCGCAGGCTGCGCAGGTTCGCCAGGAACTGCACGACGTCGTTGACCAACCGATCGTGATGCACCGCGTGACCGCGCATCTCTTCGTTGAGTCCCGACCCGCGACGGTCCAAAAAACGGACGTCGTAACCCGCTTCGCACAATCGGCCGCTCGAATAGCCGTACCATCTCGAGTGACTCTGGATGCCGTGTAACGCCACCACGTAACCGAGTGGACGCTCACCGTTCGGCTTCCAGTGACGGTAATGGAACCGGTAGCCGTCGGAAGCCGTGAATTGTCGGATCTGGGGTTCCATCACGATTCGGTCATCGACTCCAAGACGCGTGCAAAGGCGCCATACGTCCCCTCGCCAAAGAGCACGAACCGCACCAAGGCGGGTTTCTCGTTCTCCAGCAGGAAGTCGCGTGTTGCACCCAGCGACGCTTCGGCCGCCAGATCGACCGGATAGCCGTACACGCCCGTGCTGATCGCCGGAAAGGCCACGCTTTGGCAGTCGTTCTCGACGGCCAATTCGAGACAGCGAACGGTGGCGGAGCGTAACAAGTCAGGTTCGCCCCGTTGTCCGCCTCGCCAAACAGGGCCGACCGCGTGAAAAACATGCTTCGCCCGCAGGTTGCCGGCGCCGGTGGCGACGGCGCTGCCGGTCGGACACCCGTCGGGATGAAGCGTTCCGGTTTCCTCGATCAGCACCGGACCGGCAGCACGATGAATCGCACCGTCGACGCCGCCACCTCCGGCCAGTTGTGAATTGGCGGCATTCACGATGGCATCGACCTGCTGCTGGGTGATGTCGCCCTGAGCCAGTTCCAGTCGGCAAGAACCAAATTGCACGAGCATCTGACGTCTCCGCTGCGTTTGTTGCTTTGGTTGACAGTCCGATTCTAGCGGCTTCTTGAGCGCCGAGGCAAATCACGGCACAGACAATAGGCGAGCGGGGGGCGTTAGCCCCTTGATCTGCAGTTCTTCGTTTCCGCAGCTTCATCAGGGGGCTGACGCCCCCCGCTCGCCAACTGGCCGTTCATTGCAAATTCCCGCGTACGGACGAATAATTGCCGCAGAGCAAATGCCCATCGGGAACCGAGCTGAAATCTGTGATCAAAGTTCTTCTTCTCATCCCAACGCTCGACCGGTCCGGCGCTGAGAAACAGTTTACGCTGCTGGCCAGCAACTTGCCGCGAGATGAAT
Source organism: uncultured Planctomycetaceae bacterium (assembly GCA_964530165.1). GTDB lineage: Bacteria > Planctomycetota > Planctomycetia > Planctomycetales > Planctomycetaceae > CAZGYE01. The sequence goes on from CAZGYE010000067.1 coordinate 17,280, forward strand.
TCGACGTGCATGCCGTGGCGCTCACTCGCGGCGGACCTTATGCAGCGCCGCTGCGTGAGAGCGACGTCCCCGTCACGGTCCTCGGAAAACGATTGAAATTCGATCCCGGCGCCCTGTGGAAACTGTGGCGGCTGATCACCCGCTTGCAGCCCGACATCGTGCATACCTGGCTGTTCACGGCCAACGCCACCGGACGCATACTGCTGGGAAAAAAACCGCGCCCCAAAGTCATCGTTTCCGAGCGGTGTGTCGACACGTGGAAAAGCGGTTGGCAGACTTGGATCGACCGGCGACAGATTCCGCGTACGACCCGGCTCGTCGGCAACTCCCAAGGTGTGGCCGATTTCTATCGAGGTCAGGGCTTCCCGGCCGAGCGAATCGTCGTGATTCCCAACGGCGTCGAATCGCTCGCACCGTGCCGATGCGACCGCGACGAGGCACTGGCTGAATTCGACATACCGCCCGGCGCGAAGCTCGTCGGCTACGTGGGTCGGCTGGCCCGCCAGAAGCGGGTCAAGGACCTCGTCTGGGCCATGCAACTGTTGAGACAATTGACCGACAACGTCTATTTTCTCGTCGTCGGCGACGGACCGGAGCGCGACCGGCTGACGCGGTTTGCCCGGCGGATAACCTGCGATCACGTGGTGCGGTTCGCCGGGCAACGGGACGACGCAGCGCGATTGATCGGGCTGACGAACGTGCTCTGGCTGGCGAGCGATTTCGAGGGGATGTCCAACAGCATCATGGAAGCGATGGCGGCAGGCGTTCCAGTCGTCGCCAGCGACATTCCGCCGAACCGCGAATTGGTGATCGACGGCGAGACCGGCTATCTTGTCAAGGTGGGTGACAGCGTCGGCTTCGCGCAGTTTGCCGATCGCATCCTTGCCGACCGCCACCTGTCCGACCGGCTGGGCAGCGCCGGCCGCGAGCGGATGAGAGCCGGATTCAGCGTTGAGAAAATGGTCACCGCGCACGCGGCGCTGTACCGCGAAGTCCTCGACGACTAGGGAAGGACGAATTCCGAATGACGAATGACTAAGGAATGTCGAAATCCGAATGTCGAAATCACATGCGCATGTCACTGCCCGCCCATTCGTCATTTGAACATTCGTCACTCCTTCGTCATTGGGTCTTTCGTCATTCCGTAGTTCCAAGTTTCGTTCATGGCGTCGTTTGGGGAATCAATCAATAATCGCGGAACGGGCCGCGCGGCTCGGCGGCTTCCATTTCCTGCTTCCACGCACGGAAGGCGGCCTTCAGCATGACCAGGTGCTCGGGATGTTCGCGCGACAAGTCGTGCTTCTCGCCGATGTCCTGGGAAAGATCGAACACGCCGTTGCCGCGGGCCGACTCGACCCACTTCAGGTTGCCCACGCGAGCGGCGCGGTCGTTGCGGCGTTCCCAAAACATCTGCGTGCGTTCCGATTTTGCCTTGCCGGCCAGGACGGGCAGCATGTCGAATCCGTCGTAGACCACGCCATCGGGCAACTGCTGACCGGCCAGCTTGGTGAACGTCGGAAACAATTCCAGGGCCGTGAGGAACTCGTCCGACACGCTGCCGGCCGGGATGCGTCCGGGAAACCGGGCAATGAACGGCACCCGCAGACCCCCCTCGAACATCTGCGCCTTCCAGCCGCGGAGCGGTTTGTTGTCGGCCCCGCCCCCGCCGCCGTTATCGGAAAAGAAGATGACCAGCGTGTTCTCCGCCAGCTTTAGCTCGTCCAGCAGATCGAGCACTTCGCCGATCGCGTCGTCCATGCACGTCACCGCACCGAGGTATTCCAGCCGGCGTGTCTGCCGGCTCATCACCACGGTCTCTTTGCCGTATCGTTTCCTTTTCACATACTCTTGCTTCAGGTGCGGATAGAGTTTCTTGTACTTCTCGGGTGCCTGGGCCCCGCCGCGGATTTTCGGATCGAGGTTCGACGCGCCGTGCGGCGCGTTGAACGGCAAATAGACGAAAAACGGCCTGTCCTTGTTCTCCTTGATGAACCGCACCGCCTCCCGCTGGAACAAGTAGGTGCAATAGGTCCCCTTGTCTTCGGTGGTGAGCCGATTGTCGCGATACATCGACGGCACCCCGTACCGCTCGTGGGTGAAGTAATCGATCCCCGTGTTCACCAATCCGTAGTAGCGGTCGAAGCCGCGCTGCAGCGGCAGATAGCGTTTCAATTGTCCGCCGTCCCACTTGCCGAAGACGGCCGTTGCATAACCGGCCTGCTTCAATACCTGCGAGATCATGATCTCGCGGACGTCCATGCCCAGCACCCGCTCGGGCGTGACGGCATACTCCGTCGGGGTGAACACTTTTCCGTAGTCGACCACGTCGTTGCGGATCATGTCATACAGCCCGTTCCGCTGCGGGTAACGGCCAGTCAAGATGCTGCCCCGCGACGGCGTGCACGCCGGCCACGCGACGTAAAAGCTCCCGCATCGCACCCCGCCCTTGGCCAGACGGTCCAAATGCGGCGTCTTGATCTCCTCGCTGCCGAAACACCCCAAATCGCGATACCCTTGATCGTCGCTGACGATCAGCACGATGTTGGGCTTGCCGCGACTCTGAACCGCACAATCTGCCGCCGAACCAAGTACGAGGACTCCGATTGCGCCAAGGATGAGTGGCCGGCAAGACGAAAGAAATCGTTTCATGGTGTCTCATACTACAGGTTTCCGGGAAGAAAGCAAAGCTTGGTTGAATCTTCGCCGCACGGATCGTTAGACTGAAGTTCTGGCGATCGTGGTGGCTGTTCCGGTCGTCTGTGGCCTGATTTGAGGGCCGGTTTGTGCTGACCGGCGCCGGATGAAAACGCATTCTTCGAAGGAGAACAGGTCGATGTCGCATCAAACACGTCGTGAATTCCTTTCGGACTCCGTGCTTGCCGCGGCGGTTGCTGCAGTGGCCGGCGTATCGCCGGGGCCGAGAACATTTGCCGCCGAAGGCTCCAGCAGCCCGAGCGAGCGTCTCCGGGTGGCCGTCATTGGGGTGGGTGGTCGAGGCGGAGCGCATATCAGTGAATTCACGCGGCTCAAGGATACCGAGGTCGTCGCCCTCTGCGATGCCGACGAGAACAAAGGCGGCAAGAGAATCGAGGCGCTGAAGAAATCGACACGCAAGGACGTCAAGTTCTTCAAGGACATGCGGGACTTACTGGACGACAAGTCGATCGACGCCGTCTCGATTGCCACGCCCAACCATTGGCACTCGCTGGCCGCGATCTGGGCGGTCCAGGCCGGCAAGGACGTCTACGTCGAGAAGCCGGTCAGCCACAACCCCAGCGAAGGACGACGTGTCGTGCAGGCCGCCCGCAAGTACAACAAGATTGTGCAGACGGGGACCCAGGGACGTTCCATGCAGGCGCAGATCGACGCGATCGAATTCGTCAAATCCGGCGGAATCGGTGACGTCAAGTTGGCTCGCGGACTGTGTTACAAACGTCGAGGTTCGATCGGCAAGAAGGGCAACTACGACGTGCCTGCCGGCGTCGATTACAACCTATGGCTTGGCCCGGCTCCGATGAAACCGCTGACCCGCCCCAGGCTGCACTACGATTGGCACTGGATCTGGGACACCGGCAACGGCGACCTGGGCAACCAGGGTATTCACCAGATGGACATCTGCCGCTGGGGACTCGGCGTCGACAATCTCGGCAAGAGTGTCGTCAGTTACGGCGGCCGACTGGGATACGAGGATGCCGGTGAAACCGCCAACTCACAAGTCAGCATCCACGATTACGGAGACAAGAAGCTTGTCTTCGAGGTCCGCGGCTTAAAGACTGACCCGCTGCGCGGCGCGAAGGTCGGCGTGATTTTCTACGGCACGGAAGGCTACGTCGTCTCGACGAGTAATTACAAAGTTGCTTGGGCTTTCGACCGCGAGGGCAACAAGATCAAAGAGTTCAAAGGCCTTGGAGATCACTTCGGCAATTTTGTCGCGGCCGTTCGCAGCCGCAAGAAGGAAGACCTCACCGCTGACATCCTCAAAGGACACCTGTCGAGCGCCCTGTGTCACCTGGGCAACATCTCGTACCGGCTGGGCGAGAAAGTCACCGCCAAAGAAGCCGAAAAGCGTCTGGGCGGCAGCGACGAGGCGGTCCGCACTTTCGGACGCTTCGCCGAACACCTGACTGCGAACGAAATCGATCTGGAGAAAACCAAGATCCAGTTCGGCCGGCAATTGACGCTGAATTCAGGTGAAGAGGTCTTCACCGGCGCTGGCGCCGCCGCGGCCAACCCAATGCTCACCCGCAACTACCGCAAGCCGTTCGTGGTACCTGCTGAAAAAGACGTCTGATCTGGCATCGTCATGCTGGCCAACGGACTGGTGGCACCGAGCCATTGGTAACCGTTCACACCCCGGATGTCAAAATGGTCTTTCCACAGACGGCGTGATTGA